>NZ_CP091716.1:1230500-1532333 GCF_022009635.1 Variovorax paradoxus
CTTCCTGGGCAACGCCGTGGACCGCACGGTGCAGACCGGTGCCGACGGCGGCTACCTGTTCGACAAGCTCGTGCCCGGCACCTACCAGATCGACGAGACGCAGCCCGCCGGCGTGGCCGACGGCCCCGAGTCGCTCGGCACCGTGAACGGCGCGCCGCGCGGCGTGGCCAATCCGGGCAACGTGAACGACCGTTTCGGCGGCATCGCGCTGGTGTCGGAAGACGTGGGCATCGACTACAACTTCGGCGAGCGCGGCGGCCAGATCGCGGGCTGGGTGTACGTCGACAACAACAACGACGGCATCCGCCAGGCCGGCGAGCCCGGCATCCCCGGCGTCACGCTCACGCTGACCGGCCGCTCGGCCAGCGGCCTGGCGGTGAACGCCACCGTGGTCACCGACGCCACCGGCCGCTATGTCTTCACCGGCCTGCTGCCGGCCGACGCCGCCGGCTACACCATCCGCGAGACGCAGCCCGTGACCTATGCCGACGGCCTGGACGCCGTGGGCACGCTCGACGGCGTGCCCAGCGGCACGCTGGGCAACGACGTCATCAGCGCCATCGCCTACCGCGGCGGCAACGGCGACAACTACAACTTCGGCGAACGCGGCGCCTCGCTGGCGGGCACCGTCTACAACGACGCCAACCGCAACGGCACACGCGAGCCGCAGGACCTGCCGATCCCGGGCGTGACCATCACGCTCACCGGCACCGACGCCGCGGGCCAGCCGGTGACGCGCACCGCCGTCACCGACGCCAACGGCCGCTACGAGCTGCCCGGCCTGCCGCTGCCCGGCAGCGGCGGCTACACCATCACCGAGACGCAGCCGGCCGGCTACGAGGAAGGCATCGCCGTGCCCGGCACCCTGGGCGGCACCGCGCAGGGCCCGAACCAGATCCGCGTGAACATCACCGGGCTGGACGCGCACGGCACCGGCTACGACTTCACCGAGCACAGCAGCCAGCCCGCCTCGCTCACCGGCAACGTGTGGTTCGACCTGAACCACAACCGCAGCCGCGATTCGGGCGAGGGCGGCGGCGAAGGCTGGACCGTGGAGCTGCTGCGCTGCGCCGACGGCGGCAACGCCTGCGCCGAGAACGCGGCCACCGTGCTCTACAGCGTGACCACCGGCGCCGACGGCGGCTACCGCTTCGGCGACCTCGTGCCGGGCGAATACCGCGTGCGCTTCCGCTCGCCGGACGGCCGCTACGTCGGCGGCGTGTGGCCGACCGACGCATCGCAGAACGGCGCGGGCGGCCCGTACCCCACGCCTTCGCCGAGCGATCCGCGCTTCACCATCAAGGTGCGAGTGAACCCGGGCGCCAACGTGCAGAAGCAGGACCTGCCGTACGACCCGGGCGGCGTGGTGTACGACAGCGTCAGCGGCACGCCCGTGCCCGGCGCGGTGGTGCGCCTGGTGGGCCCGCCCGGGTTCGATCCGGCGCAGCACCTGTTCGACGGCCGCGACAGCTACACGACCGGTCCGTCGGGCTACTACGACTTCTTCGTGCTGCCGGGCGCGCCGGCCGGCGAGTACCGCCTGGTGGTCACGCCGCCGGGCAACTACCTGCCCTCGTCGATCTATCCGGCCGCCGCCGGCGCGCTGGGCACGCAGTCGTGCTCGGCCCCGGCCAACGGCCCGGCGCCCGCGCAGACCAACCCCTGCGTGGTGAGCCCCGGCGCGGCCCTGGTGCCGGGCGCGGGTTACTACATGGTGTTCCAGATGCCGGGCGGCGGCGGCCAGCACGTGGTGGCCAACAACATTCCGCTGGACCCGTCGGACGCCACGCTCATCGAGTTGCGCAAGACGACCTCGAAGCTCACCGTGAAGAAGGGCGAGCTGCTGCCGTACCGCATCACGGCGCGCAACACGCGCGGCAACCCCGTGCCGGGCGTGGCCGTGGTCGACACGCTGCCGCCGGGCTTTCGCTACGTGCCGGGCTCGCTCACGGTGCGCACGCTGCCCGGCGGCGTGGCGCTGCCGGTGGTGCCGCAGCTCAACGGCCGCCAGCTGGTGGTGCCCGGCCAGAACTTCGCGCCCAACGAGACCAAGGAATACCTGATGGTCGCGGGCGTGGGGGTCGGCGTGGGCGAGGGCGAGTTCGTCAACCAGGTCGTCGCCACGCAGGGCGTGGGCGGCCGCACGCTGTCGAACCTGGCCACCGCCACCGTGCGGGTGGTGCCCGACGCGCTGTTCGACTGCACCGACGTGATCGGCAAGGTCTACGACGACAGGAACGCCAACGGCTACCAGGACGAGGGCGAGCCCGGCATCGCGAACGTGCGCATCGCCACCGTCAACGGCGTGCTGGTGACCACCGACGCCGAGGGCCGCTACCACATCGCCTGCGCCGCCATTCCGAAGGAAGGCACCGGCAGCAACCTGGTGCTGAAGCTCGACGAGCGCACGCTGCCATCGGGCTACCGCACCACCAGCGAGAACCCGGCGGCCGAGCGCGCCACGCGCGGCAAGGTGCTGAAGATCAACTTCGGCGCCACCGTGCACCGCGTGGTGCGGCTCGCGCTGCAGGGCGCGGCCTTCGAGGACGGCGCCGCCGCGCTGCGCCCCGGCTTCGTGCCCGAGCTCGACCGCACGGTGAGCGTGCTGGCGGAGAAGACCTCGGTGCTGCGGCTGGCCTACCGCGCCGCGCCCGGCGAGCCCGCATCGCTGGGCCGCCAGCGCACCGACGCGGTGAAGGCCGCGGTGCTCGCGCGCTGGAAGCAGCTGGGCGAGCAGCGCGCCCGCGCCGACGGCAACGCGCCGCCGCTGTTCAACCTCGACGTCGAGGTCGAACTCGTGCCCGCCGCCACGCAGGAGGGCAGCAAGCCATGACCCGCCCCTTCGCACAGAACCCGAGCCAGCGAGCCGACATGAAAAGAAAGCTACCCAAGCGCATCGCCCTCGCGGGCGCCGTCACCGCCGCCTGCATGGGCATGGGGCTCGCGGCCGCGCAGGAGTCGGCCGTGCGTGGCCGCATGCACGACCAGGCCGCGCCGGACCCGCGCGCCGTGGACATCGACGGCACGCGCCTCCTGCCGCGCAGCAGCGAGCGCGAGCTGCCCAAGGCCACCTTCGTGCTGGGCGACGCGAGCGCGCCAGTGGCGGCGGCCGGCCCGACGCCGCCGCCCGTGCCGGGCGCCGAGCGCAGCGACACCGGCACGCCGCATTTCGAATCGGGCGCCGACGGGCTCGCGCCGGCCGACCGCGCGCGGCTCGACCGCATCGCCGAACAGGTGAAGGGCCGCGACGGCCTGCGCTTCGAGATCGTCGGCCACACCGACACCCAGGCGCTGAGCGCGAAGTCGCGCGAGCGCTTCGCCGACAACCATGCGCTGGGGCTGGCGCGCGCGCAGCAGGTGGCGCGCTACCTCACGCAGCGCCTGGGCCTGCCCGAAGGCGCGGCGGCCGCCACATCGCGCGGCCCCGACGTGCCCGTGGCCACGCCCGCCACCGACCCGGCCAACTGGGCCGCCAACCGCCGCGTCGAGGTACGCGTGTACTGGCGCGACGCGCCCGTGGCCGTGGCGCCCGCGCCGGCGGTGGCCGACCCCGGCGTGTGCCGCACCTTCACCGCCTTTGGCACCGACGACGCGCCGCTGCGCCTGAGCGTGGACGGCCAGCTGCTCACGGCCGACGGCAAGGCCACTGCCGGCGACGGCACCACCAGCGCCGACCGCCAGCGCTGCGTCGACGTGCAGCTCGAGCGCAACCAGCTGCGCCTGCAGTACGACAACCTCTCGCAGCCGCGCCGCCTGAGCGCCAGCGCCTGGCCCACCACCGTGGTGGCCGGCGACACCGTGCGCTTCGCCGGCTACAGCAACTACCTGCTGTTCACCTCGAAGGCCGAGCTGCGCGTGTTCACCGCCAACGACGTGATGCAGCGCCGCCTGCTGGCCACCGTGCCATTGGACGCCGGCCTGCGCGGCGAATGGCAGGTGCCTGACGGCCTGCTCGACCGCCTCACCGACGGCGCCGCCGACGCGGGCACCAAGCTCTACTACCGCGTGCGCGTGTACGACCGCCAGGGCCGCTTCGACGAGACCGACGACCTGTCGCTCTTGCTGGCCAAACGCCACGTGCCCGAGAAGGGCACGCCGCCCGACCCCGCGCGCGAGCTGCTGCGCGGCTACGGCATGAACAACATCGCCATCGCCAACATTCCGCTCGCGGCCGGCACCGTCACCGCCAGCGGCGCGGCCATCCGCCCCGGCGAGACGGTGCGCGCGCTGGGCTTCGCGGTGCCGGTGGACGAGAGCGGGCGCTTCGTGTTCCAGCAGCTGGTGCCGCGCCGCGTGCAGACCGGCGAGATCGCCGTCACCGACGCGCAGGGCGCCACGCGCGCCTACCGCCGCGACTTCGAGCTGCCCGCGAGCGACTGGTTCTTCGTCGGGCAGGCCGACCTCACGGTGGGCAGCAACAGCGTGAGCGGCCCGGCCGCGATCATGACCAACGACAAGAACCGCTACGGCGGTGGCGGCTGGAGCGAAGGCCGCATCGCCGGCTATGCCAAGGGCCAGCTCAACGACCGCTGGACGCTGACGGCCAGCGTCGACACCGAGGAACGGCCGCTGAAGGAGCTGTTCCGCAACCTCGACCGCAAGGACCCGACCTCGCTGTTCCGCCGCTTCGACCCAGAGGATTCGTGGACCACCTTCGGCGACGACTCCACGTCGATCCAGGACGCGCCCACGCAGGGCCGCTTCTACCTGCGCGTGGACGACGGCCGCTCGCAGGCGATGTGGGGCAACTTCAAGCTCAACTTCGGCGACACCGAACTCACCCGCGTGAGCCGCGGCCTCTACGGCTTCCATGGCCGCTACCTGGGCGACGAGTCGACCTCGTTCGGCGAAGCGCGGCTGAAGGTCGACGCCTTCGCGGCCGAGCCCGGCACGCTGGCCGCGCGCGAGGAATTCCGCGGCACCGGCGGCTCGCTCTACTACCTGCGCAACCAGGACATCACGCGCGGCGCCGAGCGCGTGACGCTGGAGATCCGCGACCGCGACTCGGGCCTGGTGCTCAAGCGCACGCAGCTCGTGCCCAGCTCCGACTACGAGATCGACTACCTGCAGGGCCGCGTGCTGCTGTCGGCGCCGCTGCCCAGCCTGTCGGACGACGGCTCGCTGGTGCGCGCCGGCGGCTTCACCGGCATGCCGACCTACTTGGTGGTGGACTACGAATACACGCCCATCGCCACCTCGCTGAATTCGCTGGCCATCGGCGGGCGCGTGTCGTGGTGGGCCAACGACCACGTGGGCGTGGGCGTGACCGCTTCGCGGCAGGACCAGATCGGCGCCGACCAGCGCCTGGCCGGCGTGGACCTGACGCTGCGCAAGACCGAGAACACCTACTTCAAGGGCGAGTTCGCGCGCAGCAAGGGCCCGGGCACCGGCCAGCTCGACTCGATGGACGGCGGCTTCAACTTCAGCGGCCGCAACGGCGCCGTGGGTTCGCTGCTGGGCAGCGGGCCGACCGGCAATGCCAACGCCTGGCGCCTCGAAGGCCAGGCCGACCTGGCGGACTTCGACATCCGCGGCGGCGGCCGGGTGAGCGCCTATGCGCAGTCGCGCGACGCCGGCTTCTCCGCGCCGGGCCAGTACGCGAGCAACGCCACGCGCCAGGTGGGCGCGGCCGCCACCGTGCCTTTCGGCGAGAAGGGCGAGAACGGCGAACTGCGGCTGAAGGCGGACCGCCGCGACGAGCGCGACGGCTACAACAGCAGCGTGCTGGACGCGCAGTACGCGCTGCGCCTGTCGCCCGAGTGGAAGCTCGGCCTGGGCATCCGCTACGACGACAAGACCGGCGACGCCATCATCACCAGCCCCTCGCTGCCCACCACGCAGGCCGTGTCGGGCGAGCGCGCCGATGCCGCCGTGCAGCTCGAATACACCGGCAGCGACCGCTGGAGCGCTTACGGCTTCGCGCAGAAGACGCTGCGGCGCACCGGCACGCGGCTGGAGAACGACCGCCTGGGCTTCGGCGGGCGCTACCGCGTCAACGACAAGCTGGCGCTGCGCGGCGAACTCTCCACCGGCGACGGCGGCCTCGCCGGCAAGGCCGGCGTCGACTACCAGTACGACGACCGCTCCAGCCTCTACATGACCTACGTGGCCGACACCGGCCGCACCGACGAGAACCTGATCGGCCGCGGCGGCACGCTGGTGACCGGCGTGCGCTCGCGCGTGGGCGACGGCCTGACCATGTTCACCGAGCACCGCCAGGCCACCGGCACGCAGCCGGGCCTCACGCATGCCTACGGCGTGCAGTACGCGCCCGACACGCGCTGGACCTTCGGCGTGAACTTCGAGAACGGCTGGGTCGGCGCCGAGACGCTGGGCGCCACGCGGCGCGAGGCCATCGCCTTCACCACCGGCTATTCGAGCGAGCGCCTGAAGTACAGCGGCGGCCTCGAATACCGCAAGGACCGCACCACGTCCGAGACCCGCACCAGCTGGCTGCTGAAGAACTCCTTCACCTGGAAGGTGGACGACGACTCGCGCTGGCTCGGCAAGTTCAACTGGGCCGACAGCGACAGCAGCACCGGCGTGCTGGCCGCGGCCAAGTACACCGAGGCCATGATCGGCTATGCGCTGCGCCCCGCGTTCAACGACCGGCTGAACCTGCTGTTCAAGTACACCTACCTGTACGACCTGTCGTCGCCGGGGCAGGTGGTGTCGAGCGGTGTCGATTCGAGCCTGGGCACGGTGTCGACCACCGGCATCGACTACCAGCAGCGCAGCCATGTGTTCGCCATCGACGCCACCTGGGACCTCAACGAGCGCTGGACGCTGGGCGGCAAGTACGCCTGGCGGCGCGGCGACCTGCGCGCGAGCCGCGACAGCTCGGCGCCGTGGTTCAAGAGCTCGGCCGAGCTCGCGGTGCTGCGCGTCGACTGGAAGCTGGTGCGCAACTGGGACTGGAT
This sequence comes from Variovorax paradoxus, assembly GCF_022009635.1. Classification (NCBI taxonomy): domain Bacteria; kingdom Pseudomonadati; phylum Pseudomonadota; class Betaproteobacteria; order Burkholderiales; family Comamonadaceae; genus Variovorax; species Variovorax paradoxus. The sequence continues at coordinate 1,237,421 of NZ_CP091716.1, forward strand.
GGTCGAGTGGCGCTCGCTGCGCGCCCGGGAGCTGCAGGACCGCAAGAACGGCTGGGTCACGGCGGCGTACTACCACGTCAACGAGAACCTGAAGGTGGGCGTGGGCTACAACTTCACCGACTACTCGGACAACCTCACCGACATGAGCTACCGCAGCAAGGGCTGGTTCCTGAACGTGCTGGGCAAGTTCTGAGAGGCCCGGCGCGCATGCATGAGCAGAACGACATTCCTTTCACGGTGCCGCTGGTCGACATCGCGCAGGCGCTGGCGTTGTCGCGCTACCCCGGCGACCACCGGGACCGCTACCAGCTGTACGAGGAATGGGCGCGCGACTTCCAGGCCGACTTCGAGGCCCGGGCGGCGGCCGGGCGCAAGCCAGGCCAGACCTACATGAGGGACGTCACCGCCTTCGCGCTGCGGCGCGCCGCGGCCTACGGTTTCGAGGCGCGCAGCGAAGACTTCGGCGAACGGCTGTGCAGCGAGGCGCGGCTGATCGCCGGCGTGCGCTGACGGACCCGCGTCAGCCCGCCGTCGCGCGGCGCAATGCCGCGTGCGCGAGCAGGCGTGTCGAGTCGAGCGTGGGCAGCGCGGAGTTGCCGTCGTTCAGCACCAGCGGAAGCTCGGTGCAGCCCAGCGCCACCGCATCGCAGCCGTGCGCTTTCAGTTCTTCGATCATCCGCTGGAGCACCGCCGTCGACTCGGGGCGGAACACGCCGCACACCAGCTCGTCCATGATGATGCGGCCGACTTCGGCGCGCTCCGCGGCGTCGAGCCGCACGGCGACCAGGCCGGCATCGGACAGCGCCCGCGGATAGACCTCGCTGTCGACCAGCCAGCGCGTGCCCAGCACGCCCACGCGGCGGAAGCCGCGCGACGCAGCCTCCGCCGCGACCACTTCGGCGATGTGCAGCCAGGGCAGCGGCGACTGCGGCAGCACGCGGTGCATCGCCTGGTGGATGGTGTTGTCGGGGCAGATCAGGAAGTCGGCGCCGGCCGCCGCGAGCTTGCGCGCGGAAGACAGCATCAGTTGCGCGACGCCGTCGATGTCGCCGCTGTCGAGGCAGTCGACATAGCTGGCGAGCGAATGCGTGTGCACCGAAACCTCCGGGTGCGCATGCGGCTGCCCAAGGTAGCGGGCGCCTTCCACGCACAGCGTGCGGTAGCAAAGCGCCGCGCCTTCGGCCGAGCAGCCGACCACGCCGATGTGCAATGTGTCGATGGTCATCTTGTCTCCGTAAGAAATCAGGGAAGTCAGTCGCGTGGCCAGCCTCAGCTCAGGCGGTCGGAGCGCAGCCGCTGCCGGTCGTCGGTCATCGAGCGCGCCGCCAGGTAGACCGAGCCCGCCGCCGCGAGGCCGCCCGCGCCGGTCAGCAGGAACAGCAGCAGGATCTGGTACTTGGCGGCCTCCACCGGGTCCATGCCGGCCAGCAACTGGCCGGTCATGATGCCGGGCAGCGTGATGACGCCGGCGGCCGACATCTGGTTGATGATCGGGATCATCCCGCGCCGGATCGACGCGCGCGTGAGCTCCGACAGCGCCTCGTGGATGGTCGCGCCGAGCGACAGTTGCGCCTCGATGCGCGCGCGCCCGGTGGTCACGCCTTCGAAGAAGCTGTCCAGGCCCAGGCTCGCGGAATTGAGCACGCTGCCCAGCACGATGCCCATGAGCGGGATCGCGTAGCGCGGGTCGTACCAGGGCTGCGGGCGGATCGCGGTCATGAGCGCCAGCACCACGGTCGCCACGCTCGATATGCCCACGGCGGCCGCGCCGATGCGGAAGTTGCCGCCGCGCGCCAGCCGGTACGACGGGCGCACCGCCACTTCGCGGGCCGCCGCCAGGATCATCAGCACCACGATGGTGAGCGTGACCGCCGGCGACGCCGCGCTGAACACGAAGCGCAGCACCAGCCCCACCAGCAGCAGCTGCACCACCATGCGCGCCGCCGCCCACAGCACCTGGCGGTGCAGCCGCAGGTGCAGCGCCAGCGAGGCGCCGGCGTTCAGCAGCACCAGCAGCGTGGCCAGCATCAGGTCGGTGGCGTCCAGGTGGATGGTGGCGTTCATGCGGCGCTCCTCAGCTGGCCGTCGGCCATCTCGAAGCGGCGCTGGCCGATGCGCGCGGCCTGCTCGCGCGAGTGCGTGACCATCAGGATCGTCAGCCCCTGCGCCAGCCGGCGGCCCAGCATGGCTTCGACGACGAGCGTCGATTCGGTGTCCAGCGACGCGGTGGGCTCGTCGAGCAGCAGCACCGCGGGCTCGCGCGCGAGCGAGCGCAGCAGCGCCAGGCGCTGGCGCTCGCCGGTGGAAAGGCGGGGAATCTCGGTGTCGAGCAGGCCGGTGGAAAGGCCGATTTCTTCCATCCAGGCGCCGAGCCGGGCATGGGTATCGTCGGGGAAATGCGCGGCCACGGTGGGCGCCCACCATGCGGGCTCCGCCGCCTGGTAGACGACGCGCTGGCGCCATCGGGGTCCGCTCAGCGAGCCGCGGTCGACGCCGTCGAGCGCGACGGTGCCTTCACCGGGGTCGAGGTCGGCCACCAGCCGCAGGAACACGCTCTTGCCGGAGCCCGATTTGCCGAGGATGCAGATGCATTCGCCGCGCGCGGCGCTCAGGTCGATGGCGCCGGCGCCGCGTGTGCGGAGGTTCCTGATCTGCAGGAAGGGGGAGTTCTTTTCCATCGTGCGGTCGTCCGGCCCGTCCATGGCCGGCTTTCGCCGCCGAGTATGAACGCTGCGGATGCAACGGACGCGACCGGCACGAGGAAAGAGGAGGGCGCCCGCGGGCACCCTCCCTGCTGCGTCAGAACGAGAACGAAGCGGTCAGCGAGGCCGAGCGGCCCGCGCCCACGGTCGCGTAGTGCGACGCATAGGCCTCCCGAGTTCGACACCAAACCGCCGTTTTCCGATGTTTTCGCGGACCGGTGCCATATGAATCAAGCACTTAGCTGAGGCGTTTTGATTTTTATGTAGTGGCAATGTTTTATTGCTGATGTGTTGGCAATTGCCCGTATTTTTTTGCTACACTTCTTCTATGTTCATCAAGCTCACCCGCTCAGGCGGCCACACCTACGCCCAGTTGGTGGAGTCCTTCCGAGACGAACACGGCAAACCCCGCCAGCGCACGCTGGCCACCATCGGGCGGGTGGACGAAACAGATGGACAAGTCGACTCACTGCTGGGCGGTCTGCTTCGCGCCAAGGGTCGCTCACTGAGTGAGACATCCGTTCCCCAGGTGCGTTTTGAATCCGCACTGGCCCTGGGCGATGTCTGGGCGCTGGATCAACTCTGGCACGAGTTGGGTTTCGATGGCTTGGCTGCTGTCTTTCGCCGCGCACGCTTTACCAACCCCATCGAGCATGCCCTGCGGGTGATGGTCTTTAACCGGCTGTGCGACCCCGACTCCAAGCTCGGGGTGCTGCGCTGGCTGCAAACCGTCAGCATGCCGGGTATCGATGCAGAGGCACTCACCCACCAGCAACTGCTGCGCAGCATGGATGCGCTCATGGACCACCAGGACGCGGTGGATGAATGCGTGGCGGGCCTTTGCGCCCGCTGATTGATGAGGATCTGTCGGTGGTGTTCTACGACCTGACCACCATCCGCGCCCAAGGACTGAGCCAGCAAGAGGGTGACGTGCGCCGCTATGGGATGTCCAAGGAAGGCATGGTGGTGCGCCAATTCATGCTCGGCGTGGTGCAAACAGCCGACGGCATGCCTATCTATCACGAGGTGTTTGCGGGCAACACAGCCGAGGCACCGACGTTGGAGCCGACCTTGAAGAAGGTGATGGCGCGTTACCCGCACATCCGCCGCCTGGTGGTGGTGGCTGACCGTGGGCTGCTTTCGCTGGACAACATAGAGGCCTTGTCCGAGTTGCGCTTGTCGGGTGGGGCCAGCGGATCAACCGATCAAGCGCTGGAGTTCATCCTGGCAGTGCCGGGGCGGCGCTATGGCGAGTTCGCAGACATACTGGAGCCGATCAACGCCCGAGCCCGAGCCCGCGCATCAGAGCAAGAAACGACAGAAGAGACTATCGATGAGGCGCAATGGCAGGGTCTTCGTCTGGTGGCGGCCCATAACCCGCAGCAGGCGGCCGAGCAGACTGCCAGTCGTCAGGCGCGCATTGACCAATTGCGCCAGCGCGCCGACCAGCTGGTGGGCAAGCTCGATTCGCAAGATGCAGGCAAGGCACACCGGGGTAGAAAGCTGTCTGATGCGGGTGTGACGGCACGCTTCTTCCATGAGGTGAGCGAGGCGCACCTCAAGCGCATCATCAAGGTCGATTTGCATGCCGATCTGTTCACGTATGACATCGACCAGGCAGCTCTGGCCCGCGCCCAGGCGATGGATGGCAAGCTGCTGCTGGTGACCAACGTGGCGGACTTGACACCCAAAGAGGTGGTGCAGCGCTACAAGGCACTGGCAGACATCGAACGGGGATTTCGGGTGCTGAAGTCGGAGATCGAGATTGCGCCGGTGTTCCACCGCCTGCCCGAGCGCATCAAGGCGCATGCGAGCATTTGCATGCTGGCCCTGATCCTGTACCGCGTGATGCGCCAGCGCCTGAAGATGAGTGGCAGCGATTTGTCACCGGAGGCTGCCCTGGCGGACTTGCGGCGAATTCAGCGCCACCGTGTGAGCATCAACAATGCCGCGCCCATTGCGGGCGTCTCTTCCATCGTCCAACGCCAGACCGATGTGCTGGCCGCACTGAAGATCAAAAAACCCCAGCAAGACACCCAATTGAGCCTGCTGTAGTGGCAGCCGAGAGTCTTGGCCCATACAAATCAAGCACTTAGCGCGGTTGGTGTCGAACTCGGGAGGCCTTGTCGAAGTAGTACTTGTTGGTCAGGTTCTGGACGTTCAGCTGCAGGCTGAGGTTCTTGTTGACCACGTAGCTCACCATCGCGTCGTACTTGATGTACGACGGGATCCACTTCGTGTTGTTGACGTTGCCGTACTGCTTGCCGACGTAGGTGGCGCCGCCGCCGATCGTGAGGCCGGGCATCACGGTATAGGTGGTCCACAGCGTCGCGCTGTCCTTCGGCGTGTTCGGGAACGCGTTGCCGTTGAACGGCGAGGCGATGTACGTCGTGCCCGACAGCGTGTAGCCGTTGTCCGTGATCTTCGCGTTCAGGTGCGTGTAGCCGCCGAACACCTGCCAGTCGCGGGTGATGCTGCCGGCCACGCCGAACTCGATGCCTTCCACGCGCTTCTTGCCGACGTTCTGCGTCGAGCCGTCGGCCGCGGTGGTGCGGGCATTGTTCATGTCGGTGCGGAAGATCGCCGAGGTCAGCACCAGGCGGCGGTCGAGCACTTCCCACTTGGTGCCGAGTTCGATGCTGCGGCTTTCCTGCGGCTTCAGGTTGCGGATGGCCGCGCTGATGCCGTCGGCGCCGTCACCGGCGTCGGTGCCGGGGGGCGTCGACGAGGTGCCGTAGGACACGTAGATGCTGCCGTTGGGCGCCGGCTTGTAGACCGCGCCGACCTGGTAGTTCAGGAACGAGGCCTTGTTCTCCAGCTCGATGCCCGGGACCATGCGGCCGGCGGCCACGGCCACGCTGGTCGAGCCGCTCAGGGCGCTGCTGGGCACCGAGGCCGTGGTCGCGAACGGCGCGATGTAGGCGGGCGTGACCGCGCGGGTCTTGTAGTCGTCCCAGCGCAGGCCGAGGTTCAGCGACCACTGCGGATTGAACTCGATGGTGTCGAAGGCGTAGACCGAGTTGGTGGTGGTCTTGACTTCGGTCACGGCCGGCGAATTGGTGATGGCGCCGGTCCACGGGTCGTACGGCGTCGGGCTGAGCGCCGAGGTGCAGTTGAAGTTGCTGCGGATGCCCGAGCCCACGGCGCAGTTCAGGCCGCTGACGCCCGAGCGCGGGTACGACTCGAAGCCGGTCTTGGCGTCCTGCAGGAACAGGTAGCTGCCCTTGGTGGTGGATTCCTTGCCCAGCTCGATGCCGGTGGTGAAGCTGTGCTTGATGCCGGCGGTCTCGAACTTGCCCGTCAGGCTGGTCTGGTTGACCAGCGATTCGGTGTCCGACACGCGGTTGTTGGGCCGGCGCCAGACGCTGCCGTTGACCAGGAAGTTGCCGCGGCTGTCGTCGGGCTGGGTCCAGATGTAGTCGTTGGTCGAGGTGCTCGAGCGCGTGACGTTGCGCAGCACCAGGCCGCCGCCGAAGTCGTGCTTCACGTCGATGGTGCCGGCGTCGACCTTGGTGCGCTGGTAGTCGCGGCCGACCACGCCGTAGTAGGTGCCGCGCGGCACGGCGATGGGCTGGCCGTCGCCGTTGCGGTTCAGGTACACGCCCGAGGAGAACGGGTTGTTGTAGGGGATGCCCGAGTCGGGCAGGTCGTTGGTCTCGTAGTGGTAGTAGCTCAGCGTGACCTGCGTCGGCGAGTTCATGCCGAAGGTCACGCTCGGCGCCACGCCCCAGCGCTTGACGTTGACCGGGCCGCGCCCTGCGATGTCCGACTTGAAGTTCATCAGGTTCAGACGCGCCGCGACGCTGTCGGAGATCTTGCGGTTGATGTCCAGCGTCTCGCGCTGGTAGGAATCGGTGCCCAGGCCGATGGTGCCGCTGAAGAAGTTCTCCGCTTGCGGCGCCTTGCTGATGATGTTCACCGAGCCGCCGGCCGAGCCGCGGCCGCCGAACGCGGAGCTGGGGCCCTTCACGACCTCGACCGACTCCACGTTGAAGATTTCGCGCGTCTGCGCCGCGCCGTCGCGCACGCCGTCCACGTAGGTGTCGCTCTGCGAGTCGAAGCCGCGGATGAAGGGGCGGTCGCCCACGGGGTTGCCGCCTTCGCCGGCGCCGAAGGTGATGCCGGGCGTGGTGCGCAGGGCGTCGACCAGCGTGGTCGCGCCGGTCTGGCGGATCACTTCCTGCGGGATCACCGTGATCGACTTGGGCGTGTCCAAGAGCGGCGCCGTGAACTTGGGCGAGGCCGATTTCTCGACCTTGTAGTCGGTCGAGGCTTCGACGCGGACTTCGTTGAGCGTGCTCTGGGCATGCGCGGACACCGAGCCGATGGCGACCAGGGTGGCGGTGGTGGCCATGCGGCCAGAAAGGTAACGCGCAGGCGAGTGCTTGCGGCTTTTGACGTAGGTCATATTCCTCCGGGAGTTTTTTGCGAACCGTGTCTCTTCTTGGCCGCCCGGACGAACGCCGGGCTGGCTGTACGCGGGGTTCTCACTGCGGTGGAACATGCGTCACGGCTGTGAGAATAGTAATGACTCGCAATACGATGTAGCCTCGAACTTTACCTTTCGTTCGCAAAATAGGCGGAACTTTGTCGCTCTCATGCGACATCTGGCTGTCACACGGCGATGGCCGATGGTTCTGCTTCTATAACCATCTGCTTACAATGAGAATTATTCGTATCAGGCGCATGAACTGCCTTGCGAGCCCTCATGCCCACCTCCGAAGCCTCCGTTCGCCTCGTGAACACGCTGTACAGCGACCATCACCCGTGGCTGCTGGACATGCTGCGCCGCAAGCTCGGCAACCTGGACAACGCCGCCGACCTGGCGCAGGACACCTTCGTGCGCATCCTGTCGTCCAACGAGGCCGGCCCGCTGCGCGAGCCGCGCGCCTACCTGACCACGGTGGCGAGCCGCATTGCCGCCCAGTACTTCCGCCGGCTGGCGCTGGAGCGCACGTATCTGGAGGCGATCGCCCATCTGCCCGAAGCCAGCGCGCCGTCGCCCGAAACCCGGCTGCTGGTGGTCGAGGCGCTGGCCGCCGTGAGCCGCGTGCTCGACGGCCTGAAGCCGCACGTGCGCGAGATCTTCCTGATGGCGCAGCTCGACGGCCTGACCTATTCGCAGATCGCGCAGCAGCTCGGCGTGACGATCAACGTCGTGCAGAAAGCCATGCTGAAGGCCTACCGCCACTGCTACGACGCCGTCTATGGCGACTGAATCCAGAGACCGGCCGGCCCGCGTGCTGTTCCGGCCCGCGGCCGACGCGCCACGGCCGATCGATTCGGCCGTCGTCGACCAGGCGGTGGCCTGGCTGGTGAAGATCCAGTCCGGCGGCGCCTCGGCGGCCGACAGCGCGGCCTGCGACATCTGGCGCCAGGCGCACCCCGACCACGAGCGCGCCTGGCTGCGCCTGTGCGGACTCGGCCGCGACCTGCGCGAGGGCACGCAGGGCGTGGCGCCGCAGATCGCCCGCTCGGCCCTGCGCGGCGCCGACCGCCAGCAGCGCCGCTGGGCGCTCAAGTCCATCGCGGGGCTCGGGGTCGGCGCCTGGGGTGCCTGGGCGCTGCGCCACGACATCGCCGCGCTCGGCGCCGATCACCGCACCGGCGTGGGCGAACGCCGCGCGGTGGTGCTGTCCGACGGCACCCGGCTCGTGCTCAACACCCGCAGCGCCGTCGACGTGCGCTTCGACGCCTCGGCGCGCACCTTGCGCCTGCTCGGCGGCGAGATCATGGTGACCACCGGCAAGGACCCGGCGCGGCGCCCCTTCATCGTGCTCGGCCGCGACGGCCGCATGGTGCCGGTCGGCACCCGCTTCGTGGTGCGTGCATTCGACGAAGCGGCCAGCGAACTGACCGTGCTCGAAGGCGAGGTCGACCTGAGCGCGGGCGAGCAGTCGCAGGTCACGCGCGTGCCGGCGGGCAGCCGCGTGCGCTTCGGCCCCGCCAGCGTCGGCGCACTGAACCGCGCCGACGAGCGCGCGGCCGCCTGGACCGACGGCACCCTGGTGGTCGAGCGCATGCGGCTGGCCGACTTCCTGGGCGAACTGGGGCGCTACCGCGGCGGCGTGCTGCGCTGCGACCCCGAGGTCGGCGGCCTGCTCGTGAGCGGCGCCTTTCCGCTGGCCGACACCGACGCCGTGCTGGCCATGCTGGAAGAAACGCTGCCCGTGCGGCTGCGTTCCATGAGCCGCTACTGGGTGACGGTCGCGGCGCGATAAGCCCGCCGGCCCGCCTGCGAATTTTTTTCACCGAAACCGGCAGGTTTCCGGATCTCGCGCATCAACGGAAGAAGGCACCGCAAAGACAGGCGGCGCCGTGCCTTTCCATCCGAACGATCACAGAGAGTCTTATCACCATGGCATTCCCCGCACGGCCCGGACGACGTTTCCGGCCTTCTCCATTGGCGCTCGTCGCCCGCGCCAGTTGCCTCGCAGCCGCATTGGCCGCGGGCGCTCCAGCCGCCTGGGCCCAGCAGGGCGCGCCGGTGGCGGGCGCGAGCCGCGCCTATGCCATCGACGCGGGCTCGCTCGACAGCGTGCTGGGCCGCTTCGGCCGCGAGGCGAACGTGATGATCGCCATCGACCCGGCGCTGACGCAGGGCCTGCAAAGCCCCGGCCTGCAGGGCAGCTTCACCGTGCCCGGCGCGCTGGACAAACTGCTCGCGGGCAGCGGACTCGAAGCCGTCGCCGGTGCCGGCGGCGGCTGGCGGCTGCGCCGCGGCGCGGTTGCCACGGGCGCCGAAAGCCGCGCCGGCACTTCGCCGCAGCATGCCGACACGGCCGGCGCCACGCTCGCGCCCGTGGTCGTCAGCGCGCAGCGCGAGAAGCTCTACGACGTGCAGGACGTCAACGCCGGCGCGCTCGGCGTGCGTTCGCTGCAGGACCTGCCGTTCGCCGTGGGCTCCTACACCGTCGACACCATCGAGGCCCAGCGCGCGCGCACCGCGCTCGACGTGCTGCGCAACGATCCGTCGGTCACGCCGACCTCGGGCTTCTCGTCGTTCGACGGCGTGGCCGTGCGCGGCTTTGCCGCCAACTCCTTCAACAACGTGCGGCGCGACGGCCTGCTGGCCAACATCTACAGCGACGTCCCGCTGGAGAACAAGGAGCGCGTCGACGTGCTCAAGGGCCTGTCGGGCTTTCTTTACGGCGTGGGCGAGCCCAGCGGCATCGTCAACTACGTGATCAAGCGGCCCACGCGCGAGCGCTTCGCGAGCGTGACGGCCGAGGTGCGCAGCTATGGCGGGCGCTACGCATCGGTCGACGCGGGCGGCCCGCTGGACGCGACCGGCACAGTGGGCTACCGCTTCAATGCGGCCACCGAGAAGGTCGGCGACTTCACGCACTTCGGCGACCTCAAGCGCGACTTCCTGGCCGGCGCGGTCGACATCAAGATCAACCGCGACGCGCTGCTGCAGCTGGACTTCGACTGGCAGAAGAAGTCGCTGGCCGCCAGCGGCATGATCGGTCCGCGCAACGACGGCACCGTGGTGTCCGCGCGGAGCTTCGACCCGCGCACGCTGGTCGGCCAACCCTGGGGCCAATACAAGACCGACGCCTGGAACATCGGCGCGCGCCTGGACTACACGCTCAACAGCCAGTGGGACCTGACCGCGCAACTGGGCTTCAGCCGCAGCAAGCGCAATGCGCTCTTCTTCAATGCGTCGCAGGTGGCGCCGAACGGCGACGTGCTCAAGGGCAACACGCGCTACGAAGGCGAGCCGTATCCCACCGCCGCCGGCCAGCTGTTCGCGACCGGGCGCTTCAGCACCGGCTCGATCGGGCACGAGGCGGTCATCGGCTACTCGTATTCGCGGCTGGGCTCGCCCGACGGCGACTACCTGCGCTTTCCGCAGTTCATCGGCAACATCTACAGGCCGCTGCCGTACCTCCAGCCGAACCTGCCCGACGACACGCATCTGCCGTCGAGCACCGCGCGCCAGAGCAGCGTGTTCGTGAGCGACACCCTGAGCTTCACGCCCCAGTGGCAACTGCTGCTGGGCGCGCGCTACATCGACTACAGCAGCGACATCGGCAGCAAGTACGACGGCACGCCCAGGTACAGCACGCGCGTCACCGTGCCCACGCTCAGCCTTATGTACAAGCCGAGCGAGCGCACCACCGTCTACGCCACCTACGGCGAAGGCTTCGAGCAGGGCGCCTACGGGCCGAGCTATGCCGACAACGCGCTGCAGAAGCTCGGCCCCATCAAGAGCCGGCAGTACGAGATCGGCGTCAAGAGCCGCGTGCGCGACGGCCTCATGCTCACCGCCGCCGTGTTCGACATGGACAAGCCGCTGCAGGCCGTGACCCCGTCCGACAACATCTTTCGCCAGCAGGGGCGCCAGCGCCATCGCGGCGTGGAGTTCACGGCCAACGGCGAGATCACGCCGCAGCTGAGCGGCATCGCCGGCGTGGCCTGGCTCGACGCCGAACAGCGCGACACCGGCGACGCCGCGCTGGAAGGCCGCCGGCCCAGCAACGTGGCGCGCTTCCAGGCCAACGTGTTCCTCGACTACCGGCTGTCGTCGGTGCCGGGGCTGTCGTTCAACACCGGCATCTACCACGTGGGCAACCGCCCGCTGGACCGCGCCAACACCATGATCGTGCCGGCCTTCACCCGCTGGGACCTGGGCACGGCCTACGCGACGAGGCTGGCGGGCGTGCCATCGGTGATCCGCCTGTCGATCGAGAACGCCGCCAACCGGCGCTACTGGAGCTCGGTCAACTACGGCGGTGTGACGCAGGGCAACCCGCGCATCGTGCGCCTGGCGATGACGATGAACTTCTGATGGCGCAGGCACGCATGACGAACACACCATTCCTCGCAGCCACGCGGCTGGCCCGCGCGGCCTGCCTCCTGCTGCTGGCGGGCCTCGGCGGCGCTCCAGTCTTCGCGCACGGCGTGTGGGTCGCGCAGCGCGCCAGCGAACTGGCGCTGGTGCTCGGCGAAGGCGCGCTCGACGAAAGCTACGAGCCGCGGCAGGTGCGCGAAGTGAAAGCCTTCACGGCGGCCGGCGCGCCCGCGCAGGTCGTGCTGCAGCCGCGCCAGCGCAACCTCGTGGTCGAGCCGGCGGCCGATGCCGCCGTGCTCTCGATGGCGGTGGAAGACGGCTTCTGGTCGCAGGGCGCCGACGGCAAGTGGGTGAGCGGCTCGCGCGCGCAGGTGCCCGATGCGCGCAAGGCCGGCCACTACATGAAGTACGGCACCACGCTGCTCAAGCCCGTGGCCATGCCGTTCAAGCCGCTCGGCGCGGCGCTCGAGATCGTGCCGCTGGCCGATCCGATGGCGCTGCGCCGGGGCCAGCGGCTGCCGATCCGCGTGCTGTCGAACGGGCAGCCCGTGGCGGGGGCCGCGGTGATCGGCGACTTCATCGGCAACGTCGCCGCCCCGCGCGTGAAGACCGACCGCGCCGGGCGCGCGACGGTCGTGCTGGGCAGCGACGGACTCAACGTGCTGGCCGTGTCCCTGGTGAAGCCGCGCGCCGACCGGCGCGAAGCCGACGAAGACGGGCTCGAGGCCACGCTCGCGTTCGCACTGCCGCGCAAGGGCGACTGAGCCCCCACTCCCCCCACTGGAGAAGGGGTGGCAGTAGGGCGAGGCGCGCCCCTGGCGATACAATGAGAAAGATTCTTATTTGTACCCAGAGCCGCGCATTGAACCCCGAACAGGCATCGATGGTTGCCGGCGAACCTGCCTTGCAGCAGCAGGTTCACGCCCTCTACAGCGACCATCACGGGTGGCTTTTCGGCTGGCTGCGCGGCAGGCTGGGCAACAGCTTCGATGCCGCCGACATCGCCCACGACACCTTCATGCGCGTCCTGGTCGGGCTGCGCGCCGATGCCATTCCCACGCTGCGCGAACCGCGCGCCTACCTGACCACCGTCGCCAAGCGGCTGGTGATCAACCACGGCCAGCGCCAGTCTCTGGAGCGCGCCTACCTCGCCTCGCTCGCGCTGCTGCCCGAGGCCACCGTGCCGTCCGTCGAGGAGCGCGCGATCCTGCTGGAGACGCTGCACGAGCTCGATGCCCTGCTCGACGAGTTGCCCGCCCGCGCGCGCACCGCGTTCCTGCTGTCGCAGCTCGAAGGGCTGTCCTACGACGACATCGCCGCCCGGCTGCAGGTCAGCGTGCGCACCGTCACGCGCTACATGGCGCAGGGCTTCGCGCAATGCCTGCGGCTGATGCTGGCGCAGCAGCCATGAGCGCCGGCACCGTCGATCCGCGCCTGGTGGACGAGGCCGCCCAGTGGCTCGCGCGCATGCATGCCGGCCATTTCACCGAGGCCGACGCGCGGCGCTGCGAACAGTGGCGCAACCAGAGCGCCGACCACCAGCGCGTATGGCGCAGCGCCGAACAGCTCAGCCGCAAGTTCGGCGCCGTGCCGCCCGCCGTGGGCATGCCGGTGCTCGACCGCCGGCGCGCCGCCGCCAACCGCCGCGCGCTGCTGCGGACCTTCGCCGTGCTGCTGGGCGCGCCCGCGGCCGCCTGGGTCGGCTATCGCGCGGTGCCCTGGCAGACGCTGGGCGCCGAATACCGCACCGCCACCGGCGAGCGCCGCGACATCGCGCTGGCCGACGGCAGCCGCATCTCGCTCAACACCGCCACCGCCATCGACGTCGTGTTCGACGCCGCCCGGCGCACCGTGCGCCAGCGCGCCGGCGAGATCCTGGTCGACACCGCGCCCGATCCGAACCCCGGCGGCAGCCGCCCCTTCGTCGTCGAGACCTCGGAAGGCCGGCTGCGCGCGCTGGGCACGCGCTTCGTCGTGCGCCGCGACGCCGGAGATACGAGCGGCGGCGAAGGGCGCAGCCAGCTCGAAGTGCTCGCGGGCGCGGTCGAGGTGCGGCCGGCTCGCGCCGCGTCGGCACCCGTCGTCGTGCCCGCCGGCCAGCGCGTGAGCTTCACCGCCGACGCCGTCGGCACGCTGTCCCCCGTCGGCCCGGGTGCCGGCGCCTGGGCGCGCGGCGTGCTGTACGCCGAAGAAATGCCGCTGGGCGAGTTGCTCGCCGAAATCGCCCGCTACCGCAGCGGCGTGCTGCGCTGCGACCCGGCGGTGGCCGGCCTGCGCGTGTCGGGCGCGTTCCAGCTGACCGACACCGACCGCATCCTCTCCGTGCTCGCGCAGACCCTGCCCGTGCGGGTCGATGCGCGCACCCGCTACTGGGTCACCGTCAGCGCCCGTTGAACCGGGCCGTGAAAAAAACCTGCCGGCGCGTGTCCGGTTCCGGCGCCTTGCCTGTCATGTCGATTGAAACCCCTTCCATCGACCCGATTCGCGACAAGGACCACGCGCCATGATTTCCCGGCTTCCTCTTTCTTCCACCCCCCGGCGCAGCCGCACCGCGCGGGCCGTGCAGGGCGCGCTGTGCGCCCTCGGCATGGGTGCGGCGGGGCTCGCGCCGCTGCAGCAGGCACTGGCCGCCGACGCCACCGCCGCGCCTGCCCAAGCGCGCAAGAGCTACAAGGTGCCCGCCGGCCCGCTCGGCCCGGCGCTGCTGGACTTCGCCGGGCAGGCCGGCGTCAACCTGAGCCTGGACTTGGCGAAGACGCGCGGGCTCGGCACGCCCGGCCTGTCCGGTGCCTTCTCGGTCGAGGAAGGCTTCAGCCGCCTGCTGGCCGGCAGCGGCCTGCGCACCCGGCGCCTGGCGGGCGGCGACTTCACGCTCGATGCCGCGCCGGTCCCGGCGCCTGCCCCAACGCCATCTCCCGCGGCATCGGCCACGGAAGCGCCGCACTCCGGCGCCGAACTCGCCGCCGTCACCGTGACCGCGCGCACGCAGAGCGACCTGATGGCCCCCACGCGCCAGGTGACGGTGCTCGAGCGCGAAGAACTCGACAGCCTGCGCCAGGGCTCCGACAGCGTCGCCACGCTGCTGAGCAAGGTCGTGCCGGGCATGGCCGACTCGAGCCACACCATCACCGACTTCGGCCAGACCCTGCGCGGGCGCAACATGCTGGTGCTGGTCGACGGCATCCCGCTCAACACCAACCGCGATTCCTCGCGCAACCTGGCCAACATCAACCCGGCCGATGTCGACCAGATCGAAGTGCTGCGCGGCAGCAGCGCCATCTACGGCAGCGGCGCAGCCGGCGGCATCGTGTCGATCCGCACGCGCCAGCCCAGCGGCGAAGCGCGCGCGGAGACCACCATCACCGGCGTGTCGCCGCTCTCGCGCATCGGTTCCGCCGGGCTGGGCGGGGAAGTGCAGCACTACATCTCGGGCGGCGGCCAGGTCTTCGACTACGCCGTGAGCCTGGGCGCGCGGCGCGTCGGCGGCTCGTACGACGCGCGCGGCGACCGCATCGCGCCCGAGCCCAGCCAGGGCGACCTGTTCGACTCGAACATCTACAGCGCCTCCGCCAAGATCGGCTATCGCATCGACGCCGACCAGCGGCTGCAGTTCTCCGCCAGCCGCTACGACGCGAAGCAGGACACCGACTACGCCCCCGACCCGTCCGTGGCCCGGCTGCCGGCGGGCAGCGTCGCCGCGCGGCCGCTCAAGGGCCTGCAGCTCGACAAGCAGAACCGCGTGACCAACAGCCTGCTCGGCCTCGACTACAGCCACCGCGACATCGCCGGCAGCACGCTGGCCGCGCAGCTCTACTACCGCGACTTCTTCACCCGCTTCGCGCCCTTCGATGCGCGCGGCGTCGTGGCCCGCGGCTCCAACGTCGACCAGGTGATGCAGAACTCGCGCGTGTTCGGCGGCCGCCTCACGGTCAAGACGCCGTTCGGCGCCGACAGGAAGACGCAGCTCACCTGGGGCGCGGACTTCAACCAGGAGCGCACCGACATGCCGCTCGACGTGTTCGAGCCGAAACTCTACGACCTCAGCCGCGGCCTGAGCTTCAGCCGGACCGGCACGCTGATCTTCATGCCGCCCATCACCACGCGCACCCTGGGCGGCTTCGCGCAGCTGCAGCATCGCTTCAACGACAACTGGTCGGTCGAAGGCGGCGCGCGCTACGACAAGGCCAGCGCAAGCTTCGACAGCTTCACGCCGCTCTCGCAACTGCGCGCGCGCAATCCCGCGCAAGTGCCCGGGGGCTCGGTGGACTACGGCGCATGGACCTACAACGCGGGCGTGGTCTACAACCCGACTTCGCGCCACGACATCTACGCCTCTTACAGCCAGGGCTTCGAGCTGCCCGACATCGGCCTGCAGGTGCGCAACGCGACGCCGAGCTTCAACATCCGCGGCTCCGACCTGCAGCCGGTGAAGACCGACACCGTCGAGCTGGGCTGGCGCGGCCGCTTCGACAACGCGGCCGCCAACTTGAGCGTGTTCCAGTCGCAGTCCGCGCTGGGGGCGGTCCAGAGCTCGTTCAACGGCCTGATCATGACGCGCACCAAGGAGCGCATCCACGGCATCGAAGGCGCCATCGACTACGCCGGCGGCAACGACCGCTGGAGCGCGGGCGGCTCCTTCACCTGGATGAAGGGGCGCGAACTGCCGCAGGGCGGCACCCGCTACCAGGACATGTGGGGCTACCGCATTCCGCCGCTCAAGCTCACCGCGTATGTCGAATACAAGCCGCGCGGCACATGGAGCCACCGCCTGCAGATGACTTCTTACGCGTCGAAGGACTACCGGCTCGGCGGCGTCGACGGCTTCGGGCGCCGCGACACCAGCGGCTACACCACGGTCGACCTCGTCAGCCGCTGGAAGATCGACGAGAAGAACAACCTCGTGCTGGGCATCGAGAACCTGTTCAACCGCCGCTACTTCCCGCTCTACAGCCAGCTCCTGCGCAACAGCAACAACACCAGCCGCCTGCCGGCCGCGGGCGCGGTGCTGAAGGTGAGCTATACGCACCGCTGGTAGGAATTTCAGGGCGCTATTGCGCTCGCCGAATTGAAAAGCCGGATGCCTCGAATGGCTCCGGCTTTTTTATTTTCAAAATGCGACTGGTGCGATTTCCCATGGAATTCGTTGATTTGGCTCGTTGCCGAACATGCGGCCGGGCTTAATGTTTATTACAAAAACGCTCGAAAAAATCGTTACTTTCCCCTTATTCATTGCGTTTTAAGCGTGTTCCTGTGGTCTTAGGCCTACATTGCAAAACCTGTCAGGGTTGTTAGATTTCGTTTTCTTTGGCGCCCTCGGGAGCCTGGGGAATTAAATAATCTGACGATGGGAGCGTGAATGGTCTCGTTGGAAGTAATTGAAAAGCGCGGTGGTGCGGTCAACAAAATTCCGGCCTCCAACGAAATTTCCCTGACAGAGGCATCGGTCGTCCGAATAGAGCTGCCGCGCAGCCAGGTGCGGTCGATGCGCCGCGCCGGCGACGATCTGCTCATCACCACCGCCTCGGGCGAGGTCGTCACCATCCACGGTTTCTTCGCCCCCTACGCCGGCCGCGAGAAAAGCGACCTGGTGCTGCTCGACGAAGACGGCGGCAAATGGTTCGCCAACCTGGGCGACGCGCAGCAGGGCGAACTCGCCGTGGGCTATTCGGGCATCGATTCGGTCGAACCGCTGCTGCTGCAACAGGGCTTCGACCTGTCGGCGCTGCCCTGGGTCATCGGCGGCGGGCTGGCCGCGGCGGCGGCGGTCTCCGGCAGCGGCGGCGGTGGCGACGGCCCCGGCGCGCTGCAATTCCCGCCGCCGGGCCAGGGCGACACCACGTCGCCCGCGCAGCCCACGGTACGGCCCACCAACGGCCGCGCCATCACCGGCATGGCCGAGCCCGGCTCGCTGGTCACCGTCACCGACGGCAATGGCCGCGTGATCGGCAGCGCCACCGCCGGTGCCGACGGCAGCTACACCATCACCCCGACCACGCCGCCGCCCGACGGCACCGTGCTGCACGTGGTGGCCACGGACCCAGCCGGCAACGCCAGCCCGCCGGCCACAGCCACGGTCGACGCCACGCCGCCCGCGCAGCCCACGGTGAAGCCGACCGACGGCGGCCACATCACCGGCACGGCCGAGGCCGGCTCGGTGGTCACGGTGACCGACGGCAACGGCCACGTCATCGGCAGCGCCACCGCGGGCGCCGACGGCACCTACACCATCACCCCCGCCACCCCGCCGGCGGACGGCACGGTGCTGCACGTCACCGCGACCGACGCGGCCGGCAACACCAGCGCCGAGGCCACCACCGCGGTCGACCGCACGCCGCCCGCGGCGCCGGTGCTCAACCCGACCGACGGCAACCCGATCACCGGCACGGCCGAGGCCGGCTCGGTGGTCACCTTGACCGCCGGCGGCGTGGTGATCGGCAGCGTCACCGCCGGGCCCGACGGCGTCTTCAGCTTCACGCCGGCCACGCCGCCGGCGCAGGGCACGGTGATCGTCGCCGTGGCCACCGACGCCGCAGGCAACGCCAGCGCGCCGGCCTCGACCACCATCGACGCCATCTCGCCCACGCCCACCGTCGAGCCGACCAACGGCAGCGTCGTCACCGGCACGGCCGAGCCGGGCGCGGTGGTCACGGTGACCGACGGCAACGGCCACGTCATCGGCAGCGCCACCGTGGCGCCCAACGGCACCTACAGCATCACGCCGGTCAGCGCGCCGCCGAACGGCACCGTGCTGCACGTCACCGCCACCGACCCGGCCGGCAACACCAGCGCCGAGGCCACCGTCACGGTCGACAGCGTGCCGCCTGCCGCGCCCACGGTGCAGCTGACCGACGGCAGCCCCATCACCGGCACGGCCGAGCCCGGCTCGCTGGTCAAGGTGACCGACGGCAACGGCCATGTCATCGGCAGCGCCACCGCGGCGCCCGACGGCAGCTACACCATCGTGCCGGCCACCGTGCCGCCCAACGGCACGGTGCTGCACGTCACGGCCACCGACGCGTCGGGCAACACCGGCCCCGAGGCCACCGTCACCGTCGACAGCGTGGCGCCGGGCGCGCCCACGGTGAACCCCACGAGCGGCAGCCCCATCACCGGCACGGCCGAGCCCGGCTCGCTGGTCACGGTGACCGACGGCAACGGCCACGTGATCGGCAGCGCCACCGCCCAGCCCGGCGGCACCTACAGCATCGTGCCGGCCACCGTGCCGCCCAACGGCACGGTGCTGCACGTCACGGCCACCGACCCGACCGGCAACACCAGCGCCGAGACCACCGCCACGGTGGACAGCGTGGCGCCGGTGATCGCCGTGACCATCGTGAACGACGCCAACAACGACGGCTTCATCAACGCCGCGGAGAAGGGCCCCGACGTGACCGTCAGGGTCACGCTGGTGTCCGGCGCGGCGGTGGGCGACGTGATCGACGTCACCGACGGCAGCCATGTGGTGAGCGTCACGCTGGTCGCCGCCGACCTGGCCAACGGCTACATCAACGTGAGCTTCGCCAACCCGGCCGAGGGCGCCACGATCAACGTGAGCGCCACCAGCCGCGACCTGGCGGGCAACGTCTCGGCGCCGCCGGCCACCGACAGCGCCACCGTCGACACCACGCTGGCCGCGCCCGTGCTCACGGTGGGGCCCATCACGCCCGACAACGTGATCAACGCCGCCGAGGCCGGCACCACGGTGACAGTGAGCGGCACCGCCACCGGCACGCAGGCCGGCAACGTGGTCACGCTGGTGATCAACGGCGTGAGCTACAGCGGCACCGTCGACGCCGGCGGCAACTGGCACATCGACGTGGCCGGCAGCGACCTGGTGGCCGACGCGGACCACACGGTGGACGCCAGCGTGCTCACCACCGACGCGGCCGGCAACACCGCCACCGGCACCGCCACCCACGCCTACGGCGTGAGCACGTCCCCGCCCGCCATCGCCATCGGTTCGCCGGTGGCCGGCGACGACCTGGTCAACGCGTCGGAAGACCATGCGCTGGTGGTCAGCGGCACCACGCAGAACGTGCAGAACGGCCAGACCGTCACCATCACCTTCAGCGACGGCACCCACACGGTGACGGCCACGGCCGTGGTCGCGGGCAATGCCTGGACCGCCAACGCCGTCGACATCAGCGGCCTGACCAACGGCCCGGTGACCATCCAGGCGCAGGTGCAGGACTTGGCGCTCAACACCGCCACCGACACCCACACCGTGACGCTGGACAACGTGGCGCCGACGCAGGCCGCCGCGATCGTCAGCTACACCGACGACGTGGGCGCCGACCAGGGCAATCTCCCGGGCGGCACCGTCACCGACGACGCCACGCCGGTGCTCAACGGCACGCTGAGCGCGGCGCTGGGCACGGGCGAGGTGGTGCGCATCTACGACGGCGCCGTGCTGGTAGGCACCGCGACCGTGAGCGGCACGACGTGGACCTTCGCCACGCCGGCGCTGGCCAACGGCAGCACGCACACCTACACGGCGGTGGTGGTCGATGCGGCCGGCAACCTGGGCACGGCCTCGGCCGGCTTCACGCTGACCATCGACACGACGGCGCCGACGCAGACCGCGAGCATCGGCGGTTACGTCGACAACGTCGGCACGGTGCAGGGCACCTTCGGCAGCGGCACGAGCACGGACGACACCACGCCCACGCTGACCGGCACGCTCAGCGCGCCGCTTGGCACGGGCGACGTGATCCGCATCTACGACGGCACCACGCTGGTCGGCACGGCCACCGTCACAGGAAGCACCTGGACCTTCACGCCGCCGGCACTGGCCGACGGCAGTACGCACAGCTACACGGCCGTGGTGGCCGACACGGCGGGCAACCTGGGCACGCCGTCGAGTGCCATCGTCATCAACGTCGACACGACGGCGCCCACGCAGACCGCGAGCATCGGCGGCTTCGTCGACAACGTCGGCATCGTGCAGGGCACCTTCGGCAGCGGCACGACTACGGACGACACCACGCCCACGCTGACCGGCACGCTCAGCGCGCCTCTGGGCGCGGGCGACGTGATCCGCATCTACGACGGCACGACGCTGGTCGGCACGGCCACCGTCACGGGAAGCACCTGGAGCTTCACGCCGCCGGCGCTGGCCGACGGCAGCACGCACACCTACACGGCGGTGGTCGCCGATGCGGCAGGCAACGAAGGCACGCCCTCGACCGGCATCGTCATCGCCATCGACACCACCGCGCCGACGCAGACCGCCACCATCGGCGGCTACACCGACGATGTCGGCACCAACCAGGGCAGCTTCGGCAGCGGCACGAGCACCGACGACACCACGCCCACGCTCACCGGCACGCTGAGCGCCGCGCTGGGCACGGGCGACACGGTTCGCATCTACGACGGCACTACCTTCGTCGGCACCGCCACGGTCACCGGCACCGCATGGACCTTCACGCCGCCCGCGCTGGCCGATGGCAGCAGCCACAGCTACACCGCGGTGGTGACCGATGCGGCCGGCAACCAGGGCACCGCATCCCCGGCGCTCGTGCTGACGGTCGACACCACCGCGCCGACGCAGACCGCCACCATCGGCGGCTACATCGACGACGTGGGCATGGTGCAAGGCAGCTTCGGCAGCGGCACCACCGACGACCCCACGCCCACGCTCACCGGCACGCTCAGCGCTGCTCTCGGCACGGGCGATGTGGTGCGCATCTACGACGGCACCACGCTGATCGGCACGGCGACGGTGACCGGCACGACATGGACCTTCTCGCCGCCAACGCTCGCCGAAGGCGTGCCCCACTCGTACACGGCGGTGGTCGCCGATGCGGCCGGCAACCAGGGCGCTGCGTCGCCCGCGCTCACCCTCGCGCTGGACACCACGGCTCCCACGGAAACAGCCGCGATCCTGAGCTACACCGACAACGCAGGCGCTCAAACCGGCGACTTCGGCAGCGGCACGACCACCGACGACACCACGCCGGTGCTCAACGGCACGCTGAGCGCCGCGCTGAACGCGGGCGACGTGGTGCGCATCTACGAAGGCACCACGCTGATCGGCACCGCGACGGTGACCGGCACGACCTGGACCTTCGCGACGCCGGGCCTGCTGAACGGCAGCACGCACACCTACACGGCGGTGGTCGCCGACGCGGCCGGCAACGAAGGCGCGCCGTCCGCGGACTTCACGCTCAACGTGCTGACCACCGGGCCGTCTCAGCTCGCGACGGTGGTCTCGTACACCGACGACGTCGGCACCAACCAGGGCAACTTCGGCAGCGGCGTGCCCACCGACGACACCACACCGGTGCTCAACGGCACGCTGAACGCATCGTTGTCTGCGGGCGAGGTCGTGCGCATCTACGACGGCACCACGCTGGTCGGCACCGCGACCGTGACCGGCACGACGTGGACCTTCGCGCTGCCCGCGCTGGCCAGCGGCAGCACGCACAGCTACACGGCGGTGGTCGCCGACGCGGCCGGCAACGAAAGCACGCCGTCGCCGGCCTTCACGCTCGCGGTGGACACCGCGCCGCCGACGCTGACGGCAGGTATCGCGGGCTACACCGACGACGTGGGCGTCAACCAGGGCAGCTTCGGTAGCGGCACCAGCACCGACGACACCACGCCGGTGCTCACCGGCACGCTCAGCGCACCGCTGGCCGCGGGCGACGTGGTGCGCATCTACGAAGGCACCACGCTGGTGGGCACGGCCACGGTCAGCGGCACGACGTGGAGCTTCGCCACGCCCACGCTGGCCAGCGGCAGCACGCACACCTACACGGCGGTGGTCGCCGACGCGGCGGGCAATGAAGGCACGCCCTCGGCCGGCTTCACGCTCACCATCGACACCACGCCGCCCATGCAGACCGCGGGCATCGGCAGCGTCACCGACGACGTCGGCACGGTGCAGGGCAACCTGCCCAGCGGCAGCACCACCGACGACACCACGCCCACGCTCAACGGCACGCTGAGCGCCGCGCTGGCGGCCGGCGACACAGTGCGCATCTACGACGGCGCCACCTTCATCGGCACCGCCACCGTGACGGGTACGACGTGGAGCTTCACGACCTCCGCGCTGGCCAACGGCAGC
Organism: Variovorax paradoxus; assembly: GCF_022009635.1. Taxonomy (NCBI): domain Bacteria; kingdom Pseudomonadati; phylum Pseudomonadota; class Betaproteobacteria; order Burkholderiales; family Comamonadaceae; genus Variovorax; species Variovorax paradoxus. The sequence continues at coordinate 1,259,988 of NZ_CP091716.1, forward strand.
TCGCACAGCTTCACGGCGGTGGTGGCCGACGCCGCCGGCAACCTCGGCACGGCGTCGCCGGCCTTCGCGCTCACGGTGGACACGACCGTGCCGTCGCAGACCGCCGCCATCGTGAACTACGCGGACGACGCGGGCACCGTGCAGGGCAGCTTCGGCAGCGGCACGACCACGGACGACACCACGCCGACGCTGAACGGCACGCTGAGCGCGCCGCTGGGCACGGGCGAGGTGGTGCGCATCTACGACGGCACCACGCTGGTCGGCACCGCGACGGTGAGCGGCTCGAGCTGGAGCTTCACGCCGCCGGCGCTGGCCGATGGCACCACCCACAGCTACACGGCCGTGGTGGCCGATACGGCCGGCAACCAGGGCACCGCCTCGCCGGCCTTCACCATCACCATCGACACCACGCCCCCCACGCAGACGGCCAGCGTCGGCGGCTACGTCGACAACGTCGGCACGGTGCAGGGCACCTTCGGCAGCGGCACCAGCACCGACGACACGACGCCTACGCTCACCGGCACGTTGAGCGCTGCTCTAGGCGCGGGCGACGTGATCCGCATCTACGACGGCACGACGCTGGTGGGCACCGCGACGGTGACCGGCACGACGTGGAGCTTCACGCCGCCGGCACTCGCGGACGGCAGCACGCACACGTACACCGCGGTGGTCGCCGATGCGGCGGGCAACGAAGGCACGCCCTCGGCCAGCATCGTCATCGCCATCGACACCACCGCGCCGGCGCAGACCGCGATGATCGCCAGCTACACCGACAACGTCGGCGCCAACCAGGGCGACTTCCCCGGCGGTGTCCCGACCGACGACACCACGCCGGTGCTCAACGGCACGCTGAGCGCGGCGCTGGCCGCGGGCGACACGGTGCGCATCTACGACGGCACCACCTTCGTCGGCACCGCGACGGTGACCGGCACGACATGGACCTTCTCGCCGCCCGCGCTGGCCGGCGGCAGCACCCACACCTACACGGCGGTGGTGGCCGACGCGGCCGGCAACGAGGGCACGCCCTCGGCCGGCTTCGCGCTCACGGTGGACACTTCGGCACCCACGCAGACGATCGCCATCTCGAGCTACGCCGACGACGCGGGCAGCATCACGGGCAACTTCGGCAGCGGCGTGCCCACGGACGACACCACGCCGGTGCTCAACGGCACGCTCGGCGCACCGCTGGCCGCGGGCGAGGTGGTGCGCATCTACGAGGGCACCACGCTGGTGGGCACCGCCACCGTCACGGGCAACACCTGGACATTCGCCACGCCTACCCTGGCCGACGGCAGCATCCACACCTACACGGCGGTGGTGGCCGACGCGGCCGGCAACCTGGGCACGGCCTCCGGCGGCTTCACCGTGGTGGTGGACACCACGCCGCCGGCGCAGACCGCGCTCATCGCCAGCTACGCCGACGACGTGGGCACCAACCAGGGCAACTTCGGCAGCGGCACGAGCACCGACGACATCATGCCGGTGCTCAACGGCACGCTCAGCGGGCCGATCGGCACCGGCGACACGGTGCGCATCTACGACGGCGGCACCTTCGTCGGCACGGCCACCGTCACCGGCAGCACCTGGACATTCGCGACCGCAGCGCTGGCCGACGGCAGCACCCACAGCTTCACGGCGGTGGTGACCGACGCGGCCGGCAACCAGGGCACGGCCTCGCCGGCCTTCACGCTCACCGTGGACCTCACGCCGCCGGCGCAGACCGCGGCCATCGCCAGCTACACGGACGACGCTGGCATCGTCCAGGGCAGTTTCGGCAGCGGCACCGTCACCGACGACACCACGCCGGTACTCAACGGCACGCTGAGCGCCGCGCTCGGCGCGGGCGAGGTGGTGCGCATCTACGAGGGCAGCACGCTGGTGGGCACCGCCACCGTGACCGGCACCACCTGGACCTTCGCGACGCCTGCGCTGGCCAACGGAAGCACCCACACCTACACGGCGGTGGTGGCCGACGCGGCCGGCAACGAGGGCGCGGTCTCGGCCGGCCTCACGCTCACCGTGGACACCACGGCGCCGGCGCAGACCGCCAGTTTCACCGGCTACACCGACGACGTCGGCACGCTGCAGGGCAGCTTCGGCAGCGGCGTGCCCACCGACGACACCACGCCGGTGCTCAACGGCACGCTGAGCGCGCCGCTCGGCGCGGGCGACACGGTGCGCATCTACGACGGCAGCACCTTCGTCGGCACCGCGACCGTGAACGGCACCACCTGGAGCTTCGCCACGCCGGTACTGGCGGACGGCAGCAGCCACGGCTACACGGCGGTGGTGGCCGACGCGGCGGGCAACCTGGGCACGGCGTCCGCCGCGCTCGTGCTCACGGTCGACACCACGCCGCCGGCGCAGACCGCCACCATCGGCGGCTACACCGACAACGTCGGCACCATCCAGGGCAGCTTCGGCACGGGAACGAGCACCGACGACACCACGCCCACGCTGACCGGCACGCTGAGCGCTGCTCTTGGCACGGGCGACACGGTGCGCATCTACGACGGCGCCACGCTGGTGGGCACCGCGACGGTGACCGGCACGACGTGGAGCTTCACGCCGCCGGCACTGGCCAACGGCAGCACGCACAGCTACACGGCGGTGGTGACCGACACCGCGGGCAACGAGGGCACGCCTTCGGCGCCGCTCGCGCTCACCGTCGACACCACGGCGCCCACCGCGAGCGCGAGCTTCACCGGCTACACCGACAACGTCGGCGCCAACCAAGGCGATTTCCCCGGCGGCGTACCCACCGACGACACCACGCCGGTGCTCAACGGCACGCTGAGCGCGGCGCTCGGCGCGGGCGAGGTCGTACGCATCTACGACGGCACCACGCTGGTGGGCACGGCCACCGTGACCGGCACCACCTGGACCTTCGCCACGCCTGCGCTCGCCAACGGAAGCACCCACACCTACACGGCGGTGGTGGCCGACGCCGCGGGCAACGAGGGCAGCGCGTCGGCAGGCCTGGTGATCACGGTGGACACCACCGCGCCGACGCAGACGGCCACCATCGGCGGCTACATCGACGATGTCGGCACCAACCAGGGCAGCTTCGGCAGCGGCACCAGCACGGACGACACCACGCCCACGCTCACCGGCACGCTGAGCGCGGCTCTAGGCTCGGGCGACACGGTGCGCATCTACGACGGCACCACCTTCGTCGGCACCGCGACCGTGAACGGCACCGCGTGGAGCTTCGCCACGCCGGTGCTGGCGGACGGCAGCACGCACACCTACACGGCGGTGGTGGCCGACGCGGCCGGCAACGAGGGCACGCCTTCGGCCGGCATCGTCATCGCCATCGACACCACGCCGCCGGCGCAGACCGCGGCCATCGCCACCTACACCGACAACGCCGGCACCAACCAGGGCGACTTCGCCAGCGGCACCACCACGGACGACACCACGCCGGTGCTCAATGGCACATTGAGCGCGGCACTGGGCACGGGCGACGTGGTGCGCATCTACGACGGCACCACGCTGGTGGGCACCGCGACCGTGAGCGGCACCACCTGGACCTTCGCGCCGCCGGCGCTGGCCAACGGCAGCACGCACACGTACACCGCCGTGGTGACGGACGCGGCGGGCAACGAGGGCGCAGCTTCCGCGGGCTTCACGCTGACCATCGACACGACGGCGCCGACGCAGACAGCGAGCATCGGCGGCTACGTCGACGACGTGGGCACGGTGCAGGGCAGCTTCGGCAGCGGCACTAGCACCGACGACACCACGCCGACGCTGACCGGCACGCTCAGCGCCGCGCTCGGCACGGGCGACGTGGTGCGCATCTACGACGGCACGACGCTGGTCGGCACCGCGACGGTCACCGGTACGACGTGGAGCTTCACCCCACCTGCACTCGCGGACGGCAGCACGCACACGTACACCGCGGTGGTGGCCGATGCCGCTGGCAACGAAGGCACCCCTTCGACCGGCATCGCGATCACCGTCGACACCACGGCACCGACGCAGACCGCGAGCATCGGCGGCTTCGTCGACAACGTCGGCACGGTGCAGGGCACCTTCGGCAGCGGCACGAGCACGGACGACACCACGCCGACGCTCACCGGCACGCTGAGTGCCGCGCTCGGCACGGGCGACACGGTGCGCATCTACGACGGCACCACCTTCGTCGGCACCGCGACGGTCACCGGCACCACATGGAGCTTCACACCGACTGCACTCGCGGACGGCAGCACGCACAGCTACACGGCCGTGGTCGCCGACACGGCGGGCAACCTGGGCACGCCGTCGAGTGCCATCGTCATCAACGTCGACACGACCGCGCCGACGCAGACGGCCACCATCGGCGGCTTCGTCGACAACGTCGGCATCGTGCAGGGCACCTTCGGCAGCGGCACGAGCACCGACGACACGACGCCTACGCTCACCGGCACGTTGAGCGCTGCTCTAGGCACGGGCGACGTGATCCGGATCTACGACGGCACGACGCTGGTCGGCACCGCGACGGTGACCGGCACTACCTGGAGCTTCACCCCGCCGGCGCTGGCGGACGGCAGCACGCACACCTACACGGCGGTGGTCGCCGATGCGGCAGGCAACGAAGGCACGCCCTCGGCCGGCATCGTCATTGCCGTCGACACCACTGCGCCGACGCAGACCGCCACCATCAGCGGCTACATCGACGACGTGGGCACGGTGCAAGGCACCTTCGGCAGCGGCACCACCGACGACCCGACGCCTACGCTGACCGGCACGCTCAGTGCCGCGCTGGGCACGGGCGACACGGTTCGCATCTACGACGGCACCACCTTCGTCGGCACCGCCACGGTCACGGGAAGCACCTGGACCTTCTCGCCGCCGGCGCTCGCCGAAGGCGTGACGCATTCGTACACGGCGGTGGTCGCCGATGCGGCCGGCAATCAGGGCGCCGCATCGCCCGCGCTCACCCTCACGCTGGACACCACGGCACCCGCTGAAACAGCCGCGATCCTCAGCTACACCGACAACGCGGGCGCGCAAACCGGCGACTTCGGCAGCGGCACGACCACCGACGACACCACGCCGGTGCTCAACGGCACGCTGAGCGCGGCACTGAACGCGGGCGAGGTGGTGCGCATCTATGAAGGCACCACGCTGATCGGCACCGCGACGGTGACCGGCACGACCTGGACCTTCGCGACCCCGGGCCTGCTGAACGGCAGCACGCACACCTACACGGCGGTGGTCGCCGACGCGGCCGGCAACGAAGGCGCGCCGTCCACGGACTTCACGCTCAGCGTGCTGACCACCGGGCCGTCTCAGCTCGCGACGGTGGTCTCGTACACCGACGACATCGGCACCAACCAGGGCAGCTTCGGCAGCGGCGTGCCCACGGACGACACCACGCCGGTGCTCAACGGCACGCTCAGCGCGGGCCTGAGCACGGGCGAGTTCGTGCGCATCTACGACGGCACCACGCTGGTCGGCACGGCCACCGTGACCGGCACGACGTGGACCTTCGCGCTGCCCGCGCTGGCCAGCGGCAGCACGCACAGCTACACGGCGGTGGTGACCGACGCGGCCGGCAACGAAAGCACGCCGTCGCCGGCCTTCGCGCTGGCCGTGGACACCACCGCGCCCGCGCAGACGGCGGCCATCGGCGGCTACACCGACGATGTCGGCACGCTGCAGGGCAGCTTCGGCAGCGGCACCAGCACCGACGACACCACGCCGGTGCTCACCGGCACGCTCAGCGCACCGCTGGCCGCGGGCGACGTGGTGCGCATCTACGAGGGCACAACGCTGGTGGGCACGGCCACGGTCAGCGGCACGACGTGGAGCTTCGCTACGCCCACGCTGGCCAGCGGCAGCACACACACGTATACGGCAGTGGTGGCCGACGCGGCCGGCAACCAGAGCGCGGCGTCGACGGGCTTCACCATCACCATCGACACCACGCCGCCCGCGCAGACGGCCACCGTCGGCGGCTACATCGACGACGTGGGCACGGTGCAGGGCAACTTCGGCAGCGGCACGAGCACGGACGACACCGCGCCGACGCTGACCGGCACGCTGAGCGCGGCGCTGGCCACGGGCGACACGGTGCGCATCTACGACGGCGCCACCTTCATCGGCACGGCCACGGTCACGGGCAGCACCTGGACCTTCACGCCGCCGGCCCTGGCCGACGGCAGCACCCACAGCTTCACGGCCGTGGTGGCCGACGCGGCCGGCAACGAAGGCACGGCCTCCGCGCCGCTGGTGCTCGCCATCGACACCACGCCGCCCGCGCAGACGGCCACCATCGGCGGCTACACCGACGACGTCGGCACGCTGCAGGGCAGCTTCGGCAGCGGCACGAGCACCGACGACACCACGCCGACGCTGACCGGCACGTTGAGTGCCGCGCTGGGCACGGGCGACACGGTACGCATCTACGACGGCGCCACGCTGGTGGGCACCGCGACCGTCACCGGCACGACCTGGAGCTTCACCCCGCCGGCGCTGGCCGATGGCAGCACGCACAGCTACACGGCCGTGGTCGCCGATGCGGCGGGCAACGAAAGCGGGGCATCGCCGGCCTTCACGCTCACGGTGGACACCACGCCACCCGCGCAGACGGCGACCATCGGCGGCTACACCGACAACGTCGGCACCATCCAGGGCGGCTTTGGCAGCGGCACGAGCACCGACGACACCACGCCCACGCTCACCGGTACGCTGAGCGCGGCACTGGGCACGGGCGACGTGGTGCGCATCTACGACGGTGCCACGCTGGTCGGCACGGCCACGGTCACAGGCACGACCTGGAGCTTCACGCCGCCGGCGCTGACCAACGGCAGCACGCACACGTACACGGCGGTGGTCAGCGATGCCGCGGGCAACCAGGGCACGGCCTCGCCGGCGCTCGTGCTCACGGTCGACACCACGCCGCCGGCGCAGACCGCCACCATCGGCGGCTATACCGACGACGTCGGCACCCTCCAGGGCAGCTTCGGCACGGGAACGAGCACGGACGACACCACGCCGACGCTGACCGGCACGCTGAGCGCCGCGCTGGGCACGGGCGACGTGGTGCGCATCTACGACGGCGCCACGCTGGTGGGCACCGCCACCGTCACGGGCACCGCCTGGAGCTTCACGCCACCGGCACTGGCCAACGGCAGCACGCACAGCTACACGGCCGTGGTGGCCGACGCGGCCGGCAACGAAGGCACCGCCTCCACGGCCCTCGTGCTCACGGTCGACACGACCGCGCCGCTGCAGAGCGCCACCATCGGCGGCTACGTCGACGACGTCGGCACCATCCAGGGCAGCTTCGGCAGCGGCACGAGCACCGACGACACCACGCCGACGCTGACCGGCACGCTCAGCGCGGCGCTCGGCACGGGCGACGTGGTGCGCATCTACGACGGCGCCACGCTGGTCGGCACGGCCACGGTCACAGGCACGAGCTGGACCTTCACCCCGCCGGCCCTGACCGACGGCAGCACCCACAGCTACACGGCCGTGGTGGCCGACGCGGCGGGCAACGAGGGCACGGCCTCCACGGCCCTCGTGCTCACCGTCGACACCACAGCGCCCACGGTGGCCGCCACCATCGGCGGCTACACGGACAACGTCGGCGCCATCCAGGGCAGCTTCGGCAGCGGCAGCAGCACCGACGACACCACGCCCACGCTCACCGGCACGCTGGGCGCGGCGCTGGGCACGGGCGACACGGTGCGCATCTACGACGGCACCACGCTGGTGGGCACCGCGACCGTGACCGGCACCACCTGGAGCTTCACGCCGCCGGCCCTGGCCGACGGCACCACGCACACCTACACGGCGGCAGTCGCCGACGCGGCCGGCAACGAAGGCCCGCGCTCGGCCGGCCTCTCGCTCACGGTGGACATCACGCCGCCGGCGCAGACGGCCACCATCGGCGGCTACACCGACGACGTGGGCATCCTGCAGGGCAGCTTCGGCAGCGGCACCAGCACCGACGACACCATGCCGGTGCTCACCGGCACGCTCAGCGCAGCGCTGGCCACGGGCGACACGGTGCGCATCTACGACGGCGCCACCTTCCTCGGCACCGCCACCGTCACCGGCACCACCTGGAGCTTCGCGACCGCGGCGCTGCCCAACGGCAGCACGCACAACTTCACAGCGGTGGTGGCCGATGCGGCGGGCAACCTGGGCACGGCCTCGGCCGGCTTCACGCTCACCATCGACACCACGCCGCCCGCGCAGACCACGGCGATCGCCAGCTTCACCGACGACGCGGGCGTCCTGCAGGGCAACTTCGGCGGCGGCACCGTCACCGACGACACCACGCCGGTGCTCAACGGCACGCTCAGCGCGGCACTGGCGGCGGGCGACACGGTGCGCATCTACGACGGCGCCACCTACATCGGCAACGCCACGGTCAGCGGCACCACCTGGAGCTTCGCGACCGCCGCGCTGGCGAACGGCAGCACGCACAACTTCACCGCGGTGGTGGCCGACGCGGCCGGCAACCTGGGCACGGCCTCGGGCGGCTTCTCGCTCACCATCGACACCACGCCGCCCGCGCAGACCGCGGTCATCGCCAACTTCACCGACAACGTCGGCACCCTCCAAGGCAACTTCGGCAGCGGCACGGTCACCGACGACACCACGCCGGTGCTCAACGGCACGCTGAGCGCGGCGCTGGCGGCGGGCGACACGGTGCGCATCTACGACGGCGCCACCTACATCGGCAACGCCACCGTCAGCGGCACCACATGGACCTTCGCGCCCAGCGCGCTGGCCGGCGGCAGCAGCCACAGCTACACCGCGGTGGTGGCCGACGCGGCCGGCAACCTGGGAACCGCCTCGGCCGCCTTCACGCTCACGGTGGACATCACGCCGCCGGCGCAGACCGCCACCATCGGCGGCTACACCGACGACGTGGGCATCCTGCAGGGCAGCTTCGGCAGCGGCACCAGCACCGACGACACCACGCCGGTGCTCACCGGCACGCTCAGCGCCGCGCTGGCCGCTGGCGACACGGTGCGCATCTACGACGGCGCGACCCTCGTCGGCACCGCCACGGTGACCGGCACCACCTGGAGCTTCGCGACGCCGACGCTGGCCAACGGCAGCACGCACACGTACACGGCCGTGGTGGCCGACGCGGCCGGCAACGAGGGCACGGCCTCCGCGCCGCTGGCGCTCACGGTCGACACCACGCCGCCGACCCTGACCGCCGCGATCACCGCCTACCTGGACGACGTGGGCACCAACCAGGGCAGCTTCGGCAGCGGCACCCCCACCGACGACACCACGCCTGTGCTCAGCGGCACGCTCAGCGCCGCGCTGTCGGCCGGCGACACGGTGCGCATCTACGAGGGCGCCACCTTCCTCGGCAACGCGACGGTCACCGGCGCCACCTGGACCTTCGCGACGCCGACGCTGGCCAACGGCAGCACGCATACGTACACGGCGGTGGTGGCCGACGCGGCCGGCAACCTGGGCACGGCCTCGGCGGGCTTCTCTCTCACCATCGACACCACGCCGCCGGTGCAGACGGCGCTGATCGCCACCTTCACCGACAACGTCGGCATCTTCCAGGGCAACCTCGGCAGCGGCACCATCACCGACGACACCACGCCGGTGCTCAACGGCACGCTGAGCGCGGCGCTCGGCGCGGGCGACACGGTGCGCATCTACGACGGCGCCACGCTCATCGGCACCGCCACCGTCACCGGCACCACCTGGACCTTCGCCACGCCGGTGCTGGCCAACGGCAGCACCCACACCTACACGGCGGTGGTGGCCGACGCGGCCGGCAACCAGGGCACGGCCTCGGCCGCCTTCTCGCTCACCATCGACACCACGCCGCCCGCGCAGACCACGCTCATCGCGAGCTTCAGCGACGACGTGGGCATCAACGTCGGCAACTTCGGCAGCGGCGTGCCCACCGACGACACCACGCCGGTGCTCAACGGCACGCTCAGCGCGGCGCTGGCGGCCGGCGACACGGTGCGCATCTACGACGGCGCCACCTACATCGGCAACGCCACCGTCAGCGGCACCGGCTGGACCTTCGCCACGCCGGTGCTGGCCAACGGCAGCACGCACGTCTACACCGCGGTGGTGACGGACGCGGCGGGCAACCAGGCGGCGGCCTCGGCGGGCTTCACCATCACGGTGGACACCACGCCGCCGACGGCGCCCATCAAGATCGTCTCGATCGCCGACGACACCGGCGTCAGCGCGACCGACTTCCTCACCAACGACACCTCGCTTACCGTGAACGGCACCGTGGGCACGCTGGGCGCGGGCGAGAAAGCGCAGATCAGCATCAACGGCACCGCCTGGGTCGATCTCGTGGTGACGGGCGGCACGTGGTCCTTCGTCGATGCGCGCGTGCTCACCGGCGGCACCTACACCTACCAGGTGCGCGTGGTGGACGCGGCCGGCAACATCGGCGCGACCGGCTCGCAGGCCGTGGTGGTGGACCTGACGCCGCCCTCGCAGGTCGCGGCCGTGGCGAGCTTCCTCGACAACGTCGGCCCGGTGACCGGCACGCTGCTGAACGGCGCCATCACCGACGACACCACGCCGGTGCTCAACGGCACCATCACCGCCGGCGTCGCGGCCGGCGACAGGCTGCGCATCTACCAGGACGGCGTGCTGGTGCAGACCCTGGTGCTCACCGCCGGCCAGACCAGCTGGACCTACGCGCCGCCGGTGCTGGGCTTCGGGCTGCACGCCTACACGGTGACGCTGGTCGACGCGGCCGGCAACGAGACCCTGCCGGGCACGCCCTTCACGCTCACGGTGGACGCGCTGGCCACGCTCACCGCGCTGGCCACCGACACCGGCGTGACGGTGGCGGGCGGCTACTCCGACAGCTCCGCGCTGAACACCGACTTCGTCACGCGCGACAACACGCCGCTGCTGAGCGGCACCATCGCGCGGCCGCTGGACGCCAACGAGGCGGTGCGCATCAGCCTGGACGGCGGCCTGACCTGGGTCACGGTGCAGAGCACGGCCGGCGCCACCACCTGGAGCTACGAGCCGCCGGCCTATGCCGCCTCGGCCACGGTGGCCGCGCAGGTGCGCATCGACAACACGGCCAACGGCACGCACGGCACGGCCAGCACGGTGACCTACACCGTCGACCTGCTCGCGCCGGTGCTCGGCCTCTCGGCGCCCGGCCTGGCCAACGCCGCCACCATCGATTCCGACGGCGACCGCACCATCGCCCCGGGCACGGCGGTCTTCAGCAGCGCGGTGAGCGGCACGGCCGAAGTGGGCACCACGGTGGCGCTCATCAACGACGTGAACCACGACGGCATCTACACCGAAGGCGTGGACGTGGTGCTGGGCACGGCGGTGGTCGGCGCCGGCGGCACCTGGACGATCTCGGTCGCGCTCGGCGCCTCCGCGGACTCCTACCGCCTGGGCTACGTGGTGTGGGATGCGGCGGGCAACCAGAGCCGCATGAGCGGCACCACGCAACTGGACGTGGTGCCGGTGCTAGACCACCTGTCCGCTGCCGCCAGCGCGCACGGCACCAGCAATACCACCGGCTACGGCGGCGCGATGGCCATCAACGCGCTGGGCAACTGGAGCTTCGCGGGCGACCAGGCCATCTACAACGGCACCTCGCGCACTTCCTACAGCACCACCGACCTGGCGGTGCAGCTGCTCTCGGGCGGCGGCTCGACCGCGTATTCCTTCTTCGACTACAACCTGGACGGCATCCTCGACGCCATCGGCACCGACAACAACGCCGGCGGCACCAACAGCACGCCGCTGTGGACCGGGCTGCTGGGCCTGGGCTACACACCCGGCGCGGTGGGCACCGGCCTGACCGGCGTGTCCTACGGCGGCGTGGCGGTGATCGACATGGACGGCGACGGCTTCGCGGACGCCATCGTCGGCGACGGCGCGGCCGACTCGGCCTCGTTCCTGAAGAACACGGCAGGCGTGTTCAGCCCCTACGGCAACAGCACCGGCATCGGCCTGACCGCGGCGGGCATCGCCAACCTGCAGACCGGCCGCGAGGTCTCGGGCGTGGACCTGAACAACGACGGGCGCGTGGACCTCGCGCTGCACAGCACGACCACCACCACGCTGGGCAACAACAACGACTACACGCTGACCCTGCTGACCAACAACGGCAAGAGCAGCCTCAACGGCGCCAACTGGACCGAGTCGCAGGCCATCAACGACGTGTTCGGCACCAACGCGAACACGCTGAACTCCTCCGACCCGGTCTCGCTCACCTGGGCCGATTTCAACAACGACGGCTGGCTGGACCTGTACATCAACAACACCCGGGCCGGCGCCGCGAGCAGGGTCTACCTGAACAACGCGGGCACGCTGTCGACCACCGGCATCGCGGTGGCCAACGACACGCTGTCCGGCGATGCCTCGGTGGCGGTCGACTGGAACGGCGACGGGCGCATGGACGCCATCGAGCTGGACTACGCCACCGGCGTGGCCAACCTCTACACCAACAGCGGCAACATAGCGGCGGGCGCCTGGGCCACGCGGCAACTCGCCAGCGTGGGCGCCAACAGCGTGAACAGCATCGCGGCGGCCGACTACGACTGGGACGGCGACATCGACCTGCTGGTGGGCATGAACGGCAACACCGCCACGCAGCTGATCGCCAACACCAACCAGGTCAAGGACGGCACCTCGCTGCACCTGCGCATCCTCAACGCGCAGGGCAACAACGTCTACTTCGGCAACACGGTGCAGGTGTTCAACGCGCAGGGCACGCTGGTGTCCACGCAGATCCTGAATCCGCAGTCGGGCAACTGGGGCAACGACAGCTCGGGCATCGTCAACGTGTTCGGGCTGGACCCCACGCAGACCTACACGGTGAAGCTGCTGGCCAACAGCAACGGCGCGTCGTCCACGTTCAGCTGGAGCGTGGCGCCCGGCGACGCCACCAGCGCCCAGGTGCTGACCACCACCGACACCTCCACGCTGCTGCCCAACGTGATGACCGGCACCGGCTACAACGACACCTACGTGGTGGGCAACGTGGCGGGCGGCAGCACGATCTACAACGGCGGCGGGGGCTGGAGCACGCCGCTGCTGCCGGGCGAGACAAAGACATGGTCGGCCACCGGCGGCATGGACATCGTGGACTTCCGCAATGCCCCGCTCGGCGTGGGCGTGGACCTGACGACCAACCTGGTCACGGGCTGGGGCATCCTGGGCACGGTGAACAACGTGGAAGGCGTGCGCGGCAGCGCGCTCGCCGACACCTTCGTGGGCAGCCTGCAGGACAACATGTTCGAGGGCCGCGGCGGCAACGACAGCTACTACCTGGGGCTGAACGCGGGCAACGACCGGCTGGTCTACAACCTGATCAACAGCGCCGACAAGGCCACCGGCGGCAACGGCAGCGACGTGGCCTACGGCTTCACGCTCGGCAGCATGGCCAATGCCGCCAGCGTGGACGCCGACCTCATCGACCTGGGCGGGCTGCTGTCGGGCTACACCGGCACCGCGCACGTCTACCGCGACGCGGCCACCGGCAACTACGTGCTCGACCCGTCCTCCGCGGGGCTGCTGAACTACATCCACGTGACCAACTCCGGCGGCAACACCGTGATCTCGGTGGACCTGGCCGGCACCGGCAACTTCACCACGCCGCTGCTCACGCTCACCGGCGTGACCACCTCGCTGGAGACGCTGCTGGGCAACGGCCAGCTGCTGATCGGCGGCACGGGCAGCACCGGCATCCAGTCGTTCGCCCTGGCCCAGGAGCAGGACACGGCACAGCCGCTGGCCGCCGAAAAGACGGCGGCGCTAGCCGACACCGGCCACACCGTCGACCTGGCGGCCAACGGCCAGCAGGGGCACGAGACGCTGCTGTACAAGCTGCTGTCCGCCGCCAGCGCCACCGGCGGCAACGGCTTCGACGAAGTCAACGGCTTCAAGGTCGCAAGCTTCGAGTCGAACGCCGATGCCGACCGCATCGACCTCTCTTCGCTGCTGACCGACTACGCCGCCCACACCGGCGACCCGATCGGCAACTACCTGCAGCTGACACAGTCCAACGGCGGCACCGTGCTGAGCATCGACCGCGACGGCGCGGGCGGCGCGCATGCGATGACGCCGCTGCTCACGCTGAACGGCGTGAGCGTCGACCTCGCCACGCTGCTGGCCAACCATCAGCTGGTGGTGGTCTGAGAAGGGTGAAGGCGCGTACCACGCTCCCTGCGCTTGCGTGGCTGGCCCTGGCCGCCGCGGCGGGCCCGGTCCATGCGGACGACGACGGCGGCCTGAAGCTGGCGCGCCGGCTCGCGCCGAGTTCGCTGGCCAGGGAACTCGAGCTGAAGCCGGGGCGGCCGCTGCCGCAGGCGCAGGCCAGCACGCAGCCGTTGACGCTGAACGAGGCGGTGCGCCAGTCGGTGGCGCGCCATCCGTCGATCTCCGATGCGATCTCCACGCTGGCGCAGCAGGCCGGCGGGGTCGACGTGGCGCGCGCGGGCTACTACCCGCAGGTGCGCGTGGGCGTGGGCGGCGGCACCAGCAACGCGCCAGCGTCGCAGGGCGGCAGCACCGGCACCGTGGCCTCGGCCTCGGTCTCGCAGATGCTCTACGACTTCGGCAAGGTCGGCGGCGCGGTGGCGCAGTCGCAGGCCCTGGTGCAGCGCCAGCAGGCGGCCATCCTCAAGCAGATCGACGCGGTGGCGCAGCAGGCGGCCGAGGCCGTGGTGATGGCGCACCGCTACCAGTCGCTGCTGGCCATCGCGCAGGACCAGGTGCAGGCTGTGCAGGCGGTGCTCGAGACCGCGCGGCTGCGCGCCAACGCGGGGCTCAGCACCAAGGCCGACCCGATCCAGGCCGAGTCGCGCGTGGACAGCGCGCGCGCCAATCTTCTGCAGGTGAAGTCGCAGCTGGCGCAGTGGCGCGAGCGCCTGGGCACGCTGCTGGGCCCCGGCGTGGTGCCGCCCGAGCTGGCGCCGTTGCCCGACGATCTGGCGCGCGCCCTGAGCGTGGACGCGCAGCCCGACGCCAGCCTGCTGCCCGATGTGCTCGCGGCCGAGGCCGAGCGCCGCGCCGCCTCGGCCCAGCTGGAGGTGGCGCGCGCCAACCGCTATCCCACGCTCACCGTGGACGCCGCCGTCAACAAGGCCATGGGCGGCATCAACCCCGCCACGCTGGAGCGCAACGGCACCTACCACACGGTCATGCTGAACCTCACCAGCGTGATCTACCAAGGCGGCGCGCTCGACGCGCAGGTGCGCGCGGCCACCGCCGCCGAGGACGCCGCGCGCATGCGCATCGAGACCGCGCGGCTCAACGCCGGCGACCAGGCGCGCAACTACCGCGAGCAGGTCGTCGGCGCGCAGGCGCGCCTGGGCGTGCTGGCCGACCGGCGGCGCAGCATCGTGGAGGCGCGCGACCTGTACCGCGAGCAGTACACGCTGGGCACGCGCTCCATCCTCGACCTGCTCAACGCCGAGCAGGAGATCTACCAGGCCGCCGCCGAGCAGGAGGCCGTGGTGCACGACCTCTGGGCCAGCCGCGTCGGCTACATCGGCGCCACGGGCCAGGCCCGCGCGTTCTACGGGCTGGACAACACCACCGTCCAGGGCATGGAGCTGCTGCCATGAACGCCAGGGAACTTCCCCGCCAGTACACCAGCTGGCTCGACGCCATGGTCTTCGTGGCGCGCCATTACGGCATCGGCGCCTCCGAGGAGAGCGCGCGCGTCACGCTGGCCTGGGAGCGCGGCGCGCCGCTGGACACGCTGCTCGACCACATGGCGCGCCAGCTCGGCCTGTCGCTGCGGCTGGATGCCTTTTCCGATGCGCAGTTGGACCCCTGGCGGCTGCCGCTGGCGGTGGAGTTCGACGACGGCGAGGTCGGCGTGGTGCGCACCAGCGACGGCAAGGGCCGGCTGGGCGTGCTGCTGGGCGGCGATCACGGGCTGGAGACGGCGGTGGCGGCCGACGAACTGCGCCGCCGGGTGCGGCGCGTGGCCATCCTGCGGCCGCAGACCTCGGTGCCCGACGCGCGGGTGGACGACTACATCCGGCCCTACCAGGCCAACTGGTTCTGGTCGATCGCGCTGCGCGACTGGCGCCGCTACGGCGACATCGTGCTGGCCTCCGTCTTCGCCAACGTGCTGGCCCTCTCCAGCATGGTGTTCTCGATGCAGATCTACGACCGCGTGGTGCCCGCGCAGTCGGAGTCCACGCTGTGGGTGCTGTTCGGCGGCGTGATGCTCGCGGTGGCCTTCGAGTTCCTGTTGCGCATGTCGCGCACGCACATCTCGGACGTGATCGGCAAGCGCGCCGACCTGAAGGTGTCCGACCTGGTGTTCGGCCATGCGCTGCGCGTGCGCAACGACGCGCGCTCCAGGTCCACCGGCTCCTTCATCGCGCAGGTGCGCGAGGTGGAGCAGGTGCGCGAGCTGCTCACCTCCACCACCATCGGCGCGGTGGCCGACCTGCCGTTCTTCCTGCTCTTCGTCGTGGTGCTGTGGATGGTGGCGGGGCCGCTGGCCTGGGTGGCGCTGGCGGCGGTGCCGCTGCTGGTGATTCCGGGGCTGCTGGTGCAGAAGCCGCTGGCGCGGCTGGCCAACGAGGGCATGCGCGAATCGGCGCTGCGCAATGCGCTGCTGGTGGAGGCGGTGGAGGGCATCGAGGACATCAAGCTCATGCGCGCCGAGCCGCGCTTCCAGAACCAGTGGAACCATGCCAACGACGTGGCGGCCAGCGTGAGCATGCGCCAGCGCTTCCTCACCGGGCTGCTCATGACCTGGACGCAGGAAGTGCAGGGCATCGTCTACGCGGTGGTGCTGCTGGCGGGCTGCTTCCTCGTGATGAAGGGCGAGATGACCACGGGCGCGCTGGTGGGCTCGTCGATCCTGGCCTCGCGCATGATCTCGCCGCTGGCGCAGCTGTCGGGCGTGTTCGCGCGCTGGCAGCAGGCCAAGGTGGCGCGCACCGGGCTCGACCAGCTGATGCAGCGGCCGGTGGACCAGCCCGAGCACGCGCGCCGCGTGCACGTGCCGGCGCTGCACGGAAACTACGCGCTGACCAACGCGGAGTTCCGCTACGGCAAGGACGACAAGGCCCCGGCGCTGTCGGTGGCGCAGCTGCAGGTCAAGGCCGGCGAGAAGGTCGCGCTGCTCGGGCGCATGGGCGCGGGCAAGTCCACGCTGCTGCAGCTCATGGCCGGGCTGCACGCGCCGCAGCGCGGGCACGTGTCGCTCGACGCGCTCGACCTGCGGCTGATCGACCCGGCCGACCTGCGGCGCGACATGGGCCTGCTCACGCAGAACGCACGGCTGTTCCACGGCTCGATCCGCGAGAACGTCACCCTGGGCATGCCGATGGCTACCGACACGCAGGTGCTCGAGGCCATCGCGATGGCCGGCGCGCTGCCTTTCGTGCATTCGCGCGCCGAGGGGCTGGACGACCTGATCCACGAGGGCGGGCTGGGCCTGTCGGGCGGGCAGCGGCAGGCGCTGCTGCTGGCGCGCACGCTGATCCGCCAGCCGTCGATCGTGCTGTTGGACGAACCCACCGCGCATTTCGACGAGGTGACCGAGCGCCAGGTGATCGACGCGGTGGGCCGATGGCTCGCGCCGCGCACGCTGGTGGTGGCGACGCACCGCATGCCGGTGCTGCAGTGGGTGGACCGCATCGTGGTGCTCGAGGGCGGCCGCATCGTGATGGACGGATCGAAGGACCAGATCCTCGGAAAGCTCGCCAATGGCCATGCCTGACGCCATGCCCGACATCCCCCTCGGGCCGCCGCCCGCAACCCGGCAGGAGGGGGAGAAGAAGTCGAAGGAAGCCAAGGCCGCGCAGGGCCGCTACGCGCCCGTGGAGCCGCCGCTGCCGGGTGCCTCGCTGGTGGTGTGGATCGTGGCCGCGATGCTGGCGGCGCTGCTCGCGTGGGCGTGGTTCTTCAAGCTCGACGAGGTGTCCACCGGCACCGGCAAGGTGGTGCCGTCGTCGCGCGAGCAGATGATTCAGTCGCTCGAAGGCGGCATCCTGGTCGACCTGAAGGTGCGCGAGGGCGACATCGTGAGCGCGGGCCAGGTGCTTGCGCAGCTGGACCGCACCAAGACCGAATCGACCGTGCAGGAAAGCGCCTCGCGCGTGCGCGCCGCGCTGGCCATGTCGGCGCGCCTGACGGCCGAGGTCAACGGTACGCCGCTGGTGTTTCCGGACGAGGTGCGCGGCGAGCCCGGCCTGGTGCGCACCGAGACCGCGCTCTACCAGTCGCGCCGCGAGCAGCTCGCCAGCAGCCTGGCCGGCGTGAATCAGGCGCTGGTGCTGATGCGGCGCGAACTCGCGCTCACGGAGCCGCTGGTGTCGCGCGGCGCCGCGAGCGACGTGGAGGTGCTGCGCCTGAAGCGCCAGATCAACGAGGCCGAGACCAAGGCCGCCGACCTCAGGAGCCAGTACTACGTGAAGGCGCGCGAAGACCTCGCCAAGGCCAACGCCGAGATAGAGGCGCAGCGCTCGGTGACGCGCGGGCGTTCCGATTCGCTCACGCGGCTGACCTTCGCGTCGCCCGTGCGCGGCATCGTGAAAGACATCGTCGTGACCACCGTGGGCGGCGTGCTGCCGCCGGGCGGCAAGCTCATGGAGATCGTGCCGCTGGACGAGAAGCTGCTGGTGGAGGCACGCATCTCGCCGCGCGACGTGGCCTTCATCCACCCGGGGCAGGACGCGACGGTGAAGGTCACGGCCTACGACTACGCCATCTACGGCGGCCTGCCCGGCAAGGTGACGACCATCTCCCCCGACACCATCCAGGACGACGTGAAGCGCGACGTGTACTACTACCGCGTGTACATCCGCACCGACGCCGACCACCTGAAGAACAGGAGCGGGCGCAGCTTCCCCATCGTGCCCGGCATGATCGCCACGGTGGACATCCACACCGGCAGCAAGACCGTGCTGGACTACCTCATCAAGCCGCTGAACAAGGCGAGCGAGGCGCTGCGCGAGAGGTGAGCGTGCTATGAACCGCAGACCGCCCATCCCCAACCGCGGCCCGGCGCCGTCGCGGCAATTGCTCACCGCGCTGGGCGACCGCTTCCGCGCGGCCTTCGCGCAGGGAGACTTCGCGCAGGCACTCGGGTTCGCGACGCAGGCCTGGCACGCCACGCGCAGCCCGCAGCCGCTGGCCGACATGGCGCTGTGCCAGCTGCGGCTCGATCGGCCGCAGCAGGCCTACGACACCTACCGCCGCGCCGTGGAGCAGCTGAAGACGGCCAACACCTTCGACGGCCTGACGGAGGCGGCGGGGCAGCTGGGCAAGCGCGACGAGGTTCGCGAGTACGGCACGGTGTCGCTGCGGCTCAAGATGCAGGAAGCCGCACGGGAAAGGCCGGCCGCCGTGTCGGCCGCGGCCACGTCGGTGCCGCCGCCGCCCTTCGACCCCGGAAGGCCCGAGCGCAACGTCATCGCCTTCAGCCTGTTCGGCGCCGATCCGCGCTATTGCGAGATGGCGGTGCTCAACGTGCGCGCCGCGCGGGAGCTGTTTCCCGCATGGGCCTGCCGCTTCTACCTCGACGGCTCGGTGCCCGCGGCGGTGCGGCACCGGCTGGGACTGGAGGGCGCGGGCATCATCGACGTGCAGGCGCTCGGCGGCCACGACCTGCCGGGCACCATGTGGCGCTTCCTGGCACTCGACGACGGGGAGATCGACCGCGTGCAGTTCCGCGACGCCGACTCGCTGCTGTCCACGCGCGACCGCGCGGCGGTGCAGGCGTGGTGCGACTCGGGCCGCTGGTTCCATGTCATGCGCGACTACCACACGCACAGCGAGCTGATGCTCGCCGGCATGTGGGGCGCCTGCCGCGGCGTGTTCACGGACGTGGCGACCGACATGCGCGCCTACCTGCGCAGCCGGCCCTTCTCGTCGCGCTACGCCGACCAGCATTTCCTGCGGCATCGTGTCTGGCAGGTCGCGCAGGGCAGCCTGTGCATGCACGACGAATGGTTCGGCCTGCCCGGCAGCCAGCCGTTTCCGCCGCATCCGCCGATGGCGGTGGACGCGCGCTACGCCCACGTGGGCGCCAACATCGGCGCGCCGTCGATGCATGTGGCGCATGCCGCGCCAGACGGCACGCCGGTGCACTGGACGCTGTACGACGATGCCGGGCAGCCGGTGTGCGGCTACGACGCCATGGTGCGCGACGGCGGCTTCCACGTCGGCATTCCCGCGCCCTATGCGGCGCAGATCGGGGCCGGGCGCTGGAAGGTCGTCACGCGGCCGGCCGGTTGACGGCGGCCGGCCGGCCCTGGCTCAGCGCACCAGCAGCTTCATCATCCGCGCGAAGGTCTTGCCGTAGGGCGGCCTGAACAGGCCCGCGCCGTTGAACGCCGACTGCCGGAAGATCGGCTTCAGCTTGGAGAAAGTCTCGAAGCCGTATTCCCCGTGGTACGCGCCCATGCCGCTCGCGCCGACGCCGCCGAAGGGCAGGTCGTCCTGCGCGATGTGCAGCAGCGTGTCGTTGATCGACACGCCGCCCGACACCGTCTGGCTCATCACGCGGTCGATGGTCGCGCCGTTCTTCTCGAACAGGTAGAGCGCGAGCGGGCGCGGATGCGCGTTGACGTAGGCGATGGCTTCGTCGATGCCGCCATAGGGCAGCACCGGCAGCAGCGGGCCGAAGATTTCCTCGCGCATCACGCGCATGCCGTCGTTCACGCCGGTCAGCAGCACCGGCGGAAAGCGGCGCGTGGCGGCGTCGGGCGCGGTGTCCGACAGCGGCACCGCCGAGGCGCCTTCCTGCTGCGCGGCGGCCGCCAGCTCCTGCAGCCGCGCGAAGTGGCGCGGGCTCACGATGCTGGTGTAGTCGGTGTTGCCGCTGCCCAGGTCGGGGTACATCGACGCGAACACGCGCCGCGCGCTCTCGGCGAAGCGCTGCTGCTGGCCCTCGGGCACCAGCACGTAGTCGGGCGCGATGCAGGTCTGGCCCGCGTTCAGCGTCTTGCCCACGAGGATGCGTTCCACCGCCTTATCGAAGTTGGCATCGGGCCCGATGATCGCGGGCGACTTGCCGCCCAGCTCCAGCGTCACCGGCGTGAGGTTGTCGCTCGCCGCGCGCATCACGTGGTGGCCCACGGCCGTGGAGCCGGTGAAGAGCAGGTGGTCGAAGGGCAGGGCGGAGAACTCGCGCGCGGCCTCGGCGTCGCCGTTGACCACGGCGATCTCGTCGGGCGCGAAGGCCTTGCTCACCAGCGCCGCGAACAGCTCGGCGAAGCGCGGCGTGTATTCCGACTGCTTCACCATCACGCGGTTGCCCGCCGCCAGCGCGGCGGTCATCGGCCCCACGGCCAGGTACAGCGGGTAGTTCCACGGCACCACGATGCCGACCACGCCCAGCGGCTGCGGCATGATCTTCGACGACGCGGGCTTGAACCACAGGCCGGTCGAGCGGCGGCGCACCCGCATCCAGTGCCTGCCGTGGCGCAGCGCGTGCGCGATGCCCTCGAGCGCGGGGAACACCTCGGCCAGTTCGGTTTCCTGGAACGCGCGGTTGTGGAAATCGGCGCTGATGGCGGCGGCGATCTGTTCGCGGTTGTCCTTCACCAGCGCGCGCAGCCGCCGCAGGCGGTCGGCGCGTTCGGGCCACGGCTGTGTCTGGCCGCGCAGGCTGGCGGCGCGCATGGCGTCGAAGGTCTGTCGCATGTCTTGTGTCATGGGTCCTCGCGAGGGTTCTGCCCGGGGTGAATGCACCGGCCCGCGATCTTGCACCTTGGCGCCGCGTCGGTCACGTCTTTCCGCCCGGCACTGTGCCCGAGACTGCCGCCGGATCGCAGCCCCCTGCGCGACTCGCCCGCGCCGGCTTCAGCCGGCCTTGCCGGCGCGCGTCGTCTTCCGGGCGGCGCCTTCGCCGCGCGCGGTGCCGGTGGCGGCCGGCGCGCTGGCGTTGTGCTTCGCCTGCTCGACCCACGACAGCGTGTCGACGTAAGACATGAAGTGGTTCAGGTACTCCGGCGACAGGTCGCGCATCAGCGTGAGCGCGCGGTGAACCAGGTGATGCGAGTTGAGCGGCCCCGCGTTCTCCGGCACCTTGGCCAGCGACTGCGTGAGCCGCAGGTCGGCGCTGAGCTTCGACCAGGTGCTGCGGAAATAGCGCAGCGTCTTCAGTTCGGGGGCGTGCGACTGGCCGGGCGTGGCGTCCGCGGGCACCGCGGGCATGCCGGCGGGAAGGGGCGAGTTGTGAGCGGCGTGATCCACCAGCTCCGCGAGCGCGCTGCGTTCGCATGGCTGCTGCTGTTGTGCTTCCTGCGGCTCGTCTGCCGCCGCGGCTGCATGGGCGGCTTCCATGTCCTTGCCGTACGCGGCAAGCAGCGTGGCCACCCTGTCGTCGAGCAGGCGCCGGGCTTCGCCTTCGTGCGTGTCCGCGCGCCGGGCCAGTGCCTCGATGAAGCGGAAGCGCACCGGGTCGAAGCGGTGGTCGCCGCGCGCGATCCACGCCTCGACCATCGCCACGTTGCCGGCCACGACTTCCTCCTGGCTACTCACGGCGCTTCGCGTTGGCGGTGCCGGTGGAAGAGGGGCGCGGCGTCGGCGCCATTTCCACGCGCCGGTTCTTCGAGCGCCCCTCGGCGTCGGCGTTCGACGCCACCGCCTGCTCGGAGCCGAAGGCCGCGGCGAACACCGAGGAGGAGGGCATGCCTTCCTCGATCAGCGCGCGCGTCACCGTGAGCGCGCGCTGGGCCGACAGCTCCCAGTTGTCGGCGAAGCGGCGCGCGTCGCCGCGCATCTGCCGGTCGTCGGTGAAGCCGCTGACCATCAGGATCTCGTCGCGGCTGCCCAAGTAGGCAGCCAATGGCGCCGAGAGGCTCTTGAGCAGTTGCCGCCCCTCGGGCTGCAGGTCGGCGGAATTGAAGGCGAACAGCACATTGCCGCTGATGCCGATGCGGCCGTTGTTCAGTGTCACGCGGCCGGCCGCGAGCGGGCCCGCGAGCGCCTGCTCGAGCGCCTCGCGGCGCTGGGCTTCCGCGCGCCGCTGCTGCACCTCAGTCTCCAGTTTGGACGCAAGCTCCATCTGCATGCCCAGCGCGCACACCAGGATCAGCACGAACGCGCCAAGCAGCCCCGACATCAGGTCGCCGAAGACGGCCCACACCGGCACGCCCGGCTCCAGGCCGCTTTCGTCGATGTCCTCGCGCATCACGCCTCGCTGCCCACCGCGGCCTGGCGGCTCGCAAGCTGCTGCAGGTCTTCGACGATCTGCTTCTGCGACATGATGCTCAGGTCGATGACCTCGCGCGCCTGCGCCACGTAGTAGGCCAATTGCTCGTCGCTGCGCGCGATCGACTTGCCCAGCGCGGCCTCGATGCGCTGCAACTGCGCGCCCATCTTGTCGTTCGACTGGCTGAACATCTGCACCGCCAGGCCGAAGGCTTCGCCCATGCTCGCCACCTCGGCGGCGCCGCCGGTGATCTGCGCGGCAATGCCGGTCATCTTGCCGGTCTCGGCCTCGACCTGTTCGGTGAAGCGGCCGCCCACGCGCTCGAGCACCTCGGCAGAAGCAGCCACCAGCGAATCGACCGCCGCGCGCTGCTCGATGGAGGCATGGTTCACCGCGTCGAGCAGCGTGGAAAGCGTCTCGAGGATGCGGCTGCGTTCTTCCAGCATCGCGTTGTCGCGCGCCATGCTGTCGGACAGCTTCTGGCGCAGCTCCGCGACCACTTCGGCCGCCGCGCGCGGCGCCTCGGAGGCGGCCTGCAGCAGCTGGGCGATTTCGGCGACGGTGGCCTTGGCATGCGCGTCGGCTTGCGACGACATCTCGCGCGCGGTCTGCGCCACCTGCTCGAGCAACTGGTGCTGCTGGCTTGCTGATTGAGCGCCGGCCTGTTGCCATTCGTCCTTCAGCGTGTCGGCCATCGTCGCGAGCGATCCGGTCCAGGCGGAAAGGCGCTGCTCGTCGCGTGACGAAATCTGCGAGATGGCATCGAGCAGCTGTTGTTGCTGGCCGGTGGTGTGCGCGCCGGCTTGCTGCCACTCTTCCTTGAGCGCCGCCGCCATCGATGCGAGCGATCCGGTCCATGCGGAGAGGCGCTGTTCGTCGCGCGACGAAATCTGCGAGATGGCATCGAGCAGCAGCTGCTGCTGGCCCGTCGCATGCACGCCGGCCTGTTGCCACTCTTCCCTGAGCGCCGCAGCCATGTCCGCGAGCGATTGGGTCCACGCGGCGAGCTTCTGCTCGTCGCGCGACGACACCTGCGAGATCGTGTCGAGCAGGTGCTGCTGCTGGCCTGCCGCGTAAGTGCCGGCCTGCTTCCATTCTTCCCTGAGCGCGGCCGCCATCGCCGCGAGCGATTGGGTCCATGCGGCGAGCTTCTGTTCGTCGCGCGTCGACACCTGCGAGATCGTGTCGAGCAGGTGCTGCTGCTGGCCCGCCGCGTACGCGCCGGCCTGCTGCCATTCGTCTTTCAGCCCAGCGGCCATGGCTGCCAGCGATTGCGTCCACACGGCCAGCCGCTGTTCGTCGCGCGATGCGATGTCGGTCTGCAGCTCGGCATGGGCCTCGCCCACGGTGCGCAGCAGCGAGGCCGAATGCTGTTCGAAAGTGGCGGCGGCGGCGGTCAGCGCCTGTTGCGAATCGGCCGAGAGCTTCTCGCTCACGCGCTGGTGTTCGGCGAGCGCGCCGTTCCAGGTGTTCGACACGCTGCCCACGGTGCGCTCGAGCTGCGCGGCAACGTTGTCGACCAGTGCGGCCGAGCGCTGCGCGAAGGTCTCGGCGAAGCGGTCGTGCGAGCCGCGTACTTCGCCGGAGAGGGCTTCGCTGGTCTGCCGGTGCTCGGCCAGCGCGGTCTGCCAGGTGTCGGCGACGCCGGCCGTGGTGGCCGCGAACCGGCTCGACAGGCCTTCGAGCTGCTGCTGCACGGTCTGCGAGAGCGTGCCGTGCAGCGCGGCGGTCTCGCGCGCGATGGCGGCCATGGTGGCCTCGACCACCGGCTGGATCGCCGCGCCGGCGATGCGCGCGCTCTCGGTCAGGCTCTGGCGCAGCGACTGGTCGACCGACGTGGCAAGGCCCGCGTACACCGCCTCGGCCTTGCCGTGGAAGCTGTCCTGGCTGCTGATGAGGCGATCGTTCTGCGCCTGGCTCTGCTGCGCCAGCGCGGCCATCATGGCCTGCAGCTGGCCGACCAGCTCGGGCATGGCCAGCGCCTGCTGCTGCAGCAGCTTGAACGATTCTTCGCGCTGGTGGACCTGCGAGAACACGCGCAGCGTGGTCGCGATCCTGCTGTCGAGCAGTTGGCCGGCCTGCAGCCGCTCGCGCCGGCACAGCGCCGACATGAGGCCCAGCATGGCCGATGCGGCCACGCCGGCCACCGAGGTGCCGAAGGCCAGCCCCAGGCCCTTCACCGGCGCCGAGAGCGAGGAGCGCACGGCCTGCAGGTCGGTCGCGCTGTCGAGCGCAAGGCCGGTGCCGTTGAGCGTGACCACCATGCCCAGGAAGGTGCCGAGCATGCCCAGCAGCACGAGAAAGCCGGCCAGGTACGGTGTGAGGGCGGGGCCGGGCAGGCCGACGCGCTCGCCCTCGATGCGCAGGCGCACCGCGTTCTGCAGCGAGGCGGGCAGGCTTGCGAGCCAGGCGCCGAGGCTGGGGGGCGCTTCGGAGAGTTCGGCCACGGCGCGCGACAGGGTGTCGGTGGCCTGCTGGAAACGGCGCAGCTCCAGCGCGCCCATCAGGTAGAAGGCGGCGACGAGCGCGGTGACGGCCAGCGCCAGCGGGTTCGCGCCGACGTAGCCGACGGCGACCCAGCCCACGACGGCCAAGCCCGCTGCGAACACAGCGTGAGGAAGAAATCTGGTCATGTCAGCCTGGTTGCTTCATGCGAAGGGCCTCGAGCAGCCCTTCGACCGGTTGAAATCGAAAGTCCAGTTCGGCGAGCAGCACGTCCTGGAGGTCTTTGTGGAACACGTCCTGCCATGCGGGCGCGGGGCGGGGGGCGCTGCCGGGGTGCTCCGTCTGATCGGTTTGTTCGCTCTGTTCGGCCTGGGCTTCCAGCGCAGCCTGCCGCAGGCGCTTGAAGCGCTTTTCGAGCAGCGAGGGCACGCTCGACATCAGGCTGCGCTCCTGCGCGGCCAGCACCTGCTCCATCACCACGTCCACCGCCGCCAGTTTGGCCATGGCCTGCGAGCGGCCTGCCAGCGTGGTCCGCAGGCGGCTGCGCAGCGGGCCGATGGCGACTTCCATCGCCTGTTGCCGGGCGAGGTAGCGCTGGCGCAGCGGGGCGAAGTCGGTGGCGTCCGCGGGGGCGGCGCTGTCCGACGCGATGGCCTTGGTCAGCGCGGCGCGCACGCGGGCGCACTCGGCTTCCTCGGCGCTCGCGGAGGCTTTTGCACTGGAAAGAGAGCTCGCCGGGCCGGCGTTCAACGCCGCGGACAGCGAGATGTCGTCGGTCCAGCCGAACCACTGGCTCAGCCGCTCGGCGGTGGTCTGCCGGGGTTGCCCGACGTCGCTGTCGGTCAGCCTGGAAAGCAAGCGCACGAGCGGCGAACCGGTGAAACCTGTGCGCCGTGACGCTTGCACCATTACCGTCAAATCGAAAAACCTAGCAGTCTACACCGGGCCCCTCCGGGCCCCTGCACGCGCGGCCCGGCCACAGAGTGGTCGCCAGCTTCAGCCGAGCGCGGCGGGTGCCGGCGGCTCGACGGGCAGGGCGCGCTTGTGGGCGCTCTTGCGGTGGGTGGACAGGATGATCCGGCGTGCCTCGGCCGACACCGGCTTGCCTTCGAGGAAATCGTCGATCTGCTCGTAGGTCACGCCGAAGGCATCTTCGTCGGGCTTGCCCGGCACCAGCGACTCGAGGTCGGCGGTGGGCACCTTGTAGACCAGCGCGTCGGGTGCGCCCAGCAACTGCGCCACCGCGCGCACGCGGCGCTTGTTCAGGCCGGTGAGCGGCGTGATGTCGGCCGCGCCGTCGCCGAACTTGGTGAAGAAGCCCATCAGCGCCTCGGCCGCGTGGTCGGTGCCGATGACGATGCCGTCGTGCGCGCCGGCCACAGCGAACTGCGCCACCATGCGCTCGCGCGCCTTGATGTTGCCGAGCACGAAGTCTTCATGCGCCGCGTCGCGGAACTTCAGGTCGCCGGCCTTCAGCGCGGCGAGCATGCCGTCGGCCGCGGGGCGGATGTCGACGGTGATGGTGCGGTCGGGCCTGATGACGGCGAGCGAGGCCTGCGCCTCGGCTTCGTCCTTCTGGACGCCGTAGGGCAGGCGCATGGCGATGAAGCTGGCGTCGCGGCCTTCGGCGCGCAGCTTCTCGACGGCGCGCTGCGCCAGGCAGCCTGCGGTCAGCGAATCGACGCCGCCGCTGATGCCCAGCACCAGCGTCTTCAGGCCGGTCTGCTTCAGGTAGCTGGCGAGAAAGTCGACGCGGCGCTCCAGCTCGCTGGCGGCGTCGAAGACGGGCGCGACATGCAGCGCCGCGATGATCTCGCGCTGCGTGTCGTCGACGGGGGTGAGGTCTGCGCTCATTGGTTTTGTCTGCGTATGAAAGAGGTCAGAAGTCCACAAGACTGAGGCCGATGCTCAGCACCGTGCGCTTGCGGTTGTAGTCCACCAGCGTGTCGCCGTAGCCCGAGAACAGTTGCGTGTGGAAACGCAGGTTGCTCTTGGTCGGATCGCCGATGGCCTTGAGCCACTCGAGGCGGATCGAGCCGCGGCCGCTGTCGCGCAGGTTGTTGCGCACGGTCACGGCCAGCTGGTTGTCGCGGTTCAGGTTCCAGCGGCCTGTGACTTCGGCACGGCCGATGTAGTCGGCGATGTCGGGGTTGTCGTCGTTGGCGGCGCTCTCGGAGATGCGCTTCCAGATGCGGCCGGTGATGGTGAAGCGGTCGTCCAGCTCGGCGCCGCCCATCAGGTAGACGCGGTTCCAGCTGCGCGACAGCGGCAGGCTCTGGCCGTTCGACTGGTG
This sequence comes from Variovorax paradoxus, assembly GCF_022009635.1. Taxonomy (NCBI): domain Bacteria; kingdom Pseudomonadati; phylum Pseudomonadota; class Betaproteobacteria; order Burkholderiales; family Comamonadaceae; genus Variovorax; species Variovorax paradoxus. Next base: position 1,287,851 of record NZ_CP091716.1, read on the forward strand.
CACGATGCCCAGGCCCGAATAGCGCCAGCGCCAGCCGCCGGGCAGCTGGAAGTCGGTCGGGTAGACATACATCAGCTCGGGTTCGTGGTCGGTGGTGCGGAACGGCCGCGAGATGGCGCCGTTGAACAGCTGCCAGGTCGACTGCTGCGTATAGGCGAACCACAGCGAGTCTTTCTTCACCGGGTCGCCCTGCGTGAGCAGGCCCTGCGCGAGCTTGGTGCGCACCGACAGGCCGATGCGCATCTCGTTGGCCTGGTAGGCGACGGGCTCGCCGGTGTGGTCGGGCGAAGGCGAGGTGGGCGTCTGCGGCTTCTTGGTGGCGGCCGAGATCGACACGTTGAGCGGCCGGTAGCCGCGAAAACCGAAGGTGCCGCAGTCGGTGGCGTTCTCCAGTTCCCAGAAGCGCGACAGCGCCGAATACTGGCGGTCGCGGCAGCCTTCGGTGGTGGCGACCGAGACCACGCGCGTGGCCGGGATCGTGCCGTCCACCGGCGGCTGCGTGCTCGCGAGCACCGGCGGCGCCACGGGCACCGACACCGGCGGCAGCGTCTGCTGCTGCGCCCAGCGGTCGAAGCAGGCCAGCCGCGCCTCGTTGTTGGCGCCCAGCGCGGCGCATTGCTGCCAGGTGAGCTGCGAATCGGCCAGCGGGCTCGCGGGCTTGTCGACGGCTTGCGCCTGCGCGCCGGCGGCGCCGCCCAGGCAGGCGGCCAGGGCCGCGAGCGTGCGCAGCCGGGTGTGTGGTCGTGTCGTCATTGCTTTCCTTCCTCCTTGGCGGCGGTCTTGGCGAGCACGAACGGGTGCGTGCTCTCGTCCGAGGCGTCGCGCCACGTTCCCCTGAATTCGCGGCCGCAGGAGCCCTTCTGCAGCTTGCCGGACCAGACGCCGCTGATGGCGCGCCCGTCCTGCGACTCGTCGATGGAGAGCGCGCCCTCGTCGTCCACGTCGCCGGCCAGTTGGGCGACGCGCGCCTTGTCCGGGCTGGCGCCGTTGCGCGTGATGGTGCCGCGCACGCCGTCGTAGTCGGGGTGCTTGCCCAGTTGCACCACGGCCACCGCGGGCAGGCCGTCGAAGCGTGCCTCCCAGCGGCCGTAGAGCGACTGCAGCGGCAGGTCGCGCGCGTCGGTGGGGCAGTCGGGGTTGCCGCGCCCGATGACGCAGCCCGACAGCGCGAGCACGGCGCCGGCCATCAGCACGGTGGGCAGCGCGGTCTTGAATTTCGTCGTCTTCATGATGATGAGGCCGCGGCCGCCTTGGCCGCGCTGTCCTGTGCCTTGCGCGCGAACTCGGCGCGCAGCGCCTTGAGCTTTTCGCGCGGGTCTTCCCGGGTGGTGGCCTTGTCCAGGCCCATCTCGGCGATGAAGCGGCTGGGCACGCAGGGCACCATCTCGCGGCCCTGCTTGCGCTTCTTGGTCCAGCTCACCGCCAGGCTGCGCTGCGCGCGCGTGATGCCCACGTACATGAGGCGGCGCTCTTCCTGCAGCCTTTGCAGCGTGTCTTCGCTGACCTTCTGCTGGCGGCCGTTGTCGTCGTCGAGCTTGAAGGGCAGGAGGCCCTCGCTCACGCCGATGAGCATGACGTGCGGCCATTCGAGGCCCTTGGAGGCATGCAGCGTCGAGAGCGTGACCACGTCCTGGTCCTGCTGGCGCTCGCTGATGGTGGAGAGCAGCGAGATGGTCTGCGCCACTTCGAGCAGGCTCTTGCGCTCGGTCTCGATGGGGTTGTCCGCGCCCGAGGTGTCGTCGATGGTGCCGCCGGCGCGCTGCGACATCCAGTCGACGAACTCCAGCACGTTGGTCCAGCGCGAGGCCGCGGCCGATTCGCTGTCCTCGCCGTCGTAGAGGTGCTTCTCGTAGTCGATTTCCTTGAGCCAGTCGAGCATGAAGGTGCGCGAGTCTTCCGCGCCCATGGTGCGGCGCGCGCGGTATTCCAGGTCGTTGATGTAGCGGCCGAATTCGTGGATGCCTTCCAGCGTGCGCTTGGGCATCACGCTGGGCAGCGACGGGCTGAATAGCGCCTCGAACAGGCTCAGCTTGTACTGGCTGGCAAAGCTGCCCAGGCTGGCCAGCGTGGTGTGGCCGATGCCGCGCTTGGGCGTGGTGATGGCGCGCAGGAACGCGGGGTCGTCGTCGTTGTTGACCCACAGGCGGAACCAGCCGCACAGGTCCTTGATCTCGGCGCGGTCGAAGAAGCTCTGGCCGCCCGACACCTTGTACGGAATCTGCGCCTTGCGCAGCGCCTGCTCGAACACGCGCGCCTGGTGGTTGGCGCGGTAAAGGATGGCGAAGTCGCGGAACTCCTTGTACTGCTTGCCCTGCGTGGTGGCGTCGCCCGCGCGCAGGCTGACGATGCGCGCCACGGCGCGCTCGGCCTCGTGCAGCTCGCTGTCGGCATCGACGATGCGCACCGGCTCGCCTTCGCCGAGTTCGGAGAACAGCGTCTTGGGAAACAGTTTGGGGTTGGGGCCGATCACGTTGTTGGCCGCGCGCAGGATGGCGCTGGTGGAGCGGTAGTTCTGCTCCAGCTTGATGACCTTGAGCGTCGGGAAGTCGACCGGCAGCTTGCGCAGGTTGTCCAGCGTGGCGCCGCGCCAGCCGTAGATAGACTGGTCGTCGTCGCCCACCGCGGTGAAGTGGCCGCGCTCGCCGGCCAGGGCCTTGAGCACTTCGTACTGGGTGGCGTTGGTGTCCTGGTATTCGTCCACCAGGATGTGGCCGAGCGCGGCCTGCCACTTGGCGCGCACCTCGGGGAATTCGTACAGCAGCTTCAGCGGCATGCCGATCAGGTCGTCGAAGTCGACGCTCTGGTAGGCCTGCAGCCGCTCTTCGTAGTGGGCCATGATGCGCGCGGTGATGCGCTCGTTGTCGTCCACCGCGGCCGCCTCCGCCTGCTTGGCGTTCAGGCCCATGTTCTTCCACTTGCTGATGGTCCACTGCCAGATGCGCGCGGTGGCGATGTCGGTGGTGCCGCCGGCGTCCTTCAGGATCTTGGTGACGTCGTCGGAGTCCAGGATGCTGAAGGCCTTCTTCAGGCCCAGCACCGCGCCGTCCTCGCGCATCATGCGCACGCCCAGCGCGTGGAAGGTGCAGACCACGACCTTGCGCGCGTCCTTGCCGATCAGGTCCTTGGCGCGCTCGCGCATTTCCGCGGCCGCCTTGTTGGTGAAGGTGATGGCCGCGATCCGCTGGGGTTCGAGCCCCGACTGGATCAGGCGCCCGATCTTGTGAGTGATCACCCGCGTCTTGCCCGAGCCTGCGCCGGCGAGCACCAGGCAGGGACCGTACATGTAGTTGACCGCTTCGAGTTGCGCGGGATTGAGACCGTGAGACATGGAGGAGAGAAGGAACCGGAAAACGCCCTGGGGAAGGGCGTGCGCAAAGCGGGCAATGATACGGGGACGGCCTTTCCCGCCGTTGTAGGCCGGCGCCCCCGGGAAGCCCCCTGCGGCTCCCGGGGCGGGCGACGACAATGGGCCGGTGCTGCCTGTATTTCTTGTTACTTTCCCTTTCTTCGCGTTAATCGCCGCCGGCTACGGCGCCGCCCGCGCCCGAATCCTGCCGCTGGACGCGATTCCCGGCCTCAACGCCTTCGTGCTGTATTTCGCGCTGCCCTGCATGCTGCTGCGCTTCGGCGCGGGCACGCCCATCGGGCAGTTGCTGGACGGCAGCGTGGCGCTGGTCTGGGGCCTGGGGGCGCTGGTCGTGGTGGCGGGGGTGGTGATGTTCACGCGCAACGCGCGCGTCGGCTGGAACGACGGCGCCTTCGGCGCGTTGGTGGCCGCATTCCCGAACACCGGCTTCATGGGCGTGCCGCTGCTGGTGGCGATCCTGGGGGCGCAGGCGGCCGGGCCGATGATCATCGCGATCGCGTTCGACATGGTCGTCACCTCGTCGCTGTGCATCGGGCTGTCGCGGCTCGACGGGGTGGGTGCGGGCGCCGCGGGCGGCGGCGCGGCGCAGGCGGCGCGCAAGGCGCTGCGCGGCATCCTGGTCAACCCGATGCCGTGGTCGATCCTGCTGGGCGTGCTGCTGTCGGCCGCGCGCTGGCAGCTGCCGGGGCCGCTGGAGCGCACCGTGGCGATGCTGGCCGACGCCGCGTCGCCGGTGGCGCTTTTCACCATCGGCGCGGTGCTGGCCCGCTCGGCCCTGCTGGCGCGCGAGCACGATGCCAGCGCGGCGGTGGCCGAGGCGCTCTTGGGCACCGGCGTGCAGCCCGCGCCCCGGGCGCCCTGGAGCGACGTGCTGCCGGTGGTGGCGGTGAAGCTGCTGGTGCACCCGCTGCTCATTTGGGGGCTGGGGCTGGGCGCCATCGCGCTGGGGCTGCCGCTGGCGCCCGCCGCGCTGGTGGTGATGGTGCTGGTGGCGGCGCTGCCCAGCGCCAGCAACGTGTCGATGCTGGCCGAGCGCTTCGGCGCAGACAACGGCCGCATCGCACGCATCATCCTGTGGACGACGGTGGTGGCGTTCTTCAGCTTTCCGCTGGCGGTGGGCCTGCTGCACTGAGCCGGCGGCACTGACTACGGCGTCAGCACGCCGAGCTTGTACGGGTCGGCGTCGGGCAGGCGCTCGCACTTGGAGAAATCGCGGCCCTGCGTGCCGTCGCAGTAATAGGTGTTGTAGATGCGCCCGAACAGCGACGGGCTGGCCGTGAAGAGCACGCCGTGCTCGGGCTGCCAGTTGTCCTTGGGCGGCGGGCCGCCGGCGTCCACCGGCGCGGCCGATGCCACGGTGGTGGCCGTGGCCGCCGTGGTTGCCACGGCAGGGGTCACGGGGGTGGGGGCGGGCGTGAAGTCGGCCAGGGTCTTGTGGGCTTCGTCGCCGCGCCAGCGCACCGCGAGTTCGGCCGCCGTGGGCCGCACCGCCACCGGCAGCATGATGCCGTTGACCTGCAGGCCGTAGCCGAAGCGGTGGGTCTTGCCCGCCAGGAAAGCGTAGGCGCAGGCGGCCATGCACTGGCCCCGCACCTCGGTCTGCACGCCGCTGCTGCGGATGGCGTCGGCAAAGGCGCCGGCTGCTTCGGCGGTGCCGCCGAAAGAATCTTCGAAGACCACGGTGTGGACCGCGCCGCCGCCCAGGTGCTCGGTGAATTCCTTGATCGCGCTGCCGTCGAGCGTGCCCGACACCACCAGCCGGTTGCCCTGCAGTTCCAGTTCGGCAGCGGATGCCGTGGATGCGCCGATGGCGCAGGCAAGGGATACCAAGGACAAAACCCAACCAGAGACAGATGGCGGTTTCACGGCGACCCCTTGCAGTGAGCGAGCTATTTTTGAACGCGGATCCCGCGCGGAGTTCGCGCGTTTACTCTGTAACAGCTTGAGCAGCGGCGAGGCTTTCCGTCAATCTTTTTTTCACAAATTTTCGGGTAAGCCAGGGGTGGCCGTAAGGCATAGCGGCGGCTACCGCTTCAGTTGAATGCTTGAGTTTGCAAAACCGCTGCTACAGTGGTCGCAAGTCAAAGATGTGAATGGGGCGCGCAATGGCAATACTGGTTCGCATCCTGTTGTGGTTTGTCTGGCTCGCCAGCGTCGGCTGGTTCTGGCATGCCGGCAAGTTCGGCACGGCCACCGCCATTGCGCTGGCCGCGCTGAGCCTGGTGGTGTTTGCCTGGCCCGTCAGCATCGCAAGGCGCCGGCATGACGAGCTGCGCTACGTCGACATGGGCAAGGAGCCCACGGGCTACCACTGAGAATCGCGGTTCTCGCTTCAGGACGCCGTGCCCAGGCGTTCGAACTCGTGGCGCTTCATGGCGAGATAGTCGCTTTTGTCCACCTCGTGCAGCTGCTGCGCGTATTGCTCGGTCGCGTCGAACCACGCGCCCAGGCGCTGGTCGAGCTGCGCGGGCGCCGGGGCGTCCAGGTAGCTGTCGATCGCCAGGTAGTAGCGCATGGTGTTGCGTTCCACCACGCCGCGCACGCCGCCGATGTAGCCGCCCCCCTGGCCCTGCTTCGTGAAGCCCACCTTGTCGCTGCCCAGCGTGGCCAGGTAGCTCTTCATCGCGAAGCGCGCGGCGGTGCCGTAGGCGTAGGCATAGCTCAGGTGGATGGCGGTCTTGCCGTTGTCGGCCGGCGCGGCCTCCAGCACGATGCTGTAGTCGTGCGTGGAAAGCGGGCCGTCGGCCGCGCTCAGGCGCACGTTCAGGTAGCCGGCGTCGGTCCTGGCGAGGCTGTAGTCGAAGTCGATCTTCTGCGTGTCCGACAGCGGCTGGTCGAATTTGCGGCCCACGGCCAGCTCGAGCGCGCCGCCGCCGTTCTTCACGGCGCAACTCTTGGTGTTCAGGTGCAGCATCAGCACCTGGCACCACGCGGCCGGCGTGCGCAGCGCGCCGCTCACCGTGTTGAAGGGGTGGTCGACCAGCGCGTAGACATCGCCGCTCAGCCGGTCGGAGGCCTCGTTCGATTCGATGGTCAGCGGCCGCTTGAAGGCGTTGCGCGCCAGCTGCGGCGCCAGCGCCTGAAGCTTGCCGCGCAGGGCGCTCGCGTCGCCGGCCGGCGCGGCCTGCTGCGCGGGTGCCACCACGGGCGCCAATGCCAGGGTTGCCGCCAGCAGCAGGGGCAACAGCGGCAGGCGGCGGGCCGTGGTCGTCATGTTCGTCGAGTGGGCGGAATGGGTGTTCATGCAAGGCACCTTGGCGGTGCGTGCCGGCCGGCCTTGCAGGACAAATCGCTCAGATGCTGTGCGGATCCACGTCGACCAGCCAGCGGATCACGCCTTTTCCCTCGGGCGTGCGGCGCAGTTCGTGCAGCAGCGGCTGCCAGCCCGCCAGGAGGCGCTGCAGCGCCGCGCGCGAGGGGCTCTCGATCAGCATCTGCGCACGCTCCACGTTGGCCACGCGCTGGATCGCCAGCGGCACCGCCGGATAGCGCGTGACCAGGTCGGCGCCCGGCAGCGCCTCGGCCTGGTCGGCGGCGATGTTCAGGAAAGCCTGCGCCACCGACTGCTCGCGCGCATCGGCCCGCAGCAGCGCCTGGAACGCGAACGGCGGCATGCCGGCGGCGCGGCGCTCGTCGAGCTGCTGCCTGGCGAACACCGCGTAGTCGTGCTGGCGCAGCGCCATGAACAGCGGGTGCTGCGCATGGTGCGTCTGGATCCACATCTCGGCCGTCGCGCCCTGCGAGGCCAGGTAGGCGGCGTCGCGGCCCGCGCGGCCGGCCGACTGCATCAGCAGGCTGAACAGCCGCTCCGGCGCGCGGAAGTCGCTGGAGAACAGTGCGCCGTCGGGGTTCACCGCGGCCACCAGCGTGATGCGGCGGAAATCGTGGCCCTTGGCGATCATCTGCGTGCCGACCAGCACGTCGACCTCGCCCGAGTGCACCGCCGCGAGCTGCGATTCGAGCGCCCCCTGCTTCCTGGTGCTGTCGGCGTCGATGCGCGCGATGCGCACCGCGCCGCCGTCGGGCCGCTTCACCGCGGCGAACAGCTCCGCCAGGTGCTCTTCGAGCCGCTCGGTGCCCCGGCCCACGGGCGCGATGTCGGGGTTGCCGCAGGCCGGGCAGGCGCGCGGCACGCGCTCCGTGAAGCCGCAGTGGTGGCAGCGCAGCGTGCGGTCGATCTTGTGGAACACCCGGTAGGCGCTGCAGTGCGGGCATTCGCTTTTCCAGCCGCAGTCGCCGCAGGCCAGCACCGGCGCATAGCCGCGCCGGTTCAGGAAAATCATGCTTTGCTCGCCGCGCGCGATGCGCTGGCCGATGGCGTCGAGCAGCGCGCCCGAAATCACCGTCTTCGGCGGCTGCAGGTTCATGTCGACCAGCCGCACGGCCGGCAGTTCGCCCGCGCCGATGCGCGAGGGCATGGCCAGCCGCACATAGCGCCCGCCCGGGTCGTCGCCCTCGGCGGGCCGGCTCTGGTGCCAGCTCTCGAACGAGGGCGTGGCCGAGCCGAGGATCACCTTGGCGCCTTCGCGCTGGCCGCGCCACACCGCGAGGTCGCGCGCCGAGTAGCGCGCGCCTTCCTGCTGCTTGTAGCTGGGGTCGTGCTCCTCGTCGACCACGATCAGCTTGAGCCCTGGAATCGACGCGAACACCGCCATGCGCGTGCCCAGCACGATGCGCGCCCCGCCGCTGTGCGCCGCCAGCCAGCTCGCCAGCCGCTGCGGGTTGGTCATGCCGCTGTGCAGCGACACCACCGCCTCTTCGCCGAAGCGGGCCTTGAAGCGGGCTTCGAGCTGCGGCGTGAGGTTGATCTCGGGCACCATCACCAGCGCCTGCGCTTCGGGCTCGCGCGCCAGCAGGTCGGCTACGCAGCGCAGGTAGACCTCGGTCTTGCCGCTGCCGGTGCTGCCGACCAGCAGGAAGGTGCCGCTCGCGGCCTCGATGCGCTCGAGCGCGGCGGTCTGCTCGGCGCTCAGCGCGATCAGGTTCGCCGACTCGGCCGTTTCCGCCACCGGCCCGGCCGTGGTCTTGCGCTTGAGCCGGCGCGCGAGCTGCGTGGTCGTCAGGTCGCGCAGCTGCGGCGGCAGCGCGGCCAACGCGATCTCGCCGATCGAGCGCTGGTAGTAGCGCCCGGCAAAAGCCACGAGGTCGCGCCAGGCCTCGCCCAGCGGCGCCAGCGCGTCGAGCGCGGCGCCCACGGGCTTGAGCGCCATGTCGGGCTCGGCGCCTTCCAGCGAAACCGGCTCGTTCCACACCACGCCCAGCACCTCGCGCTTGCCCAGCGGCACCCGCACCAGCGTGCCGGGCGGCAGCGGGCCGGCGCTGGCGTAGCTCAGCAGGTCGCCCAGCGCGGCATGCGCGGGCGTCTGCACCGCGATGTCGAGCCGCCAGGGCAGGGTCGGGGGGCTACCGTTCGTCGGTTGGCTGGTCCCGTCGAGGGAGTGGGCGGCGGTGGCGATGGAAGGCCTTCTTGGCACGGTTTGTTAATGCAGCTTTGAAAAAATCCGCTTAAGTCGTTGATTTTTCAGAGCTTTGGAAGCCATCCAGAGTTTCTGTGGATAACTTTGTTGACAAGCAGGCTCGTTACGTCGGCGAGCCTTGAAAATCAAGGCTCTCGCTGGATTGCCCGGAAAAAAAGCAAAATTCAAATCCTATATAAATCAACAACTTAGCGTCGCTATCTCTTTGAGAGCAAGGAAGGCGCCCCTCCGGACAATCTTGCGCACTGCAGCACGTGTTTTGTGCATAAGTCAGACCCATATGCCGTTTTTGCGCTTGACAAACCGCAACGGACCGAGTTTTGGGGTGGGCGGCGCGCACGCCGGGCCACCCCTCGCGCCGCAGGCTCAGCCGCGCAGCGCGCGCGACCTGGCGTGCACCGCCTGAACCAGCGCAGCCACGTGCTCCGGCGGCGTGAACTGGCTGATGCCGTGGCCCAGGTTGAAGATGTGCGTCGGGCCCTGGGTGGCGCGGTCGGCGTGGGGCTTGCCGAAGGCGTCCAGCACCTTCGCCACCTCGGCCTCGATCCGGTCGGGCGGCGCGAACAGCACGTTCGGGTCGATGTTGCCCTGCAGCGCCTTGGCCTTGCCGTCGGTGCCTTCGGCGACCTGCTTGCGCGCCGAGGCCAGGTTCACGGTCCAGTCCACGCCCAGCACCTGGCAGTCGAGTTCGCGCATGGCGTCGAGCCACAGGCCGCCGCCCTTGGTGAACACGATGCGCGGCACGGGCTGTCCGTCGGCGCCGGTGCGCTTCAGGCCCGCCAGCACGCGCGCCGTGTAGGCGAGGCTGAATTCCTGGAACGCGCCGTCGGCCAGCACGCCGCCCCAGCTGTCGAACACCATCACGGCCTGCGCGCCGGCGTCGATCTGGGCATTGAGGTAGGCGGCCACCGATTCGGCGTTGACCGCGAGGATGCGGTGCATCAGGTCGGGGCGGCTGTACAGCATGCTCTTGACGAGGCGGTAGTCGCTGGAGCCCGCGCCTTCCACCATGTAGCAGGCCAGCGTCCACGGGCTGCCCGAGAAGCCGATCAGCGGCACCCGGCCATTCAGCGCCTTGCGGATCGAGGCCACGGCGTCGAACACATAGCGCAGCTTCTGCATGTCGGGCACTTCGAGCGCGGCCACCGCCGCTTCGTCGCGCACCGGGCGCGCGAAGCGCGGGCCTTCGCCGGCCTCGAAGGACAGGCCCAGGCCCATGGCGTCGGGCACGGTCAGGATGTCGGAGAACAGGATGGCCGCGTCGAGCGCATAGCGCTCCAGCGGCTGCAGCGTGACCTCGGTGGCGTAGCCGGTGTTGGTGGCCAGCCCCATGAAGCTGCCCGCCTTCGCGCGGGTGGCCACGTATTCCGGCAGGTAGCGGCCGGCCTGGCGCATCAGCCAGACGGGCGTGTGATCGGTGGCCTGGCGCCAGCAGGCCCGCAGGAATGTGTCGTTTTGCAATGGGGCGAAAGGCATTCCCCCATTGTCGCAGGGCACCCCGGCACCGACCGGCACATTGACCGACAGCGCATTTTGAGTTGCACCAACCCGCCCCGGTGATCCATGGCGCGCCGCAGCGCCGAGCATCCGCCCGGAACAACAAATCCGGACAGAACATGGCGCAACAGGTTTTCGATTTCGTGGTGGTGGGAGCCGGCTCGGCCGGCTGCGTGCTGGCGCACCGGCTGGTGCAGGCGGGGCGCAGCGTGCTGCTGCTGGAGGCCGGCCCGCCCGACAACGACCGCTTCATCCACATGCCCGCCACCTTCGTGCGGGTGATCGGCACCGAGCGCACCTGGGCCTACGAAAGCGAGCCGCAACCCGCGGCAGGCGGCCGCAAGATGTTCGTGCCGCAGGGCCGCACGCTGGGCGGCGGCAGCTCGGTCAACGCCATGGTCTACATCCGCGGCACGCCGGCCGACTACGACGGCTGGCAGGCGCAGGGCTGCGAAGGCTGGGGCTGGCGCGATGTGCTGCCGTGGTTCCGCAAGGCCGAGTCGAACGCGCGCTTCGCCTGCGACCTGCACGGCACCCACGGGCCGCTGAAGGTGAGCGACACGCGCTTCCGGCACCCGCTGAGCCTGGCCTTCCTGCGTGCCGCGCAGCAGAGCGGCCTGGCCTACAACGACGACTTCAACGGCGCCGAACAGGCGGGCGTGGGCTTCTATCAAACGACCACCTTCGAGGGCCGGCGCGCGAGCACCGCGGCCACCTACCTCGCGGCCGTGCGCGGCAACCCGAAGCTCACGGTGGTCACCGGCGCCCACGTGATGCGTGTGTTGACGCAGGACGGCGCCGCCAGCGGCGTGGTCTACCGCACGGGCGCGGGCGGCACCGGCGAAGACATCGTGGCCACGGCGCGCCAGGAAGTGATCCTCTCGGCCGGCGCGCTGGCATCGCCCAAGCTGCTGATGCTCTCGGGCATCGGCCCTGGCGCCCAGTTGCAGCCGCTCGGCATCCCGGTGGCGCGCGACCTGCCCGGCGTGGGCGAGAACTTCCAGGACCACCTGGAGGTGTCGGTCTACGGCCGCACGCGCGAGCCGATCAGCCTGCTGGGCAACGACCGCGGCCTCACGGCGCTCAAGCACGGCCTGCAATGGACGCTCTTCAACACCGGCCTGCTTACCTCGAACGTGGTGGAGAGCGGCGGCTTCGTCGACACCACCGGCGAGGGCCGGCCCGACCTGCAGTTCCACGTGCTGCCGGTGCTGGTGGGCGATGTCGACCGCGAGCCGCTGGCCGGCCACGGCATCTCGATCAACCCCTGCTTCCTGCGACCTAAGTCGCGCGGCAGCGTGCGGCTGCGCAGCGCCGACCCGATGGCGCCGATCCTGTTCGACGGCGGCTACCTGCAGGCGCCGGAAGACTTGGCCACGCTGGTGCGCGGCGTGAAGCTCGCGCGCCGCATCCTGCGTGCGCCGGCGTTGCGCGAGCTGGTGTCGGAAGAGCTTGCGCCTTCCGCCGCCGAGGACCTGGCCGACGATGCCATCGAGGCCTACGTGCGCCAGCGCGCCAAGACCGTCTACCACCCGAGCGGCACCTGCCGCATGGGCAGCGACGGCATGGCCGTGGTCGATGCGCGCATGCGCGTGCACGGCATGAAGAAGCTGCGCGTGTGCGACGCCTCGGTGATGCCCTCGCTGGTCAGCGGCAACACCAACGCGCCCACTGTGATGCTGGCCGAGCGCTGCGCCGACTTTGCGCTGTCGGGCAATTGACTCTGCGCCTTCGGTCAATCGCAAACGCGCGCCCAAACCTAGAGTCGACTCCGACGAGAACAAGGAGACAGAGCGAATGAGTTCCACAGGAAATTCCATGGCCGGCAAGGTCGCGTTCATCACGGGCGGCGGCACCGGCATCGGCGCGGCGGTGGCCGCGCAGTTCGCCGCGGCGGGCGGGCGTGTCGTGCTGATGGGGCGGCGCCTCGCGCAGCTCGAGGCCGTTGCATCGAAGCTCGGCGGCCTCGCTGTAGCGGGCGATGCCGCCAGCACCGAAGACGTGCGGCGCGCGCTGGCCCAGGCCCGCGAGAAGTTCGGCCGCGTCGACGTGCTCGTCGCCAACGCGGGCGGCCACGGCGTGGGCGATGCGCTCTCCACCGACGACGCATCGTGGGCGCTCTCGACGCGCCTGAACCTCGACACCGCCTTCGTCTGCGCGCGCGAACTGCTGCCGGAGCTGATCGAGCGGCGCGGCAACATCGTCGTGCTGTCTTCGCTCGCGGGCCACTTCGCGGGGCCGGGCGTGGTCGGCTACGTGACGATGAAGCATGCGCTCATCGGCCTCGTGCGTTCGCTGGCGCGCGACTACGGCAGGCAGGGCGTGCGCGTGAACGCCGTGTGCCCCGGCTGGGTGCGCACCGAGATGGCCGACGAGCAGATGCAGGTGCTCGTCGACAAGTACCGGCTGGCCGATGCCGACGCTGCCTACGACCTCGTCACGCGCGACGTGCCCATGGGCCGCGCCGCCAGCCCCGAGGACGTGGCGAACGCCGTGATGTTCCTCGCCTCGCCGCTGGCCGCGATGGTCTCCGGCAGCTCGCTGATGGTCGATGGCGGCGCCTCCGCCGTGGACCTTCCCACCATCGCCTTCGCGCACGAAGCCTGAGAAGAAAGCCATGAGCACCGATACCACCACCAAGCCCGCCGACTGGAAGACCTACGACCAGTTCGCGCTCGGCATCGCCACCAACCGCCTGCCGCCCACCGACGCGCTCGCGGGCCAGACGCTGGTGCTGGCCTTGCCCGACTTTCGCCTCACGCTGAAGCCGCGCACGCAGCACACGATCGATTGGCAGGAAGAGTGCGCACGCGGCGGACAGGCGCAGGGCGACTGGTACGAGGCCATCGAAGTCGCGCCCGACACCTTCTTCCTCGACATCACCCAGGGCAGCCGCCCCACCGAGGCACTGACCGTGGTGCTCAACACGCGCACGCGCCGCGTGCTCGCCATCCGCTGCCGCATCGTGAGCGCCGAGGAAGCTGCTGGCCAGCCGCGCGTGCCGCAGGACTTCTGGCCCGGCACGCTCGAAGGCGGCGCTGCCGCATCGGGCACTGAGCCGCACGCCACCCGCGACCTCATCGGCCTGCGCACCTGGCAGACCTACAGCCCCAACCACACCTACGAGCACACCTACCTGAGCTCGGAGCGCTACGCCTGGCAGTGCCTGGTCGGTGTGCAGCGCGGCCACGGCGACGTGGATCTTGCGAGCTACTGGAAGTTCGACGACGGGCAATACGTCTTCACCTTCCGCGAGTTCCTGATTCCGGTCGCGTCGGTGTTCTTCTTCGACTTCACGCAGGGCCGATCGACCGGCAAGTTCCTCGGCGTCACCGGTGCCGGCGAAGTCGCCAACAACCCCGCCGGCGCCTTCATGCGCAAGGCCGCGCAGACCTTCTATCCGCCCGAGTTCGGGCCGGTCTGATCTCTTTCCCTTTTTCGCTGTCACACCAGGAGCTTCACTTCATGCGCACGCCCCATCAGATCGTCGCCGACCACTACGCCGCCTCCGACCGCCAGGACCTCGACGCCATGTTCGCCGACGTGGCCGAGGACGTGCAGTGGACCGAGATGGCCGGCTTTCCCTGCGCCGGCACGCATGTCGGCCCGGCGCGGGTCATCGAGAAGGTCTTCAAGGCACTGGGCGCCGAGTGGGAGGGCTACCGCTTCGTGCTGGAGCGGCTGGTCGATGGCGGCGACACCGTGGTCGGCATCGGCGACTACCACGGCCGCAACCGCGCCACCGGCAAGACCATGCACGCGCGCGTCACCCATGTGTGGCAGGTGCAGGGCGGCAAGGTGCGGCGCTTCGAGCAGTTCACCGACACGCTGCTCGTGGCGCGGGCCATGCAGTGACGGCACTTCTTTCTTCTTCCTCAACGCATCGCCCCGGAGCCTCTTCATGAATCTGCGAGACCTGTCGATCGAACACCTCGGCCAGGTGGGCCTGCTGGCGCAGCGCCGGCGCGGCAACCACATCGACGGCCGCGAGGAGGCGCCCGTGAGCGGCAGCTACCTGCCCGTGGTCGACCCCGCCACCGAGATGACCGTGGCCGAGGCGCCCGACAGCGACGCGGCCGACGTGAACGCGGCAGTCGCCAGCGCGCGCCGCACCTTCGAGAGCGCCGCGTGGCGCCTGCTGCGCCCGGCAGACCGCGAGCGCATGCTCTACACGCTGTCGACGCTGATCGAATCGCACGCCGACGAACTCAGCGCGCTCGAGACCCTGCAAAGCGGCAAGCTGCGCGGCATCGCGCGCATGGTCGACGTGGGCGCCGGCGCCGAGTTCGTGCGCTACATGGCGGGCTGGGCCACCAAGCTCGAAGGCCAGACGCTGGACAACTCCATCGGCATCCCGGGCCCGCAGTGGGTGACCTACACCCGGCGCGAGCCGGTGGGCGTGGTGGGCGCCATCGTGCCGTGGAACTTTCCGCTCGCCATCGCGCTGTGGAAGGTCGCGCCCGCGCTCGCGGCCGGCTGCACCGTGGTGCTCAAGCCTTCGGAGGAAACACCGCTCACCGCGCTGCGGCTGGCCGATCTGGCCATCGAGGCGGGCTTTCCGCCGGGCGCGCTCAACGTGGTGTGCGGGCGTGGTGCGACTGCCGGCGCGGCGCTCGCCGCCCATCCGGACATCCGCAAGATCAGCTTCACCGGATCGACCGGCGTGGGCCGGCTGATCGGCCATGCCGCCGTCGACAACATGGCGCGCTTCACGTTGGAGCTGGGCGGCAAGTCGCCCTTGATCGTGCTGGACGACGCCGACCCGGCCGCGGCGGCGCAGGGCGCGGCCAACGGCATCTTCTTTCACCAGGGGCAGGTGTGCACCGCAGGCTCGCGCGTTTACGTGCAGCGCGGCATCTTCGACAAGGTGGTGTCGCAGCTGGCGCTGGTGGCCGAGGGGCTGCGCATCGGCTCGGGCTTCGATCCGCAGGCCCAGTTCGGCCCGCTGGTGTCGCGCCGCCACATGGACCGCGTGATGGCGCACATCGACGGCGCGGTGGCCGAGGGCGCGACGCTGGTCACCGGCGGCGGCCGCGCATTCGACGGCGGCTGCTTCGTGAAGCCCACCGTCTTCGTCGACGCGAAGCCCTCGATGCGCATCGTGCGCGAGGAAGTGTTCGGCCCGGTCGCGACGGTGGTGCCCTTCGACGACGTCGAGGATGCGATCCGCCTGGCCAACGACAGCGCCTACGGCCTGGCCGCGAGCGTGTGGTCGAACAACCTCTCAGCCGTGCATCGCATCGTGCCGCGCCTGCAGGCGGGCGTGGTCTGGGTCAACGCGCACAACGTGCTCGACAACGCGCTGCCGCTGGGCGGCGTGAAGCAGTCGGGCTACGGGCGCGACCTGGGGCGCGCGGCGGTCGAGAGCTTCACCGAGCTCAAGAGCGTGTGCATGGCGGTGTAGCCGCCGCGGTTCCGGTCACAAGAAAAGGAGACATCCATCATGAAGAAGATCCAGAAGAAGATTGCGCTGACCTTCGCGGTCGGCGCTGTGGGCATCGCGGGCGCGGGCGGCGCATGGGCGCAGTCGGGCCCGGACTGCGGCCTGAACACCGGCAAGCCCGCCACGGGCGAGCCCATTCCCATCGGCGCGGTGGTCGGCAAGACCGGCCCCGACGACTTCAGCGCCTCGGGCCAGGCGGCGGCCGCGTACTTCAAGTGCGTGAACGCCAACGGCGGCATCAACGGACGCCCGATCGACTACATCGTGGTCGACGACCAGTGGAACCCCGAGACCGCCGCGCAGGTAGCGTCCAAGCTCGTGAAGGACCGCAAGGTGGTCGCGCTCGCGGGCAGCACCAGCTTCGTGGAGTGCGGCGCCAACGCCAAGATGTACGCCGACGAGGGCGTGATGGTCATCGCCGGCACGGGCGTGCCGCGCGAATGCTTCAACGCGCGCAACTACGTGCCGGTGAACGCGGGGCCGCGCGTGTCGGCCACCATCGCCGCCATGTACGCCGCGCAGAAGTACAAGGCGAAGAAGATGGTCTGCATCATTCCGAACATCCCCAGCCTGGGCAACTGGGCCTGCGAAGGCCCGAAGGAGTGGGGCAGGAAGAACGGCGTGGAGGTCGAGACCATCGCCATCGACCCCGGCTCGGCCGATGCCACTTCGACCATGCTGCAGGCGGCGGCCAAGAAGCCCGACACCATCATCATGAACGTGCCCAAGGGCATCCTGGTGCCCATGCTGGCCGCGGCCGAGCAGCAGAACATCGGCAAGAAGATCCACTTCGTGTCGGCCGCGCCGGCCTACAACACCGACGTGCCCAAGGCCATCGGCCCCTACTGGAAGGGCAACTTCGACGTCAACCTCGAATTCAACCCGCTCGAATCGGCCGGCCCCGACAACAAGAACTGGCTCGCGGTGATGGACAAGTACGGCGCCAAGAGCGACCCGCGCGACACTTTCTCGCAAGGCGGCTACGTGGCCGCGCGCATCGTGACGCAGGCGCTGCTGAAGATGGACCCGAAGAAGATCGACCGCGCGGGCGTGACCGACGCGCTGCGCAAGGTCAGCGACTTCAAGAGCGACATCCTCTGCAAGCCCTTCTACGTGGGCAACGGCAACCGCCACAACGCCAACAACAGCGGCCCGGTGGCCAGCCCCGACGGCAACGGCTGGCGCTTCGCGCCCGGCGGATGCCTGACGGCGGACGACCCGGAGCTGGTCGACATCCGCGCCGACGAGCAGAAGATGGGCCTGAAGTAAGCGCGCCGGGCCATGGAGGATTACCTGCCTTTCGTCATCTCGGGCCTGGGCCTGGGCGCGGTGTACGCGCTCTCCGGCGTGGGGCTGGTGGTGCTCTACCGCTCGTCGGGCGTGCTGAACTTCGCATTCGGTGCCATCGGCGCGATCGGCGCCTACGTGGCCTGGTCGATGCTCGAAGCCGACTGGCCGCAGGCCCTTGCGTGGTCCGCGGCCATCGTCACCTCGATGCTGCTGTCGCTGGCCTACGGTCGGTTGCTGGCGCCAAGGCTTTCGCATCGCGACCCGACCATCCGCAGCATCGCGACGCTGGGCTTCGCGCTGGTGGTGGTCGGCTTCACCGAGTGGTACTGGGGCGAGCAGCCGCGCCGGCTGGTGCTGCCGACCGACGCGGGCGCCATCGACTTCGTGCTCGGCGAGGTCGAGGTTCGGCTCACCCACACGCGCGCGCTGGGGCTCACGCTGGCCGTGCTGATGATGGGCGGCGTCGGCCTGCTGCTGTCGAAGACGCGCGTGGGCCTGAAGATGCGCGCACTGGCCAACGACCGCGACCTGAGCGCGCTGCTGGGCATCCGCGTGCTGGGCGTGGACACGGTGGCCTGGGTGCTCAGCGGCGCCTTCGCCGGCGTATGCGGCCTGCTGCTGGCGAACATCGTGCGGCTGCAGGCCACGCTGCTGACCTTCCTGGTGATTCCCGCATTCGCGGCGGCCATCATCGGACGGCTGCATTCGCTGCCGGCCACGGTGGCGGGCGGCATCGCCATCGGCGTGCTGGAGGCGCTGGCGATCACGGTGCCGGGCTTCGCCTCGTTCCGCACGGCCACGCCGTTCCTGATCGCGCTGGCGATGATCGTGTTCTACCGCACGGGGACTCGGCAGGCATGAGCAGCGCTTACTCGACCATTGCGGAAGCGATGCCGGTGCAGGAGGTGCTGCCCGCCTCGCTCGCCGAAGCCTCGCGCCGCGCGCGCATCTCGCTGGCGGTGATGGTGGGCAGCGTGCTGCTCATCGGCCTCGTGGTGCCGTGGCTGGCCAACGCTTACTGGATCAAGACGCTCACCTCGTCGCTCGCGCTGTCGATCGCGGCGGCCGGCGTGGCGCTGCTCTACGGGCAGCTCGGGCTGGTGTCGCTGTGCCAGTACGCGCTGCTCGGCGCGGGCGGCTGGATCGCACTGCGCGCGGGGCACGGGCTGGGCTGGCCCTTCGAGCTGTCGGTGCTCGCGGGCGGGCTGCTGTCGTGCGTGGTGGGCATGCTCGCGGGGCTGCCGGCGCTGCGGCTCAAGGGGCTGTACCTGGCGCTCGTCACGATGATGATGGCGGGTGGCTTCCAGGTGGTGATCAACGTCACCGGCTTTCCCGATGGCGGCGCGGGCTGGCTGGGCCGCGTGTTCGGCAGCGAGCGGCTGATGATGCCCCGGCCCGCGCTGGCGCTCACCGATGCGGCGTACTTCCGCTACGTGGCCGTGTGGCTGGCGGTGGTGCTGGTGCTGATCGAGCTGCACCGGCGCACGCGCGCCGGGCGTTCGTGGGCACTGATCCGGCGCGGTGAGGCCGCGGCAGTGGCGGCCGGCGTGAACATCCTGCGCTACCAGACCTGGGCCTTCGGCCTGGCCGGCTTCTGCGCTGGCGTGGCGGGTGCATTGCTCGCGGGCGGCGTGGGCCAGCTCGACGGGCGCGCATTCACGGCGGGCGATTCGGTGATGCTGTTCGCGCTCACCGTGGTGGGCGGCGTCTATCACTGGGCCGGTGCGTTGATCGCGGGGCTGCTGCTGCGGGCGGTGCCGGCGTTGCTGACGGACTTCGGCGTCAATGGCTATCTGGCGATGATCTTCTTCGGCCTTGCCTTGCTGCATGCGCTCATCACCGCGCCGAGCGGCATCGCAGGGCAACTGGCGGGTTTGGTCGAATCGGTCCGCAAACGGCTCCCGGGCGCGGGCAAGGACGCCACGCCATGATCCGCATCAGCGATCTCACCGTCGCCTTCGGCGGCGTCAAGGCCATCGATGCGCTCACGGCCGAGCTCGACGCGCCGGTGTGCGGCCTCATCGGCCCCAACGGCGCGGGCAAGACCACGCTGGTCAACGTGCTCAGCGGCCTGGTGCTGCCGCGCAGCGGCACGGTCGCGGTGGATGGCGCCGACCTGCTGGGCCTCAAGCCCATCGAGCGCGTGCGTTTCGGCCTGCGCCGCTCGTTCCAGACCGAGCAGGTGGTGGAAGACCTGAGCGTGTGGGACAACGTGCGCGCCTTGCTCGACCATGTGCCGCATGCGCGTGGCGATGCGGTGGCGCAGGTCGCGCGCGCGCTGGCGCACACCGGCCTGCTCGACGTTGCCACGGTGCTTGGCCACCGGCTCAACCTGTTCCAGCGCCGCATGCTGGAGATCGCCAAGTCGCTGGTCGGCGCGCCCAAGCTTCTGCTGCTCGACGAGCCCGGCGCTGGCCTCACCGAGCAGGAAGCCGGCGCGCTGCGCCGCGTGATCGGCTCGGTGCATGCCTTCTGCGGCGCGCAGGTGCTGCTGATCGACCACGACGTCGACCTGATCGCCGCCACCTGCACGCAGACCCTGGTGCTCGACTTCGGCCGCCGCCTCGCGCTGGGCCCGACGCGCGAAGTGCTCGACGACCCGGCCGTGCGCAAGGCCTACCTCGGAACGGAATGACGAACACATCATGTTGAGCGTGAACGATCTGCGCCTGCAGCGCGGCGGCAAGGCCGTGCTGCACGGCATCGACCTGCAGGTGCCTCCCGGCGAAGTGACGGCGCTGCTGGGCGCCAACGGCGCGGGCAAGTCGAGCACCGTGATGGCCATCGGCGGCGCGCTGCCATTGACCGGCGGGCGCATCGAGGTCGAGGGACATGCGCTGCACGGCCAGCGGCCCGAGCGCGTGCGTGCGCTGGGCGTGGCGGTGGTGCCGGAAGGGCATCGCGTGCTGGGCGATCTATCGGTGCTCGACAACCTGCGCGCCGCCGCCACCGCGTTGCCTGCGGCGCGCGTGGCCGATGCGGTGGAACAGGTGCTCGCGGTGTTTCCGGAACTGCGCGTGAAGCTCGCGCTGCCCGCGCGTTCGCTCTCGGGCGGGCAGAAGCAGATGGTCTGCATCGCGCAGGCGCTGATCGGCAAGCCGCGCTACCTGGCCATCGACGAGCTTTCGCTGGGGCTCGCGCCCACGGTGGTCAAGCGGCTGGTGGAGGTGGTGCAGCAGGTCGCGCGCGAAGGCGTGGGCGTGCTTCTGATCGAGCAGTTCACCACGGTCGCGCTCGCGGTGTCGAGCCGCGCCTATGTGCTGGAACGCGGGCGCATGGCCTTCGCGGGTTCGTCGCAAGAGCTGCGCAGCCGGCCCGAGATACTGCACAGCAGCTATCTCGCGGCGGTTTGAACGGCGCCTGGAGGCGCGGCTTACTTGGGCGTGGCGCCGGGCTTGGGCACGACGTGCGGCTTGGCTTCGCGCGCCTCGGCGCGGGCCTCGCCGGCCTTCTCCGCCTTGCTGGCCGCCGGCACGGCCGAGCCTTCGCCACGCGCGGTGCCGCCGTCCTTGATGCGCACTGCGCCGGGTTGCTTGTTGTTCTTCTTCGCTTCGGCG
Source organism: Variovorax paradoxus (assembly GCF_022009635.1). NCBI lineage: Bacteria > Pseudomonadati > Pseudomonadota > Betaproteobacteria > Burkholderiales > Comamonadaceae > Variovorax > Variovorax paradoxus. Next base: position 1,308,482 of record NZ_CP091716.1, read on the forward strand.
GCGGCCTGCGGCTTGCTGTCGAAGTCGGCCTCGGCTTCCGCGCTGTGGGCGTGCGGCTGCTGCGCGAAGGCGATGGAGAAGAAGGCGAGGGTGCCGAGGGCGAGCAGGGTGCGTTTCACGAAGAGGTCCTTTCTGGAGTTGGTGAAACCGACTCTAGAAAGACAGCCTGCGCGGCAAGCCGACAACGAAATTACGCTTTCGTCATGCGGCCGTGCGAGCGTGCCACCTATTCGATCGCCTTCCCCATGTCCTCGACCACCTTCTTGGCATCTCCGAAGACCATCATGGTCTTGTCCATGTAGAACAGCTCGTTGTCCAGGCCCGCATAGCCGGCGGCCATGGATCGCTTGTTGACGATGACGGTCTTGGCCTTGTAGGCCTCCAGGATGGGCATGCCGTAGATGGGGCTGCCCTTGGTGTGGGCGGCGGGGTTCACCACGTCGTTGGCGCCCAGGATGATCGCCACGTCGGCCTGGCCGAACTCGCCGTTGATGTCCTCCATCTCGAACACCTGGTCGTAAGGCACCTCGGCCTCGGCCAGCAGCACGTTCATGTGGCCCGGCATGCGGCCGGCCACCGGGTGGATCGCGTACTTCACGGTGATGCCCTTGTCGGTCAGCTTCTGCGCCAGTTCCTTGACCGCATGCTGCGCGCGGGCCACCGCCAGGCCGTAGCCCGGCACGATCACCACCGTCTCGGCGTTGCCCAGCACGAAGGCCGCGTCGTCGGCGCTGCCGGTCTTGACGGGGCGCTGCTCCTTCGCGGCGCCGCCGGCCGTGGCCGCCTCGCCGCCGAAGCCGCCCAGGATCACGTTGAAAAACGAGCGGTTCATCGCCTTGCACATGATGTAGCTCAGGATCGCGCCCGAGGAGCCCACCAGCGAGCCCGCCACGATCAGCATCGCATTGTTCAGGCTGAAGCCGATGCCCGCGGCCGCCCAGCCCGAGTAGCTGTTGAGCATCGACACCACCACCGGCATGTCCGCCCCGCCGATCGGGATGATGATCAGCACGCCCATCACGAAGGCCAGCGCCAGCATCGCGAAGAACGCGCCCCAGCTCTCGGTGGCCACGAACAGCAGGCCCAGCGCGATGGTCAGCAGGCCCAGCACCAGGTTGAGCATGTGCTGGCCCTTGAACTGCACCGGCGCGCCCTGGAACAGGCGGAACTTGTACTTGCCCGACAGCTTGCCGAAGGCGATGACCGAGCCGCTGAAGGTGATGGCGCCGATGGCCGCGCCCAGGAACAGCTCCAGGCGGTTGCCGTAGGGGATGGCGTAGCGCACGAAGCCGTCCAGCACCACGGCGCCATCGGGCGTCTGCGCGCCGATGAGCGCGGCCACGGGCGCGGCGGTGATGCCGAAGGCCCAGGGCTCGGCCACCGCGGCCACGCCGATGAACACCGCCGCCAGGCCGATCATGCTGTGCATGAAGGCCACCAGCTCGGGCATCTTGGTCATCTCGACCTTGTTGGCCATGAAGGCGCCCAGGCCGCCGCCCACGACCACGGCCGCCAGCACCCAGCCGATGCCGGTGGCGAAGCTCACGCCCAGCGAACCCGTCAGCCCGTGGATCAGCGCGATGGTGGTCAGCACGGCAATGGCCATGCCGGTCATGCCGAAGATGTTGCCGCGGATCGAGGTGGTGGGGTGGGACAGGCCCTTCAGGGCCTGGATGAAGCAGACGCTGGCAACGAGGTACAGCAGCGTGACGAGGTTCATGCTCACTTGGCGGCCCCCTCTTCAGCCTTGGGTGCGGCAGTCGTCTTCTTCTCTTTCTTCTTGAACATCTCCAGCATGCGCCGGGTGACCAGGAAGCCGCCGAAGACGTTCACCGCGGCCAGCGCCACGGCCAGCACGCCCATGGTCTTGCCCAGCGGCGTGGTGGTCAGCGCGGCCGCCAGCATGGCGCCCACGATCACGATGGCCGAGATGGCGTTGGTCACCGCCATCAGCGGCGTGTGCAGCGCGGGCGTGACGGTCCACACCACGTGGTAGCCCACGTAGATGGCCAGCACGAAGATGATCAGGTTGATGACGGTATGGGATACGGGATCCATGGGGTTCTTCTCCTCGCGTGATCGCTGTGTCTACTTGCGGGTGACCTGGCCGTCCTGCGTCATGCGGCAGGCTGCGACGATGTCGTCTTCCAGGTCGATCTTCAGCGCCCCCTCCTTGGTGACGATGAGCTTGAGGAAGTCGAGCACGTTGCGCGCATACAGCGCCGAGGCATCGGCCGCCACCAGCGCGGCAAGGTTGGTCTCGCCCACGATGGTCACGCCGTGCTTGACCACCGTCCTGTCGGCCTCCGACAGCGGGCAGTTGCCGCCGATGCCATCGGCGCCCTTGCCGGCGGCGATGTCGACGATGACCGAGCCCGGCTTCATGGCCTTGACCATGTCCTCGGTGATCAGCGTCGGCGCGGCGCGCCCGGGGATGAGCGCGGTGCTGATGACGATGTCGGCCAGCGCCACGCGCTTGGCCACTTCGACCTGCTGGCGCGCCAGCCAGCTCGCGGGCATGGGCTTGGCGTAGCCGCCGACGCCGACGGCGGCTTCCTTTTCTTCATCGGTGTCGTACGAGACTTCGATGAACTTGCCGCCCAGCGACTCGATCTGCTCCTTGACGCTGGGGCGCACGTCGGACGCCTCGATGACGGCGCCCAGGCGCTTGGCCGTGGCAATGGCCTGCAGCCCGGCCACGCCCACGCCCAGGATGACGACGCGCGCGGCCTTCACGGTGCCGGCAGCGGTCATGAGCATGGGGAAGAAGCGCTGGTATTTGTCGGCCGCGATCATCACGGCCTTGTAGCCGGCGATGTTGGCTTGCGAGGACAGCACGTCCATGCTCTGGGCGCGCGTGGTGCGCGGGGCCGCTTCGAGCGCGAAGGCCACGACGCCGGCCGAGGCCAGGCGCTGCAGGCCGGCGGCATCGAAGGGGTTGAGCATGCCGATGACGACGGCGCCGGATTTGAGCAGCGCGGTCTCGGTGTCGGTGGGCGTGCGCACCTTCAGGACCATGTCGGTACCGAAGGCGCCTGCCTGGTCGGTGATCTGCGCGCCCGCCGCCTGGTACGCCGCATCGGTCACGCTGGCCGCAATGCCGGCTCCCGACTGCACGTGCACCGTGTGCCCGGAGGCCGACAGTTTCTTCACCGTCTCGGGTGTTACGGCCACTCGGGTTTCGCCAGCCACGGTCTCGGCAGGCACGCCTATCAGCATAGAGATCTCCTCAGGACCCGCGAGCGATCGGCCGCCAGAGGTATGCAGGGGCTCGTGCTTCGGAACCTGGAAGGTACGAAAAGATGCGCCGCCGCACAAAGACGGGATTGATCTGGACCTATAGGGAAATCTGATGCCGGGTGGCCACAACCTAGTGCGTCAGCATCGCCGAACCGGCCAAGCTCTGCGCTTCACGCCTCTGGAACTCGCGCGGCGACACGCCGTACTGCGCCTTGAACACGCGGCAGAAATGCGCGCTGCTGTTGAAGCCCCAGGCAAAGGCGATCTCCGACACCGAGGCGCGCCGGCCCACCGCGTTGCGCAGCGCCTCGCTGCAGCGCTCCAGCCGCATCTGCCAGATGAAGCGGTCGAGCGTCTGGTCTTCGTCTTCGAACACGCGGTGCAGGTAGCGCTTGGAACAGCGCAGCTGCTGCGCGATGAGGTCCAGCGACAGGGCCGGGTCAGCGAGGTGCGCATGCACGAACTGCTTCACGCGCGCCTTGAGCACGCCCGGCACCGGGTGCGCGCCGAACTGCTCGTCGGAGTGCGTGGCCAGCGTGGATGCGAGCAGGCCCAGCACGGTGTCGCTGACCGAGCGGCCGACCGCGTTGGGCAGCGACGGCAGCTGGTCGGCCAGTGAAGTGAGGAACGATCCGAGCACCGCATACAGCCCCTGCATGGCCGGCGTGTGCGCTTCGCAGGTGTGCAGGTCGGGGATCTTCATGCCCTTGAACTGCTGGCGCGGAATGGTGATGGCCAGCAGGCGCGAGCGCTCGGGGTTGGTGATGGCGTAGGGCACGCGCGGGTCGTACAGGCTCCAGTCGCCGGGGTGCAGGTGGAACTCGCGGTCGCGCTGCGAGATGTGGCCGTGGCCTTCGAGCTGCAGCACCAGCTTGTAGTGCTGGTCGAGCGCGATCTCGTTGCGGGTGTCGGGCCGCGCCACGCGGTGCGAGGGCGCCTCGATCATGAACATGCCCAGCGGGCCCAGCTCGTAGGCATCCATGCGCGCATCGAAGGTGCCGGTGTCCAGGCACTGCACGCGCAGCGCGCCGAAGTACGAGGTGTTGATCCGGCCCCAGCAGGCCTGCCGGTCGGCGGGGTGTTCGAGCAGCGTGCTGAAGTGGTGTGCGTTCATGCCTAGGGTTCCGTGGAGGGCGCCCGCAAGCGCTTCCGCAGGATAGGCACGCGGGGGCGCGACATCATCGGTGTTTCCACCCGGGGCACCGTGGGTGCTGCGCTCCCGGTCAACGCAGGGTGCGCGCAGGGTCAATGCGCGCCGCGCACGGCGTGGCGGCTCAGACCGCCGGCACGCGCCGCGCGTCCGCCGGATTCACGTTGCGCCGGTACAGCACCAGCGTGGCGATCAGCCCGCATATCGCGGCGGCCGTCATCCACAGCCCCGGCGCGCCCTTGTCGCCGGTCATCTCGATCAGCCCGGTCGCGATGGCCGGCGTGAAGCCGCCGAACACGGCCGTCGCCAGGCTGTAGGCCAGCGAGAAGCCGGCGGTGCGCACGTTGACGGGCATCACCTCGGTGAGCGCGACCACCATCGCGCCGTTGTAGCTGGCGTAGAGGAACGACAGCCACAGCTCGACTTCGAGCATGCGCGTGAAGCTCGGCGCGCCGACCAGCCACTTGAGCGACGGGTAGGCGGTGAGGATGGTCAGCACCGTGAACAGGATCAGCAGCGGCTTGCGGCCCACGCGGTCCGACAGCGCGCCCATGATCGGCAGCCAGATGAAGTTGGAGATGGCCACGCACAGCGTGACGACCAGCGCGTCGGTGGTGCTCAGGTGCAGCACGGCCTTGCCGAAGGTGGGCGTGTAGACGGTGATCAGGTAGAACGACACGGTGGTCATCGACACCAGCATCATCCCGGCGACCACCAGGCCCCAGTTGGTGACCATCGAGCGGAAGATTTCGCGCGCGTCGGGCCGGTGCTTGCGCGCCATGAACTCCTCGGTCTCCTGCAGCGAGCGGCGGATGATGAACAGCACCGGCACGATCAGGCAGCCCACGAAGAAGGGCACGCGCCAGTAGAAGTCGCCGATCTCCTGCGAGGTGAAGGTCACGTTGAGCCAGTAGCCCAGGGCTGCCGCCACGACGATGGCCACCTGCTGGCTGGCCGACTGCCAGCTCACGTAGAAGCCCTTGTGGCCCGGCGTGGCCATTTCCGACAGGTACACCGACACGCCGCCCAGTTCCACGCCGGCCGAGAAGCCTTGCAGCAGCCGGCCGATGAGCACCAGCAGCGGCGCCACCAGGCCGATGGTGGCGTAAGAAGGCACGCAGGCAATGAGCAGCGTGCCGGTGGCCATCAGCGCGAGCGTGACGATCAGGCCCTTGCGGCGGCCCACGCGGTCGACGTATGCGCCGAGAAAGATCGCGCCCAGCGGCCGCATCAGGAAGCCGGCGCCGAAGGTCATGAAGGTCAGCATCAGCGAGGCGAACTCGTCGCCGGCCGGGAAGAACGCCTTCGAGATCTGCGTGGCGTAGAAGCCGAACAGGAAGAAGTCGAACATCTCCATGAAGTTGCCGCCGGTCACACGCAGGACGGTGGCGAATTTCGAGGAGGGTGCGGGCGAAGCGTGCGCGGCGGCAGTGCCCTTTTGCGCGGTGGAAGGCGCGGGATTCATCTCGTTGTCCCCTGTGGCATGTGTGTCTGCCGAGGGTAGGCCGGGCTTCCCGACCGCTGCCTGACTGCGCGGGTCAGGTAGCTGTCACGCGGGGCGCTGGAGGACCAGAAAACTCCAGCGAACGTCGCAGCGGTCGAGCATGTCTTCGCGCTCGCCCAGGAAGCGCTGGCGCAGGCCATGCCGGCTCGCCAGTTCGGCGGTTTCCTGTGCCGATACGTCGAACATGCGCCGGCCTTCCGGCACGGGGCCGTGGCGCAGCGACATCGCGACCTGGCCGCCTTCGGCCACCAGTGCGGCCAAGGCCTGCATGGCGGCGGCGCGTTCGGCGGCATCGAGGTGCATCCAGACGGCGGTGAGCAGGATCAGGTCGTGGCGCACGCCCAGTGCCCGCGTGCGGTGCAGGCCGGGCAGGTGGTCGTCGATCCACTCGATGGGCAGCGCGGCATGGCGGCGCATGCCCTCGGCGCGCAGCTCGGGTGTGGGCTCGACCGCCACCACACGGTGCCCCAGCGCGGCGAGCGCGGCGGCGTCGCGGCCGGAACCGGCGCCGATGTCGAGCACCCGGGCCGGCACCGCGGGGAACAGGTGCAGCACCTCGCGGTGGACGTCCTCGAAACGCAGGCTCTCGTACTGCTGCGCCAGTGCCGCGGCATTGGCGCCGTAGCCGGCCGTTCCTTGGACTTCGCTCATCCGGGGGGCGTGCGGCGTCAGGTCTTGTATTTGATCGAACAGCCGTACGGCCGCGTGCTGGCGGCCGATATGGGCTTGCCGCCGAAGGCCTCGCCCAGCGCTTGGTTGACGTAGTTGGTCGCGGTCTTGATGTCGTCCGGACGCGCCGACGCGATGCTGTCGATGCCGCCCGCGTACACCAGCGTGCCCTTGGGGTCGATGATGAAGATGTGCGGCGTGGTGCGCGCGCCGTAGACCTGGCCGATGAGGCCGTCTTCGTCCATCAGCACGGCGGTGGGGGCCGCCTTCTGCGACTTCATCCAGGCGTCGAGCGCGGCGGGCTGCAGGTAGTCGCTGGCGGCACGCTCGGTGGAATTGATGGCCAGCCACACCACGCCCTTGTCGGTGGCGGCCTTTTGCGTGGCGGGCATGTTGCCGCTGCCGTAGTGCTTGCGCACGAAGGGGCAGCCGGGGTTGGTCCACTCGAGCACCACGAACTTGCCCGCGAAGTCGGACAGCTTGTGCTTGGCGCCGGTGGTGTCGACGGCGACGAAATCGGGTGCCTGCTGGCCCACTGCGGGGGCGGCGACGGCATTGGAACCCATGAGGAAGGTGGCGCCCAGCGCCACGGCGGCGGCGACGACGGCGCGGCGGGAGGCCCGGGTCAGGGCGGCGCGGGCGTGGCGCGCGGCGCGAAGGGATCGCGAGTCTGTGGTTGCCGAAAGGGACATGGCCAGCTTGAACTCCAAAACAAAATTCCAAACAACAACTGCAGCTTAGAACGGTTTCTTCAAGTGCATGTGACAACCCATGTCACAGCGGTGGTCATCAAAGCGCGGCGATGGCGGCGCGCACTTCGTCCTTGCCCAGGATCTCGGTCAGCACCACCGGCGGCTTGCCCGGCGCCTGCAGCACATACACCGGCACGCCGCTGCGGCCGAGCGCGGTGAGGGCGGCGGTGATGGCCGGGTCGCGCCGGGTCCAGTCGGCGCGCAGCATGGCGACCTGCTTGGCGTCGAAGTCGGCCAGCACCTGCGCGTCGGACAGGGTGCTCTTCTTGTTGTACTGGCAGGTCACGCACCAGGCGGCGGTGAAGTCGATGAACACTGGCCGGCCCGCACCCGACAGCTCGGCCACGCGCTCGGCTGACCATGGCTGCCAGCGCTGCGGCTGGCCCGCTTCGGCCGCCGAAGCCAGTCTGGCGGGCTCCACGACTTGCAACACATTGCGGCCGATGGCGGCGGTCAGCACCGCGGTGAAGGCGATCATCACGGCCGCGATCACGATGCGCGTGCGCCCCTGCAGCGTGAGCGCCCAGACGATGGCGGCCATGCACACCAGCAGTGCCAGCAGCGTGCCGGCGCCGTCGATACCGCTTTGCTGGCCCAGCACCCAGACCAGCCAGGCCACGGTGGCGAACATCGGGAACGCGAGCAGGCGGCGCAGCGTGTGCATCCACGGCCCCGGCTTGGGGAGCAGCCGCGCCACGGCCGGCACGAAGCTGGCGGCCAGATAAGGCAGCGCCAGGCCGAAGCCCAGCGCCGCGAACAGCAGCAGCGCCTGGCCGGCCGGCAGGCTGATGGCGAAGCCCAGCGACGCGCCCATGAAGGGCGCGGTGCAGGGCGAGGCGATCACCACGGCCAGCACACCGGAGAGGAAGTCGTTGGCCAGCGGATGCTTGGCCTGGGCGCTGCAGATCGACGACGGCGCGGCGCGGCCGAACTCGAACACGCCCGCCAGGTTCAGGCCGATCAGCGTGAACAGCGCCGCCAGCGCCGCGACCACGGCCGGCGACTGCAGCTGGAAGCCCCAGCCCAGCCCGGCGCCCGCCGCGCGCAGCGCCAGCATGGCGCCGCCCAGCGCGAGGAACGACAGCATCACGCCGCCGGTGTAGGCCAGCCCGGCCTTGCGGTGCGCGCTGTCGTTGCCCGCCTGCCGCGCGAAACCCAGCACCTTGATCGCGAGGATCGGGAACACGCAGGGCATCAGGTTGAGTAGCAGGCCGCCGAGCAGGGCGCCCAGCAGGGCCGCCATGAAGGTGGTGGAAGAGGGGGCGGGCAGTTCGGCGCCGCCGGCCTTGGCTGCAGCATTGGCCGCGTTGGCGGTCAGCGCGGCCTGCAGCGCCGACGACACCTCGGCTCGCTGCGCCACGGCGGCGGCGGGCCAGGCGCCCGTGACCGGCGATTCGGCGCGCCATGCGATCGGCTGGCCGGCCTGCCGGTCGGACGGGGCCAGCGCCACAACCAGCGGCATCACATTAGGGCTGGCGCTGCGCTGGTCGGCCAGCGGGATGGTTGCGGTCCAGGTGCCGCCTTGCCAGGATTGGGTCCAGTCCTTGCCGGAGACGGCCGCGGTGCGGATCACCTCGGGGGTCTCGGGGAAGAATTCCAGCGTCTTGCCCTGCGCGGCGGCGGGCAGGCCGTCCAGGCGCACTTTCAGGCTGTGGCCGTCGACCTGCACGGCGCCGGCTTGTGCCAGCGGCTGCGGCTGCCCGGCCTGCGCGGTGTCGAACTCCGCCTTGTGCAGCGCCGTGGAGCCCTGCAGCGGCAGGGACAGCGAGAAAGAGCCTTCCTCGGGAATGCACTCCTTGCGGCAGACCAGCCAGGAGGCCTTGAGCTGAATGTCCATGGCCGGCGTGCCGCCGCCCAGCGCCATCGGCGGCTTGTAGAGCGACGACACCTCCAGCGGCACCGGCAGCAGCACGGTGTTTTCGTAGCCGTAGTTGGCGAGGCTGCCGACCGGGATCTTCTCCGGCACCGGCCATGCGATCTCGCCGGTCGACACGCCGGCCGGCAGCGTCCACGTCATTTCGGTGGGCAGGCCCGAATCGCCGGCGTTCTTCCAGTAGGTGTGCCACTCGGGCTGGTGCGTGATCTGCAGGCCGACCCACACCGGGCTGCCGGGCGCCACGCCGTCGGGCGCGTGGGCGATCAGTTCGGCCCGCACATGCGGGGTCGTCACCACGGCGCCGGGCTTGGAGGCCAGTTGCGCGGCAGCCGGCATGCTGGCTGCGGCGGCTGCTATCAGAAGCGTAGCGAAATGGATGCGCGAAAAAATCATGCCGTGGGTCGGAGCGTTCTGCGGGGGTGAAGTTCCGGGCGTTTCAGGCGGCCGATGCCGCCGAAGGAGCCCAGCCCAGCACCACCCGGCGGGTGTTGGCGCTCTTCTTCTCGATCTTGGTGACGATCACCGCGCCGATTTCGGCGGTGTTTGCAACATGCGTGCCGCCGCAGGGCTGGAAGTCGATCTGGGCGTCGCCCTCGCCGCTGCCGCCGATGCGGATGGTGCGCACCGTGCCCGTGCCGCGCGGCGGCTGCACGCTCATGCTCTTGACCAGCGCCGGGTTGGCGTCGAGCTCCTCGTCGGTGATCGCGCCCACGGTCAGCGGATGGGCCGCCTCGACCAGTCTTGCAAGGCCGGCCGTGAGCGTTTCCTTGTCGAGCGCGTCGGTCATGTGGAAGTCGATGCGCGCGTAGTCGGGCGTGATGGAACAGCCGTTCACCGGCACCGGCACCAAGTGGCACAACAGGTGGGAGGCGGTGTGGAAACGCATCAGCCGGTGGCGGCGTTCCCAGTCGAGGCGGGCGGTGACGGTGTCGCCGGCTTTCAGCGCGGCCAGCAGGTCGGCCTGCCCCTCGGCCGGCACGTGGACGAATTCGTTCGTCGGCTGGCCTTCTTCGTTCTTGGCCTTGCGGGTGTCGGCGATGGCCAGTTCGCGGCCGTCGGCCAGCGCCAGCACGCCGGTGTCGCCGGCCTGGCCGCCGCCCAGCGGATAGAACACCGTGCGGTCCAGCACGATGCCGGTGTCGTCGATACGCAGGATGCGGGCTTCACAGGTGCGCAGGTAGGCGTCGGCGCGGAACAGGTCGTCGGTCATCCGGCGATGGTAGCGGCGATGCGCCAATGAGGTGCGCCCACGCCATAAAGCGCCCACGACCGACAAAGGCCGCGCCGGCCACCGGGCGATGATGCGTCCGCCATGCGGCACCGGCCGCTCGAGGATCACGCATGAAGAAGGCTCCGCAGCTAGGAGCGTGCGCGGCAGAAGGCGTGACGAGTGCGCGAAGGCTTGATAGATTTGGCGCATGCCCGTGAGCTACCTGCCCTATGAACCGCAGCAGCAAAGACTGCTTCCCGACGCCCTTCAAGACTGGCTGCCCGAAGGGCATCTGGCGTACTTCATCAGCGACAGCGTCGACAGCCTGGATCTGAGCGCCTTCCACGCCCGGTATGCCAAGGGCGGGCCGCGCAACCAGCCGTTCCACCCGGCCATGATGGTCAAGGTGCTGATTTACGGTTACGCCACCGGCACCTTCAGCTCGCGCAAGCTGGCGGCCAAGCTGCACGAGGACGTTGCCCTGCGGGTGCTGGCCGCGGAGAACTACCCGGCGCACCGCACGCTCTCGGACTTCCGGGCGCTGCACCTGCAGGAGCTGGCGGCGCTGTTCGTGCAGGTGGTGCGCCTGGCGCGTGAGTGCGGCCTGGTCAAGCTCGGCACGGTGGCGGTGGACGGCACCAAGCTCAAGGCGAATGCGAGCCGCCACAAGGCCATGAGCTATGACCGGATGGTCAAGGCCGAGGGCGAGCTCAAGGCGCAGATCGACGGCCTGCTCAACCGAGCGCGTGCCGCCGACGATCTGGAGAAGAACGAACCCGACCTGGACGTTCCCGGGGAGATCAAGCGCCGGGAGGACCGGCTCAAGGCGATCACTGAGGCCAAGCTGCGCCTGGAGCAGCGCCAGCGCGAGGCCGATGCGGCCCGCGGGCGCAGCGCCGACGACGAACGCAAACCCCGCGACAAGGACGGCAAGCCCAAGGGCGGGCGCTACAAGCGCGACTTCGGTGTTCCCAAGGACAGCGCCCAGGAGAGCTTCACCGACACGGACAGTCGGATCATGAAGCGCTCGGGCGGGGGCTACGACTATGGCTACAACGCCCACACGGCGGTGGACGAGAGCGCGCAGCTCGTGGTGGCAGCGGAACTCAGCAACAACGCCGCCGACAGCGACCGCCTGCCGGTGCTGTTGGCCGCGGTGAAGGCCAACCTGGGCGAGGATGCCCGACAGGTGCTGGCGGATGCGGGCTTCCGCTCGGAGGCCGTGTTCGAGCAGCTCAAGGACAGCCCGAGCGAGCTGATCGTGGCGCTGGGCCGAGAGGGCAAGCAGGCGCTGGACATCGACGCCGAACAATACCCGCGCACCGCAGCGATGGATGCCAGGCTGAAGACGCCCCAAGGCCGAGCGGCCTACCGCAAGAGGAAGTGGATCGTGGAGGCGCCCAACGGGTGGATCAAGAGCGTGCTGGGCTTCAGGCAGTTCAGCCTGCGGGGATTGAAGAAGGTCCAGGCCGAGTTCAAGCTCGTGTGTCTGGCGCTGAACCTGCGGCGCATGAGCGCATTGATGGCCAGATGAGGCCCGTGGCCGGGGGTGAATCCGCGCGCCGCTCGCCTGCGGCAGGCCGAGTAGGCGCCCTTGTGGTCGTTCGAGAACAGCCAACGCGCCGCGCGAGTGCTTGCGAGGCGCGCACAACTCAACGTGGGGTCACAGCGGCGCAGAAAAACTTCTGCCGCGCGGACTCCTAGTCCCCACCCGCACCGCTCTATCCGCCGCGGCCATCGTGGCCGTCGGCGCCACGCTTTTCCTCGCCGGCTGCGGCGATTCGGCCAAGCTGGCACCGGAACTCACGGTCGGCCCCCGCCCGCAGCTGACCGAGCCCCACAAGACGCTGATTCCCACGGTGAACGTCGCTCCCGCCATCGGCTGGACCGACGCCGCCATGCCCATTCCGGCGGAGGGCCTGAAGGTCACGGCGCTGGCGCGCGGGCTCGACCATCCGCGCTGGGTCTACACCCTGCCCAACGGCGACATCCTGGTGGCCGAGAGCAACAAGCCGCCCAAGCCCGGCGGCGGCGCCAGCGACGGCGGCGACGGCCTGGTCGCGAAGATGCGCAACTGGGTCATGGGCAAGGTCATGGGCCGCGCCGGTGCGGGCGTGCCCAGCGCCAACCGCATCACCCTGCTGCGCGACGCCGATGGCGACGGCGTGGCCGAGGTGAAGCAGGTCTTCATGACCAACCTGATGTCGCCCTACGGCATGGTGCTGGTCGGCAACGAACTCTTCATCGCCAACGCCGACGCGCTGGTGAAGGTGCCCTACACCGAAGGCCAGACCTCCATCAGCGCCAACCCCACGCTGGTGACGCCGCTGCCCGCGGGCATCAACCACCACTGGACCAAGAACGTCATTGCCAATGCCGACGGCAGCAAGCTCTACGTCACGGTCGGCTCCAACAGCAACATCGGCGAGAACGGCCTCGAGGCCGAAGAGGGCCGCGCCGCTATCTGGGAGGTCGACACCAGGACAGGCGAGAAGCGCATGTTCGCCAGCGGCCTGCGCAACCCCAACGGCATGGGCTGGGACCCCGACACCCAGGTGCTGTGGACCGTGGTGAACGAGCGCGACGAGATCGGCAGCGACCTCGTGCCCGACTACCTCACCTCTGTGAAGGACGGCGCCTTCTACGGCTGGCCCTGGAGCTACTACGGGGGCATCGTCGATGCGCGCGTCACGCCGCAGAACCCCGCCATGACGGCCAAGGCCATCGCGCCCGACTACGCACTGGGCGCGCACGTCGCGCCGCTGGGCATGACCTTCTCGCGCCCGGGCGGCATGCCGGAGCAGTTCGCCAGCGGCGTCTTCATCGGCGAGCACGGCTCGTGGAACCGCAAGCCCAAGTCGGGGTACAAGGTGGTGTTCGTGCCCTTCATCGGCGGCAAGCCGAGCGGCCCGCCGGTCGACGTGCTCACCGGTTTCCTCTCGGCCGACGAGAAGGCGCAGGGCCGCCCCGTGGGCGTGGCGCTGGACAAGGGCGGCGCGCTGATCGTGGCGGACGACGTGGGCAACGCCGTGTGGCGGGTGTCCAAGGCGAAGTAGCCGCCGCGCTTGCCGGCTACCGCGGGCGTGCCGACGACAGGCGCGGCACCAGTTGCGCCGCCGGCCCGTCGACCCGGCGCCTGCTCGTGTCCCCGCGCAGGTGGTCGAACAGCAACGCGATGGCTTGCTGCGCCACCTCGTCCAGATGCAGGTCCACGGCCGTGAGCGGCGGCACGCAGGTGCGGGCCCGCACGCCGTCGTAGCGCGTGGCGATCATCACGTCTTCGGGAATGCGCCGGCCCGATTCGAGGACTGCCGCCACCGCGCCCGTGGCAAAGGCGTCCACCGGCACGCAGAAGGCATCGATGTCGGGGTGCTCGGCCAGCAGCGTGAGCGCGGCTTCGCGGCCGCCGCTCTCGCCCTTCACCTCGTCGACCAGCGACATCAGCGGCGCCTGCCCGTGCGCGGCGGCGAACGCCAGGTAGGCCGCCTGGCCTTCCACATAGGAGTTGCGCCGGGCCGAGCCGAGGATCATGGCGATCTTTCGCGCGCCCTGCGCCTGCAGGTGTTCGAGCAGCAGCCGCGTGGTGTGCCCCGAGTGAATGTCGACATACGGCGGCAGTGCCGGCGCGTCGGCGGCTTCTTCGGCCGGCTTGCCGATGGCCACCACCGGCAGGCCGCGCCGCAGCAGGTAGGCCATGTTCGGATCGCCGGCCGAGGGCTCGATGACGAGCGCGCCGTCCACGTCCAGCAGATCCATCGGCACCCGTCCGGTTTCCATGGGCGGCGCCAGCACCAGCGCCAGGCGGCGGTCGAGCGCCGCCGCGGCCGCCACCGCCGCCACCTCCATCAGAAAGCCGAGCCGCGACGGGCCGCCCGCCACCGCGAACGGCATCGACGACAGCAGCACGATCATGTGCGCCTCGCCGGTGCGCAGCCTCTGCGCATTGCGATTGGGCCGGTAGCCCAGCGTCAGCGCCGCCTTCTCGACGCGCGCGCGGGTTTCCGCATCGACCTGGCCCCGGGCGTTGAGCGCATGGGAGACAGTGGTCGGCGACACGCCCGCTTCCCGCGCCACGTCCTTGATGGTGACCCGCGGCGGTGGATTGGGGCTCATCCCGTTGACCTTTTCAAAATCCGGTGATTCAATTCCCAAATCGTTTTGGGGCTGGCTGTTCCGAAATGTACTTCACCCGCTTCGGCGGCTTTTTTTACCAGTGCGCCCAAATCGATTTGGGCGCAAGTCCGGTCAAAGGATTCGAATCATGTCCCGTGCTTGCGACGCCCCCGCCGTCGACGCAGTACTGCCCGTTTCGCAACTGCTCCTGTTCGGCCTGCAGCATGTGCTGGTGATGGCGGCCGTGCCCATCACGTCTGTCTTCCTGGTGGCCAAGGCGCTGGGCCTGGAGCCCGCGCTCACGGTGAACCTGATCAGCGCCACCTTCCTGCTGTGCGGCGTGGGCACGCTGCTGCAGTCGTTCGGCCCGTGGAAGTTCGGCGCGCGCCTGCCCTTCGTGATGGTGCCGGGCGGCGCGCCGATCGTGATGTTCGTGACCATCGCCCAGCAGCGCGACCTGCAGACCGCCTCGGGCGCGGTGATCCTCACGGCGCTGTTCTACTTTCTGGTGCTGCCGGTGTTCGCGCGCTGCCTGCGCTACTTTCCGAAGATCGTCATCGGCACCTTGCTGCTGCTGGTGTCCATCAACCTCGTGAAGGTGTACGGCGGCATCATCGCGGGCAAAGCCGGCTCGCCCGCCTTTGCCGACCCGGTGAACATCGGCCTGGCGCTCGCGACCATCGGCTTCACCGTGCTGTTCGCGCGCTTGTTCAAGGGCACGCTCGGCCAGCTCTCGGTGCTGTTGGGGCTGCTGGCCGGCACGGTGCTGGCGGCCGTGTGCGGGCTGATGGACTTCAGCGCCGTGGCGGCCGGACCTTTCTGGAGCGCCCCCACGCTGCTGCCCTTCGGCATGCCGCGCTTCGACCTGGTGGCGGCCGTGCCGCTGCTGATCTTCAGCGTCATCTCGATGGTCGAGGCCACCGGGCAGACCGTGGCGGTGGCCGAAGTGGTGGGCCGCAAGATCGACGCGCGCGACGTGGTGCCGCGCACCATCCGCGGCGACGCGCTGGTGTCGCTGGCGGGCGGGCTGTTCGGCACCTCGATGATCGTCACCAGCGGCGAGAACATCGGCATCGTGCGCGCCACCAACGTGCGTTCGCGCTACGTCACCGCGACGGCCGGTGTGATCCTGATCCTCATCGCGCTGTCGGCGCCGCTGGGCCGGCTGGCCAGCGCCATTCCTTCCGCCGTGGTCGGCGGCACCGCGATGGTTGTGTTCGCGATCATCGGCACCATGGGCATCGACATGCTGCGCAAGGTCGACCTGCACGAGCGCGGCAACATGTTCGTGCTGGCCGGCGCGCTGACCATGGGGCTGCTGCCCATCGTCGTGCCCGGCCTGTACAGCCGCTTCCCGGACACGCTGCAGCTCGTGCTGGGCAATGGCCTGGCCATGGGCTCGCTCACCGCGGTGGTGCTCAACATGGTCTTCAACCGCCTGCCCGCCGAAGGCGCCGAGAACTCCGCGATCGCACCGGCGCCGCATTGACGCGCCGCTTCTTTCTTCTTTCTTTCCGTTCCCGCCTTTCTCTTTTTTGACCATGTCTTCTGAACTCGATGCCGCGCTCTTCGCGGCCGACGAGCTGCTGCTCGTTCCCGACCACCTGATGCTGCGCGACGGCCCCGCGAGCGGCCACGCCGTGCTGATGGCGGGCGGCCGGTTCCGCGACGTCGGGGCCGCCGATGCGCTCATCGCCCGACACTCGCATCTCACGCCGCTGCATCTGCCCGGCAAGCTGCTGATGCCGGGAATGATCGACGCGCATCACCACCTCACGCAGTCCTTCGGCAAGTCGCTGGCCTATGGCGAGCCTTCGGAGATCTTCCGGCGCGTGTGGGTGCCGCTCGAATCGAGCCTGGACGACGAGTTCGTCTACATGGCGTCCAAGCTCGCGGCGCTCGAGTCGCTGCGCGGCGGCTTCACCACCGTGTGCGACGCGGGCACGCGCGCGCCGGGCGACATCGGCGCCGTCGCGTCCGCCGTGCAGGAGGCCGGACTGCGCTGCGTGCTGGGCCTGATCTGCAACGACGGTGGCAACGACAGCACCGCCGCCGACCGGCAAGCCATCCAGTCGCACGCCGCACGCTTCCTGCGGCAGTGGTCGGACGCGGAGCTGGTGCATCCCTCGCTCGCCATCTCGGTGCCCGAGGCGGCCTCCGACGAAATGCTGGCCGCCGTGTCGGCCCTGTGCGCCGAGGCGCGCGCCATCTTCCAGACGCATGTCAACGAACACCTCGCATCGGTCGAGCGATCGGTGGTGCAGCGCGGCAAGCGGCCGCTCGAACTGCTGGCGCAACTGGGCGCGCTGGGCCCGCAAGTGCTCATCGCGCACGGCACGCTGGTCACGCCGTCCGAGCTCGTGCTGCTGCGCGACACCGACACCGCCGTGAGCTACAACCCTGTCGCCAGCCAGTGGAAGGGCAACGCCGTGGCACCCGCCAACCTGATGGCCGCGATGGGCATCCGCTTCGGCCTCGGCACCGATGCCACGCGCAGCGACGCCTTCCGCCTGATGGACGCTGCCGAAGCCGCGCAGAAGCTGGCCTTCGGCATGGCCATCGGCGACGCATCGAGCGGCGGCGGCTGGACCTGGTTCGACCACGCCACGCACGAAGGCGCGCGCGCCGTGGGCCTGGACCACCTGACCGGAGAGATTGCCGTGGGCAAGGCGGCCGACTTCCTCATCGTCGATGTCGACACGCCAGAGATGTGCACCTCCGTCGACCTCACATGGGACCTCGTGCGCCTGGGCAACCGCGACCAGATCACGGCCGTGTTCGTCGCCGGGCGCCTGCGCCTGTGGGAAGGCTGGCCGCCCGACTGGGACGCGCGGGCGCTGCAGCAGCGGCTCGCGCGCGTCGCCCATGCGGCGATGGACCGCGCGCCCATCGTGCGCCTGCACCCCACGGCGGCCGAACACCGCCGCCTGACCATGGCTCGCGCCGGCGGCACACGGAATCCGCAGTGAGCGCGCAACACCTCTTCCTGGTTTCCATCGCCGTGCTCATTGCTGCCTTCGTGCAGGGCGCGACCGGTGTCGGCTTTGCGCTGATCGCCGCGCCGGTGATCGGCATCGTGCGCCCCGACCTGCTGCCCGTGTGCGTGCTGGTGCTGATGCTGCCGCTGAACTTCTATGTGATGTGGCGCGAGCGCGGCGCCATCGACCGTGTCGGCGCGAGCTGGATCACCGGCGGTCGCATGCTCGGCACCATCGGCGGCCTCTGGGTGCTGGCGGCGCTGAGCGCGAGCCACCTGTCGCTGTTCGTGGGCGTGTCGACCATCGCGGCGGCGCTGGTCACCTTGATGATGCCGGCCTTCTCGCCGGGACGCAGCGCCTTCGTGGCGGCGGGGCTCGTCACCGGCGTCACCGAGACCGCGACCGGCATCGGCGGCCCGCCGCTGGCGCTGGTCTACCAGCACCAGCCGGCGCCCTCCATGCGTTCGACCATCGCGTTGTGCTTCCTGGTCGGTGAGCTTGTGTCGCTGGTCACGCTGATGGTGGCCGGGCGCATCGACGGCTCGCAACTTCAGGCGGCGGCCCAGTTGCTGCCCGCGCTGGTCGTGGGCGCGGTGCTCAGCCGCGTGGTGCATCGCCGCATCAACGGCCGCGTCCTGCGCGTCTTCGTGCAGGTCTTCGCGATCGTGTCGGGCGCGGCGCTGCTGCTGCATTCATTCTGAGGCGCCGCGCGAGGCCTGCCATGCCGCGCGGCCGATCCGGTAGAGCCGGTGACGCCGCAGGGCGTGGCCTTCGGGCACCAGCGGATGGTCGAACGCGCCGGCCACGTCTTCATGCATGCCGATGCGTTCCATCACCGCGCTCGAGCGGGTGTTGTTCCAGGTGGTGAACGCCACGATCTCGGCGAGCCCGAGCCGTTCGAAGCCGACCTGCAGCGCACCGCGCGCCGCCTCGCTCGCGAAGCCCTGGCCCCACCACTGGCGGCCGAAGCGCCAGCCGATCTCCACGCACGGCGAGAAAGGCAGGTCGACCGCCGGCGAGTTCAGCCCGGTGAAGCCCATGAACGCGCCCGACGCCTTGTGCTCCACGGCCCAGAAGCCCCAGCCGTTCTCGGCGAAGCGCGCCTCGATGCGCCGGACCAGCGCATCGCTGTCGGCGCGCGTGGGCAGCGGCAGCAGGAATTCCATCACCTGTGGGTCGCAAGCCAGTGCGAAGAACGGCTCGAGATCGCTCTCGCGCCATTGGCGCAGGCGCAGCCGGGGAGTGTCGGATTCGATGATGTCTGCAGTCATGCGGCCGATTGTGTCGCAAGGCATATACATCACGTCGTGATATATTTGCGGCCGTTCCCTTCTCTCCCGCTGCCATGGCCACTTCCGCGCGCAAGCTCGCCAAGAAAGACTTCGAGGCGCTCTCCCAGTTCCGCTACCAGATGCGCCGCTTCGAGCGCTTTTCCGAGCGCGCCGCGCAGGCCGAGGGCCTGACGCCGCAGCAGTACCTGGTGCTGCTGCACATCAAGGGCGTGCCCGGCCGCGACTGGGCCTCGGTGGGCGAGATCGCCGAGCGCCTGCAGCTGCAGCCGCACGGCGCGGTCGCGCTCGTCACCCGCTGCGAGGCGCTCGAACTCGTGCAGCGCCGCCCCAGCGAAACCGACCGCCGCCAGGTCGAGGTGCACCTGCTGGCCAAGGGCGAGAAGCTGCTGCTGCGGCTGGCCGAGCTGCACCGCGCGGAACTGCGCTCGCTCAAGGGCGTGTTCGACGTGCCGCAGATCGATCTTCCGGACACCGTGTGAGCATCATGAGCACCAAGGCTTCTTCTTCCCATCCGCCGCGCGGCGACTTCGCGCTCAACACGCGGCTCATGCGCATCGCCGTCATGGCCGCCGTCATCGGCGCCATCAGCACCATGGCCGCGCGCGTGCTGCTCGACCTGATCCGCTTCTTCACCAACCTGTTCTTCTTCCAGACCCTGTCGCTGGCCGACCGTTCGCCGGCCGCGAATACGCTGGGTGCCTGGGTCATCGCGGTGCCGGTGATCGGCGGGCTGATCGTGGGGCTGGTCGCGCGCTACGGCTCCGACAAGATCCGCGGCCACGGCATTCCGGAGGCCATCGAGGCCATCCTGTTCGGCAAGAGCAGGATGTCGCCGAAGGTGGCGTTGCTCAAGCCGCTGTCGTCGGGCATCGTCATCGGCAGCGGCGGTCCGTTCGGCGCCGAGGGGCCGATCATCATGACCGGCGGCGCCATCGGCTCGCTGATCGCGCAGCACTTTCACCTCACCGCGGCCGAGCGCAAGGCGCTGCTGGTGGCGGGCGCCACGGCCGGCATGACGGCCGTGTTCGGAACGCCGGTGGCCGCGGTGCTGCTGGCCGTCGAGCTGCTGCTGTTCGAGCTGCGGCCGCGCAGCCTGCTGCCGGTGGCCGTGGCCTGCGCGGTCGCGGGCTTCACCCGTCCGCTGCTCATGGACGCGGGCCCGCTGTTCCCGCTGCAGACGGCCGTGCCCGGCCCGCTCGCCATGCTGTCGTGCGTGATCGCGGGCGTGCTGTGCGGCGCGCTGTCGGCGTCGCTTTCCATTTCGCTCTACAAGGTGGAAGACTGGTTCGGCAAGCTGCCGCTGCACTGGATGTGGTGGCCGGCCATCGGCGGACTCGCGGTAGGCATCGGCGGCTGGCTGCAGCCGCGTGCGCTGGGCGTGGGCTACGACGTGATCGGCGACCTGCTGCACAACCATCTCGCGCTCGGCGTGGTGCTGGCGCTGCTGGCGGTCAAGGCCGTCATCTGGGTCATCGCGCTGGGCTCGGGCACATCAGGCGGCGTGCTCGCGCCGCTGCTGATGATGGGCGCCGGCCTGGGCGTGGTGCTGTCGCACCTGCTGCCGGGCAACGACCCCATGCTGTGGCCGCTGGTCTGCATGGCGGCCACGCTGGGCGGCGTGATGCGCGCGCCGCTCACCGCCACCATCTTCGCCTTCGGGCTCACGCACGACAGCAATGCGCTGCTGCCGCTGCTCGCCACCTCGGCCGTGGCCTACGGCTTCACGGTGCTGACCATGCGCCGCTCGATCCTCACCGAGAAGATCGCGCGCCGCGGCTATCACATCTACCGCGAGTACGGCATCGATCCGCTGGAGCGGCATTCGGTGGAAGAGGTGATGACGCGCGAGGTGCGCAGCATCGACGCCGCGCTGCCGGTGACGCGGGCGCTGGCCGACTACTTCGGCGAAGGCCAGGCGCACCGTGCGTTCCCGGTGCTGCGCAATGGCGCGGTGATCGGCGTGGCCGACCGCGCGATGCTGGCGGCTGTCGGCACGCGCGACCCCATCGCCACGGTGGGCGATGCCTGCGCCGACGTGCCGCTGTACTTCGCGCTGCCGGGCGAGAACTGCCGCGCGGTCGCCACGCGGCTCGCGCGCCACCGGCTCGAGCGCATGCCGGTGGTGAAGGACGCGCAGTCGCTGGTGCTGGCCGGCATCGTGTCGCGCAGCGACCTCATCAAGCCCTCGCTCGCGCACTTCGACGAGGAAGAAAAGCGCGAGCGCATGCGCGGGCTGCCGTGGCAGTCGAGCTAGCCTAGAAGCCCGCCAGCACCACCTTGCCCTGCGCCTTGCCGCTCTCGATGAGCGCATGCGCCTTTTTCAGGTTCGCGGCGTTGATGGTGCCGAAGCTCGCGTTGGCCGTGGTGCGGATGCGGCCCGCATCGACCAGCGCCGCCACTTCTGCCAGCAGCGCGCCTTGCTCGGCGATGTCGGGCGTCTCGAAGCGCGAGCGCGTGAACATCATTTCCCAGTGCAGCGAGATGCACTTGGTCTTCAGCGGCATCGCGTCGAGCACCTTCATGTCGTCGATCACCGCGAGCTGGCCCTGGGGCTTGAGGCTTTCGATGATCTGCGCGTAGTGCTGCTCGGTCTGCGTGAGGCTGGCGACCATGTCGACTTCGCCGATGCCTGCGGCCTTGAGCTCGGCCGCGAGCGGCTTCGAATGATCGATGACGGTGTGCGCGCCGAGCGCCAGGCACCACTCGCGCGTTTCGGCGCGCGAGGCGGTGGCCACCACGCGCAGCCTGGTGAGCTGGCGCGCGAGCTGGATCAGGATGGAGCCGACGCCGCCCGCGCCGCCGGTGATCAGCAGCGTCTGGCCTTCGCCGCCGTCCTTGGGCACGCGCAGGCGGTCGAACAGCAGCTCATAGGCGGTGATGGTGGTCAGCGGCAGCGCGGCGGCCTGGGCGTCGTCGAGGCTCTTGGGGGCGAGCGCGGCGATGCGCTCGTCCACTGCATGCAGCTCGGCGTTGGCGCCGGGGCGGATGATCGAACCCGCGTAGTACACGCGATCGCCGATCTTGAAGTTCCGCACGCCGCTGCCGACGGCCTCGACCGTGCCCACGGCGTCCCAGCCCAGCACCTTGGCCTGGCCGGCTTCGGGCGCCGCGTTCTTGCGGACCTTGGTGTCCACCGGGTTGACCGACACCGCCTTCACGCGCACCAGCAGGTCGCGCGGGCCGGCCGCAGGCGCCGGCAGTTCGATGTCCTGCAGCGATTCGGGGTTGTCGATGGGAAGGGGCTGGTAGTAGCCGACGGCTTTCATGGCGGGAGCCTTTCAGTAACGATGACTGAACTGTAGGATTGCAAGGCCTGTTTGATAAGACGGCATCGAACAGCAACACTTTCAAATGAAGATTGAAAATATCTCCGACCTGCAGGTGCTGGTGCACACCGCGCGCGGCGGCACGCTCACAGCTGCGGCGCATGCGCTGGGCATCACGCCGGCGGCGGCCAGCGCCACGCTCAAGCGGCTGGAGGCCCAGCTCGGCGCCCGGCTGTTCGAGCGGTCGACCCGCGCGATGCGCCTGACGCCGCAGGGCCAGACGCTGCTCGACTACGCGGTGCGTGCCTTCGAGCTGCTGGACGAGGGCGAGTCGCTGGTCACCGCGGATCGCGGCGAGCTGGTGGGCACGCTGCGGGTGGCTTCGCCGTCGGACCTCACGCGCAGCACGCTGCTGCCGTGGTTCGACGAATTCCTCGCGCTGCATCCCGGCGTGCAGCTGTCGCTGTCGGTGGGGGACCGGCCGCTGGACGTGATGCGGGACGAGGTCGACGTGGCGCTGCGCTATGGCGCGCTGGCCGACTCGCGGCTGGTGGCACGGGCCTTTGCGCTGACCAATCCGCTGTTGACCGCTTCGCCTGCTTATCTGCTGCGCCATCCTGCGCCGAAGGTGCCGCAGGATCTGGCGCATCACAACTGCCTGATCTTCAACCGCTCGGGGCGACGGCATCGCGTCTGGCGCTTCGGCCAGAACGGGCAGTGGACGGAGGTGCGGGTGAATGGCAACCGCAGCGTGGACGATGCTTCGCTCGCGCGGGAATGGACCGTGGCGGGCCATGGGATTTCGCTGAAGTCCGCGCTGGATGTGCGGGAGGACATTCGCGAAGGGCGGCTCGTGCGGCTCTTGCCTGATTGGGAGACCGAGCCCTATCCGTTGCATGCGCTGTTGCCCAGTGGGCGGTTCGTGCCGGCTCGGGTTCGGGCGTTTGTCGATTTTCTTGCCTTGAAGTTCGAGGCTTTGTTGGCTCTTGCCTGAGCTTTGCTTCCCGGGGCCGGGTCTCGCCCCGGCGGGCGACCTACTTTTCTTTGCTTCGCTCGGCCCTTTGTTTCGCGCCTCTTTCTTTTCTTTCAGATCATGGGGGTGACTGCGCCGTCCATCGCGACGATGGCGCCGGTCACGTAGCTTGCCTTCGGCGACGCGAGGAACACGACGGTGTTGGCGATTTCCTCCGGCGTCGCGATTCGGCCCAGCGGCAGCCTGGCCTTGGCGCGTGCCAGCGCTTCGTCGGTGCCGATGCCCTGCACCTTCGCGTCGGCCTTCATGCCTTCCTGCAGCCGCTCGGTCAGCGTGAGGCCGGGGTTCACGGCGTTCACGCGCACGCCTTTGCCTGCATAGGCGGCGGCCATGCCGGCGCTCACCAGCATGAGTGCGGCATTGGCGGCGCCGCCGGCCATGTGCACGGGGTTGGCGACTTTGCCGCCCTGGCCGATGACGTTGACGATGGCGCCGCGCCCGCGCTGGCCCATGCGCTTGACGACGGGATGGATCATGTGGACGTAGGTGAAGTACTTGGCGTCCATCGCGTCGTGCCACGAGGCGGCGGTCAGGTCGTCGGGTGGGGTGCGGCGGGCGGCGCCGGCCGAGTTGACGAGCACGTCGACGGGGCCGAAGGCTTTCTCGGCGGCGTCGAGCGCGGCCTCGGCGCTGGCGGGGTCCTTGAGGTCGGCGGCGTGCAGCGACACGCGGCCTTCGGCCTGCGGGAATGCCTCGGCCAGCGTCTTCCGGCCCTGCTGCAGGTTCTGGAGGTCGCGCGAGACGAGGCTCACGCGCGCGCCTTCACGCAGGAAGCCCAGCGCGCAGGCCAGGCCGATGCCCTTGCTGCCGCCGGTGATGAGTACGTGCTGGTCCTGGAGCTGGAGATCCATGAAAGGGGTCCTTGGTGGATGAGGGGTGGCGGCGATTGAAGCACCGCCGCTAAACCCCTGCACCGACGCGGCCGTATGGCCGCCCGGCGCCCCCGTCATCGGCCTGCGTCAGCGCCGGGCCGCGGCGCGTTGCAGCGGCTCGGGCTCCAGCGCGCCCGGCGCGGTGTCGGTGGCGTCGCGCAGGTGGCCGTCATGGTCGTGGTGCACCAGCAGTTGCCGAGTGCGCTGCCAGGTCGACAGGCGCGCGGGCGGCACCTCGATGTACGAGGCCAGCGCGAACAGCGACGACTGCTCCTGGTCGGGCGGCGCTTCGCGCTTTTGCTGATGGCGGCGCCACGGCGCCATCACCAGCATCGACACCAGGATCACGCCGATCACCAGCGCGTACAGGCCCAGCAGATGCAGCACCTCGGGCTGCGAGCGCGCGCCCAGCACGTAGGGCCAGGCGTACCAGATGGCGCAGAACCAGATGGCGATGGTCACGGCCGGGCGCAGCACGCGCAGCCACAGGTACATGGCCATCGTGCGCTGCGGCGAGCGGCCGTTGCCGAAGGCGCTCAGCGAGATGCGCGCGGCGTCGATGATCGGCTCCTCCACCTCGGGCTGGCCCCAGGAGCGGCGTCGGCTCGGCGGCGGCGTGTCGTCGTGCATCTCGGGAAAGCGGCTGTGCGCCGTCGTCTTCTCATGGGGCATCGGAAACTCCTCGGTCAGGGCTCGTCCACACCGCGCGCTTGCCGCGGCGGCGTATCAGGGCTTTGGGAAGGGCGATGACGGTGGTCGCCATCGTGATGGTCCAGAACGCGATCGGATACCAGATCGTTCCGGCGAAATAGCGCATCAGGTCGCGGTCGTAGCGGCGGTCGATCCACAGGCTCAGCAGCATCTGCAGGATGCAGGTCATGGCCAGCAGCGTGCCCTGCCAGTGCGGCAGCAGCGCGGAGTGCCAGGCCGACTCGATCGGCAAAAACGGCCGCACCAGGCTGACGACCAGCACCGCCGCCATCGCATAGGCCCACACCACGCTGGTCATGTACTCGGCATACACCAGCCACATGCGCCAGTTGCGCAGCCGGAGGATGCGCGTGGTGTTGCGCAGCATGGTCTGGATGCCGCCGATGGCCCAGCGCTGGCGCTGCTTCCACAGACCGCGCAAGGTCTCGGGCATCAGGATCCAGCACAGCGCGCGCGGCTCGAAGCGCAGCTTCCAGCCGCCGAGCTGCAGCTTCCAGCTCATGTCGATGTCCTCGGTGAGCACGTCGGGGCTCCAGAAGCCCACGTCGATCACCGCGCGGCGGCGGAACATCGCGATCACGCCCGACACGGTGAACAGCGTGCCCACCAGCTGCTGCGAGCGCTTGATGAGGCCGATGATCGAAGAGAACTCGCCCACCTGCATGCGCCCGAGCAGCGTGGTGCGGGTGCGGATGCGCGGGTTGCCCGTGACGGCGCCGATGCGCTCGGACGCCAGCATGGGCCGCAGCATCCAGGCGATGGCATCCTCGTCGACCAGCGCGTCGCCGTCGATGCCCAGGATGTACTCGCCGCGCGCGAGCTGGCAGGCGGTGTTGAGCCCGACGGCCTTGCCCTGGTTGCTGGCGTTGTGGATCACGCGCAGGCGGCCGTACTCCTTCGTCATGTCGTCGAGCAGCTCGCCGGTGCCGTCGGTGCTGCCGTCGTTCACGGCGATCACTTCGTAGTTCGGGTAGCGCGAGCGCATGAGCTGCTCGATCACTTCGCGCAAGTGCGGCACCTCGTTGAAGCAGGGCACCACCACCGTCACCAAGGGGCGCGAGGGCAGCAGGTCGAGCGGATTGACGTCGACGTCGCGCTTGCGCTCGAACACCCACGCATGCGAGAGCCCGCCCGCCATCCACACATAGGCCATGAAGAACGGGTAGTAGAAGACGAAGCCGAACAGCAGCGACGGCAGCGTCTGCGCAAGGAAATGGCTGGTGGTCATGGGGCCCGCTCTCCTTGCGGCGGCGTGGTCTCGGCCGCCGACGCGCCCAGGGCGCGCGGCAGCATCGTGCGCACCGAGATGGCGCGGCGCACCACGTCGAGCGAGGGCTGGTTGTTCAGGAAGTCGTCGGGGTAGTAGCCCAGGTGGCGCACGCCGGCGCGCTGCAGCAGCGTCCATTGGCGCGCCAGCTCCGCGTCGGCCACGGGCTTGCCGGTGCGCCAGTCGCGCGCCTGCAGTTCGAACACGGTGCCGTCGAGGCCGCGCGGCGTGTCGGCCGCGCGCCGCGCCAGGCGGCCGAGCCAGGCGTCGGCATCGGCTTCCTGTTCCATGCGCGGCATCGCCATCAGCGCGACGTAGTCGTAGGCGGCGAGCGAGGCTTCGTAGTTCTGCGCGAACCACTGCTCGGCCTGGGGCTCGAGCACCGGCCGCGCATAGAGGTTGCGCGCGGTTTCCAGCGCGGGGCGCCAGGCGCCCAGGCGCGCGGCCAGCTCATGCGTGAAGTCGATCAGGTAGCGCGTCTTTGCGGCGGTCCAGCGCGCCATCAGCGCCGGGTCGGCGCGGATCGCGGCCACATCGGGCGGCAGGCCCCACTTCGCATAGGTGGCGAGCGCGGAGGGGCTGGCGTCTTCGTCGTCCGAGAGCGTCGCGTCGTCGTGGAACAGCACGCCCTCGAAGAAGGTGTAGCGGCCCAGGTCTTCGTAGATGTCGCCGACCAGCGTGCGCACCGCGGGGTCGAAGGGCGTGAGGCGGTGGTAGCGGTCGGCCGGCATCTTGCCGCCCTGCGCCATCACCGTGTGCGTGGCCAGCGGGTTCGACGCCGGCAGCCGGAACGCGGTGACCGGCATCCATGCGTACACCTTCACGCCGGTGCGGGTGCGCAGCTGCCAGGCGGCGCGGCCGAACAGGTCGGCGCGCATCGGCAGGTGGCGGTTGGGGAAGTACAGCGCGTTGGCCACGCCGTCGCCGTCGGGGTCGGCGTAGGCCTGCAGGAACACCGAGCGCGGGCGCACGGCGGCCACCCGGTCGATCAGCGCCGACAGGTTGCGCTCCTGCTGGGCCGGGTCGGGGTCGTACACGTAGTCGAGGTCGACGTGCATCACGCGGTTCACCTGCCGCACTTCGCCACCCACCGGGTTGCGCAGCAGCTGCGCGTATTCGGGCGCTTTGTTGTCGTAGGCGGCCAGCGCGCGGCGGATGCGGGTGAGCGGCACGTCGGGGCTGTTGGCGCCGTCGTCGAGCGTGAATGTGATGGGCATGCCGGCGCGCGCCGAGGCTTCCAGCGCGGCCGTGTTGTAGGCGCCGTAGGGCCACACGGTGGCGCGCACCCTGGCGCCGGTGCGCGCCTCGATGATCTCGCGGCTGCGGCGCAGGTCGGCCTCGACGCGGCGCACGTAGGCGTCGTCGTCTTCGTAGCGGCCGGTCTTGGGGTCGTAGCGGTGCGTGGCCGCGGCCGGCAGCATGTTGCCCTGCGGATTGGCGAGGATGCCGGTGTGCATCGCGTCGGTGTGGCTCGCGAATTCGGCCAGGCCGGAGCGAGCCATCTCGGCGACCTCGGGCCACAGCAGGAAGTTCTCGCGCGGCGCGGGCTTGTCGCCCCAGTGCACCAGCTGGCCTTCGGGCACGTCGAGCCAGCTCGTCACCAGCGCGAACAGCGCGGGGTAGTTGTAGCGCTTGAGCAGCGGAAACACCTTGGTGTAGGCGCTGCGGTAGCCGTCGTCGAAGGTCAGCAGCACGGGCCGTGCGGGCAGCGGCTTGCCGCCGGCGCGCGCGTCGACGATCTGCTGCAGGCTCACCGGGTGGTAGCCGCTGAACTGCAGCCAGGCGAACACCTCGGCCAGGGTGCTGTCGTCGATGGCCGTTTCGTCCGGCGACTGCTCGAAGCTGGCGCGCACGCCGGTGCGCACGTCGTGGAAGGAGAGCACGCGAAAGCTCAGCCCGTCGTCGGGGTCCGCGGGCGGCAGCGGCTGCGCGAAGGCGGGCAGCGCCAGTGCCGATGCCGCGGCGAGCACCAGCCACAGCATGGCCGCGCGCAGGAAGGTCATGGGGTTGTCGTCGGTCGTTCGCATCACTGCAGGGGCATCGAGAGGTTCAGGAAGACGCCGCGCTGTCGCTCGCGCACGCCGTCGTAGGGATGGCTGGAAATGCTCAGGCCGTAGCGCAGCGTGAACCTGGGGCCGAGGTCCCAGCGGTGCTCGTAGCGCAGGCTCCACAGCGGGCCGCTGCCGAAGCCGGCCTGGCGGTAGTTGCCGCCCGTGAGCTCCACGGCCTGGAAGAACTGGCGGTCGTCGCGCTTCCAGTTGAGCCACTGCGCGCGCACCGCGAGTTGCGCGGTGCTGTCGCTCGACGGGTTGAAGTAGGGCGTGTCGATGTCGCGGCCGCGGCTAGTGCCGGCGCCCAGGCGCGTTTCGAGCTGGAAGCGCGGCGTGCTCACCCAGCGTTCGCGCCAGCCGAGCTCCAGGCCGTTGTGCAGGTTGCCGTCGCTGAAGTCCAGGCGCTGCCATTGCAGGTCGAAGCGGCGCGACTCGTTCACCACGTAGCCCACGCTCGCGCCGGTCTCGTGCGCGCCGATGCCGGCGACGCGGGCTTTCCACGGCAGCTCCTTGCTGTCGCCGTCGTAGGTGGCCGAAAAGCGCCAGGCATCGCCCGCGCGGTAGTCCACGCGGCCCGCCACGCTGTTGCGGTAGGGACCGCTGTTCGCATGCTGCAGCACGCCTTCGGCCATCCAGCGGCCCTGCTGCCAGCTCAGGCCCAGGCCGCCGCGCGCCCAGTTGGCGTTGCCGATGTCGGTGGTGCCGCGGCCCAGCGTCTGGTCGTAGAACACGCGCCATTGGTCGTCGATGAGGCCGGAGCTGAGCCGGCTGTCGATGCGCCATTCGCGGTTGGCGATGGCCGCGCCGCCCGACGAGGCCTCTGCGTCGACGTCGAGCCGCGGCCCGGTGGCGGCGCGGCGCTTGCGCTCCACGTCGCGCACCTCGGCGGCCTCGGGCACGTCGGCCGCGAGCGACTCGGCGCGTTCGCGGGCCTGGCGGAACTCGCCGGCGTCGAGCAGTGCTTCGACATGGCCGGCGCGCGCGCTGATGTCGTAGGGCTGGTCGGCCGCCTGCGCCTCGAAGCGCGCGACGGCAGCCTCGGGATGCTCGCGCAGCCGCTCGGTCTGGCCCGCGCCATAGGCATAGCCGGCATTCAGCGGCGCATTGCCGGTCAGCGTCGAGAAGCTCTGCTGCGCGAGCGTCGCGCGGTCGGTGTAGAGCTGCAGCAGGCCGCGCATGCCGCTCACGTCGGTGTACTGGCCGTTGGGCCGGCCGGCTTCGGGCGTGAGGCGCATCAGCGCGGGCGTTGCTTCTTCGAGCCGCTTCAGCAGGGCCTCGGCGTCCTCGAAGCGGCCGGTGTCCAGGTAGGCGTAGACCAGGCCGAAGTAGATGTCGTCGGGCATCGGCAGGTCGGCGCCGCCCTTGGCCACGGCCGCTTCGTACAGCGGCACGGCGTCGATCGAGCGGCGCTCCTGCGCGAAGGCGCGGGCCGCGGCGCCGAGGCCCCAGAAGGGCAGGTCGACACCGGCCGCGCGCAGCGATTCGTAGAGCGCGATGGCGTCGGCGGGGCGGCCGCGCTCCACCAGCGCGAGCAGGCGGTCGGACAGCAGCCGCACGCGCAACTGGCGCCATGCGTCGGCGTCCTCAGGCGTGGCTTGGGCGGCCGATGCGTCGAGCCGGGCGAGTGCGGCTTCCTGGTCGGACAACACGCGGTCGAGTGCCGTCACGCGCGCCGCGCCCAGGCGCTGATCGCGTTCCTGGATGGCCCAGTGCAGCCGCTGTGCCAGCGCCTGCTGTTGCAGCGTGGACAAGGCCAGCGGCGAAAAGCTGCCGGGGTGGGCGCGCTCCGCGGTTTCGGCGTCGTCGAAGGCGGTCGACGCGGCGCCGCTGTCCGCGAGCAGGAAGTCGGTTTCGCGGCGCAGGTCGCGGCGGTCGGGCCGCAGCGCGCCGGCCTCGGTGTAGGCGGCGAGCGCCTGCAGCGGCTGCTTCTCGGCGCGAGCCACGGCGCCGCGCAGTTCGAGCAAGGCGACGCGGTCTTCGACCTGCCGGGTCGGTTGCCGAGCGAGCGTGTCGTAGACGGCTTTTGCGCCGGCGATGTCGCCGCTGTCGAGCCGCCAGAAGGCTTCGTGGATGCGCGGTTCGCGCGCGTCCGGCTGCCGGGCGCGCCAGAGGGCGATGACTTCGCCCTGCAGCGCCAGGTCGTGCGTGCGGCGCGCGGCCAGCGCGAGAGGGCCCAGGGCGTAGTCGTTCAGCGCGGCGAGCGGAACCTGGCGGGCGATCGCGACGGCTTCGGCGAACTGGCTGTCGGCTGCTGCGATAGCAACGGCATCGGACACCACGCGCCGTCGTTCGGCGTCGCCGAGCGGCGCGGCGAGCCAGCCCTTCAACTGCTGCAATGCCTGCGCGGCACCGATGCGGTTCGCCCGACGCGCGACGATCAATGCGTCGTGCTGCTGCGCGTCATAGGCTGCCGATGGGTTCGACGCGGGTTCGACGGCCGCGACGGGTGGATTCGCGAAGGCCGCGGATGAAGCACCCAGGGCCAGCGCGCAAACGATCGGTGGAAAACCTCGTGATGCATGTTCGAGGTGACGAGACAAGGCGCAGGCCAGCGCCGACGGACGCCCACCCAAGACCGTGCCTCCAGTTTTTTTCTGGATGAACACTCTGCTCCCTTTGATAGCGCCTTTTGCGCGGCCTGAGGCCGCTGCAAAAGCCGAACTTCCGGCCCTGACAGCGTCGGGACTGGAAGCTCTATAGAAAATTGAATCTGCAAACGACTCTAGATAGAAGTGTTAACAAAAGCAAACTTAAGTGCCAAGAAATGGTTATAAATGTGATTAGATTGGCGTTTTCAGCGCTGGATTCGACAAGTTTTGTCAGACAACGACCCTTCGGAACAGCGCGCCGCCCGGCCTAAGATCGCGTGATGAATGCACCCACGGCCCCCTCGTTGCCCCGCCATTGGTCCCAGCTCACGACGCGCGATTTCGCGGCGCTGGATGCGGCTTCCACCGTCGCCGTGTTGCCGCTGGGCGCGACCGAGCAGCACGGGCCGCACCTGCCGCTGGGCGTGGACACGGTGCTGGCCGACGGCATCGTTGCCGCGTCGCTGCCGCTGCTGCCGGCCGAACTGCCGGTACTGTTTTTGCCCACGCAGCAGATCGGCCTGAGCCCGGAGCACGCGCGCTTCGCGGGCACGCTCACGCTGTCGGCGGAAACATTGATCCGCGTGTGGAACGAGATCGGCGCGGGCGTGGCGCGCGCAGGCGTGAAGAAGCTCGTGCTGTTCAATGCGCACGGCGGCCATGTGGGCGCGATGGACATCGTGGCGCGCGAGCTGCGCGCGGCGCACGGGCTCATCGTCTACAGCGTGAGCTGGTTCAACCTGCCGCTGGGCGAGGCGGGCGAGCGCTTCAGCGCGCACGAGCACCGCTTCGGCGTGCACGCGGGCGAGATCGAGACATCGATGATGCTGGCGCTGACGCCCCAGCTCGTGCGCATGGGTGAGGCGCGCGACTTCAGGTCGACGTCGCAGCAGCGTTCAGCCGACTACGCGCTGCTCGGCAACGGCAAGAGCGCCAAGCTCGGCTGGGCGATGGAGGACTACAACGCGCACGGCGCCGCCGGCAATGCCGCGGCGGCCACGGCCGAGAGTGGCCAGGCGGTCATCGATGCGGCTGCGCGGCAACTGGCGCTGCTGCTGGCCGAGGTGTCGCGGCTGCCGCTGAGCACGGCCAACACGGGGCCGCTGCCGTAGCTGGCCCCGCGGCTCAGGAGGCGGCGCGCGCCAGCACCCCGGCGAACATGTCGGAGTCGACATTGCCGCCGCTCACGCTGATGCCGACCGTCTTGCCGCGCCAGCGTTCCTGCTGCTGGAGCGCGGCTGCCAATGCGGCTGCACCGGCGCCTTCGGCGACGTTGTGCGTGTCGCTGAAAAGAATGCGCATGGCCTCGGCGATCTCGTCGTCGCTCACGCCGATCACGTCGTCGGCCTCGCGCAGGATCACTTCCACCGACTCGGGCACCGGCGTGCGGCAGGCCATGCCGTCGGCCAGCCGCGTGGTCACCGGCGACTCGACCGGCTTGCCCGCGCGGAAGGAGTCGCGGTAGGCCGTGGCGTGCGCGGACACGACGCCGATGAGCTTGGTCTTCGCGCCGCAATGCGCGCGTGCCGCTGCCGCGGCGGCAAAGCCGGAACCCAGCCCGATGGGCACGAACAGCACGTCAGGCGGCGCCGATGCCAGCGCGTCGAAGAATTCCACGTAGGCCGTCGACACGCCGCGCACCAGCTCGCGGTGGAACGAAGGCACGCGGTGCAGCGCGTCGCGCTCGGCCAGCATCGCCGCGTGTTCGGCGGCAGCCTGGAAATCGTCGCCGTGCTCCACCAGCGTGACGCCGAGCGCGCGCATCGCCGCGTTCTTCTCGAGCGAATTGCCGTGCGGCACCACGATGGTCGCGGCCAGGCCGTGCCGCCGCGCTGCGAAGCCGACCGACTGGCCGTGGTTGCCGCGCGTGGCGCTGATGGCATGCCGCACCCCGGGCTGCTCGCGCGCCAGCGTTTCGAAGTAGGTCAGGCCGCCGCGGATCTTGAAGGCGCCGGCCGGCGTGTGGTTCTCGTGCTTGGCCCACACGGTGGCGCCCAGGCGCTGCGCGAGCAGCGGCCATGCGTATTGCGGCGTGGGCGGCATGGCCGAGCGCACGGTGCGCTGCGCGGCTTCGATCTCTTCACGGGTGAATCTCATCGGCGGTCCTTGCTTGATTGCTTACTTGCGTTCGGTCAGCGCCACGCGCACCGCCAGCGCGGCCAGCACGCTGCCCATCACGTAGCGCTGCGCGCGCAGCCAGCCCGCGCTTTGCGACAGCACGGCCGTGATGCTGGCGGCGCCGACGATCATCACCGTGTTGACCGCCGCGCTGGTGGCGATCTGCGCGGCGCCCAGCTGCATGCTTTGCAGCAGCACCGAGCCGCGCTCGGGGTGGATGAACTGCGGAAAGAACGAGAGGTAGAACATCGCCACCTTCGGGTTCAGCAGGTTCGTGAGGAAGCCCATGCGGAACAGCTTGGCGGGCGGATCGGCCGGCAGCGCGCGCGCCTCGAAGGGCGCGGTGCCGCCGGGCTTGACGGCCTGCCAGGCGAGCCACAGCAGATACGCGGCGCCGGCGATGCGGATGGCGTCGAAAGCGATCGGCACGGCCAGCAGCAGCGCCGTGAGGCCGAGCGCCGCGGCGAACAGATGCACCAGGAAGGCCATCAGCACGCCGCCCAGCGAGACCAGTCCGGCGCGGCGGCCCTGGATCAGCGTGCGCGAGACGCAATAGATCATGTTCGGCCCCGGCGTGAGCGCCAGCAGCAGCGAGGCAAGGGCGAACCAGGCGATTTCGGCGAGGGTCAGCATGGCGGTCAGAGTCCTTTGGATTCGAGCGTGACGGGGCCGCGCGGCGTGTCGAGCTGCGCGACGAGGTTGGGCGGCCCGGCATCCACGTGCATGTCCTGCATGCCGATGGCCGACAGGGCCGCGGCAAGGGCGGGCGCGCGTGGGTGCGCGGCGCGCAAGCTGCGCAGTGCAAGGCCGGATTCGGGCATGGCGTCGGTCGGATGCACCGGCCCCCACTGGATCAGCGTGGGCAGCGCGCCGTAGAACAGCCGCTGGCCGTCGTCGCGCACGGTGATCTGCCACTCGAGCCGGCCGGCCGGCGTGTCGCGCGAGGCTTCGAGCAGCTGGCCGCGATCGATATGCGCATGCTCTTCGTGCGACAGGGCGTGGATGGCCGCATGTGCGTCGGGCACTCGGGCGACGAAATGAATCAGCCGCGGCCCCTGCCGCGCGAGGCCGGCCTGCAGCTCGGCGTCGTCCAGGTCGAACCAGCGTCGCGTGCCGGGCCGCGAGGGCTGTTTGCCAGGCTCGATCGCGATGATCTCCAGGTAGGCGGCCGGGAAGGCGTCGCTCGCGATCTTCAGCAGCCGGTTGTGCGTGCCCATCAGCGGATGGGTGCCGCCGGGCCCCGGCACCACGCCGAGCGTGCTTTCGCACCACGCCGCGCCCTCGTCGAGCGAGGCGGCGGCGATCACGAGATGGTCGAGCCGGGCTTGCATCGCGGGTGCGCCGGCTTACAGCGTGACCTGGCCGTCGATGCAGGTCACGGCGTCGCCGCCGACCCAGATCCGGCCTTCGGCGTCGCGCTCGATGTACACGCGCCCGGCGCGGCCCAGGCACTGGCCTTGCGCCGCAAGGTAGCGCTCGGGCATGTGGCCGTCGGCGATCAGCCACTCGGCCAGGCTCGCGTTGAGGCTGCCGGTGACCGGGTCTTCCTGCACGCCGATGGGCTCGGCGAAGGCGCGCACCTCGAGGTCGATCTTGGCGCCGTCGTTGTACTCGGCGGCCGGGCGGTTGCCGAAGGCGCGGGCCTCGCGGTTCGAGCGGCCGATCAGCGGCGAGACGTCGACCGCCGCGGGAACGCCCGCCACGCCGGCCTTCACGCCCAGTTCCTTGAGCGCGCGGTGGTCGGGCGTGAGCGCCAGCACGGCATCGGCGTCATTGACCAGCAGGCCGAACCAGACGGGGCCGTTGTCGAGCACCTGCGCCGCGATGATCTGCTGCGCCTTCAGGCCCAGCGCGCCGGCCACCTTGGCCAGCAGCGCGGGGCTGGGCGCGCTGCGCTTGAGCGGCGGCGCGGCAAAGGCCAGCCGCTCGCCCTCGCGGCGCAGCGGCACCAGGCCCGCGCCGCATTGCTGCACCACCATGCCGGGCGCCTTGGGCTTGCCGCCGGCCTGCAGCCAGGCATGGCAGCTGCCGATGGTCGGATGGCCGGCAAAGGGCAGCTCGCCGCCGGGCGTGAAGATGCGCACGCGGTAGTCGGCCGTCGGCTCGGTGGGCGGCAGCAGGAAGGTGGTTTCGGACAGGTTGGTCCACTGCGCGAAGCGCTGCATCGTGGCGTCGTCGAGTCCGTTGCCGTCGATCACCACCGCGAGCGGGTTGCCGCGGTAGGCGGTGGCCGTGAAGACGTCGACTTGCTTGAAGGGGCGGGATTTCATCAGGTTCATTCGAGGGTGAGATCGAGCACGCCGCGCGTGCCCGGGCGGGAGAGCAATTCCGAATACCAGCGTTCCAGGTTCGGCCAGTTCGGGCGGCGGTACTCGGCCCCCGGAAGACCGAACCAGCGGTGCGCTTCGCAGCCGACGGGAATGTCGGCCATCGTGAAGCTGTCGCCGCCGATGTAGGCGCGCCTGGCCAGATGCGCGTCGAGCATCGCGAACAGCGCCTCGCTTTCGCGCACCGATGCCTCGATGAGCGCCGGCTGGCGTTCCGAGGGCGGCGTGCGTACCCACTGGATGAAGGCGTCTCGGGTCGCGCGGTTCAGCGTGGTCTGCTGCCAGTCCATCCAGCGTTCGGCGTCGAAGCGCGCTGGCAGTTCGCTCGGGTAGAACTTGCCGTGCGAATGCCTGGCGCAGAGGTAGCGCACGATCACGTTCGACTCCCACAGCGTCACGCGCTCGGCGCCTTCGCCGTCGTCGATGGCGGGCACCATGGCGTTCGGGTTGAGCGCCAGGTACTCGGGCGTCTGCACCACGCCGAACTTGCCGCCGGCCTCGGTGCGCTGGAAGTCGAGCCCGAGTTCCTGCGCGCACCACACCACCTTGCGGACATTGATCGAACTGATGCGGCCCCAGATGTTGAGCATGGTCGGGTTTTCTTTCTTCTCTTGAAGGTTCGGTTGATCGATTGAAGGCTTCAGGCCTGCATGAGGCGCGCGGTGCCCGACACGCGGATCGAGCTGCCCGGCGCGGGCGGAATCGCGGCCCGCAGGCGCGACAGCATGCCCATGTCCTCGCCCTGCACCACGTCGATGGCGCCGCCGTGCGGCCAGGCGATGTCGCGCAGGTAGCCGGCCAGCGCGGCCGTGGCGGCGCCGGTGGCGGGGTCTTCGTAGACGCCGCCGGAAGCAAAGGGGTTGCGCGTGTGCAGCAACCGGGGAGTTTCGGCGAAGACCAGCACGATGGTCGTGAGGCCGGCACCGGCCATCAGCGCGCGGCCGGCCTCCAGCTCGTAGTGCATGGCCGACAGCGCGGCGCGGCTCTTCAGCGCCAGCACCAGGTGGTCGGCGCCCGCATGGGCGATGGCCGGCGGGATGCGCGCATCGAGGTCTTGCGCCGTGTAGCCGAAGAGCGCCAACGCCTCGGACAGCAGCGCCTGCGATGCGGGCGCGCTGCGCGTGGGCGGAGACTGCAGCGCGGCGGAAAACAGGGCGCCGTCGCGCCGGCCTTCCACGGTGATCCGCGCCTGGTTGAGGGTGAGCGGGAACACGCCGTCGCCTTGCTGCATCGCCAGTGCGGCGCCCAGCGCGATGGTCGCGTGGCCGCAGAACGGCACTTCGGACTGCGGCGCGAAATAGCGCACGCGCCAGCTGCCGTCGTCGGCACGGGCGGCGAACGCGGTTTCGGAGAAACCGACTTCCGCGGCGGTGGCCTGCATCCGGTCCGCGGCGGGCAGCGTGTCCGCGATGACGACGCCGGCGGGGTTGCCGCCGGTCTCTCCATCCGAGAAGGCCGCGATCTTCAGAACGTTCATGGGCGCCTTTTCAGCGAGGGGAAGGACGATCGAGGAAGAGCAGGCGCACGGCCAGCCCCAGCATCACTGCGGCCAGCAGGCCGCTCTGGAAACGCGCCGCGCCGGGCCGGTTGTGCAGCCAGCGCCCGACCTGCCCGCTGCATGCGCCCAGCAGGGTGTTGAAGGCCAGCGCGGCCATCGACAGCACCACGCCCAGTTGCACCAGCTGCAGCGGCACGCTGCCGCGCGCGGGGTCGACGAACTGCGGCAGGAACACCATGAAGAACAGCAGCGCCTTCGGATTCACCAGGTTGTTCAGCAGCGCCATGCGCACGATGCGGCCGAAGCCTGCCGGCTGCGCCTTCGCGCCGATGCGAAGGCCGCCGCCGTCACGCAGGGCCTGCATCGCCAGCCACGCCAGGTACAGCGCGCCGGCATAGCGCAGCAAGTCGAACGAAGGCGGCCATGCAGCAACCAGCGCGGTGACGCCGGTGGCCGCGAACAGCGTGTGGACCAGGTCCGCCGCCGAGATGCCGAGCGCCGCCGCGAACCCACCGCGCGGTCCGTGCGCCACGCCGTGCGACAGCACGAACGCCATGTTCGGGCCCGGCGACAGGAACAGCGCCAGCACCGCCAGCAGGAACAGCGAGAGGGTCGCGAGGCCGATCATGGGCGCATCCTGTGCTGGCGGGCTGCCTCGGGCCTCAGATCTGCGCGGCGGCCAGCTTCGTGTCGCCGAGCAGCGCCAGCTCTTCGCGCAGCGTCTGGGCCAGCGCGGCGATGGCGGTGTCGATCTCTTCCACGCTGGCGGTCACGAACGACAGCCGCAGCGTGCGCGGATCGCCCTGGCCCGCGTAGAACGGCGCGCCGGGCACGAAGGCCACGTTGCGCTCCACGGCCTTGGGCAGCAGCGTGACGGTGTCGACGCCCTCGGGCAGGCGCGCCCACAGGAACATGCCGCCCTTGGGCGCATTGAACTTCACGTCCAGGCCCGCCATCTCGCGCTTGAGCGCGGCGATCATCGCGTCGCGCTGGCGCTTGTACAGCGCGCGGATGGTGGGCACGTGGCGGTCGAGGAACTTGTCCTTCATCACGGCCGAGACCATGCGCTGCGTGAAGATCGGCGTGTGCAGGTCGACGGCCTGCTTGGCCTGCAGCAGTTTCGGGTAGATCGACTTGGGCGCCACCAGGAAGCCCAGGCGCAGGCCGGGCGCCAGCACCTTCGAGAACGAGCCCAGGTAGATCACGCCCTCGGGGTTGCGCGCGGCTAGCGGCAGCGGCGGGGCTTCGTCGAACCAGAGTTCGCCGTAGGGGTTGTCCTCGACGATCGGCAGGTTGGCGGCAGCGGCGGCGGCCGACACGGCGGCGCGGCGCTCCTCGGTCATGGTGCGGCCCGTGGGGTTCTGGAAGTTGGGCAGCAGGTAGACGAAGCGCGCGTCCTTGGCCTTGGCCACGAGGTCGTCGACGACCACGCCTTCGTCGTCGCTCGCCACGCCCACGGGGTTCGGCTCCATCGGGCCGAAGGCCTGCAGCGCGCCGAGGTAGGTGGGCGTTTCGACCAGCACCTTGCTGCCCGGATCGATCAGCACCTTGGCCACAAGGTCGAGGCCCTGCTGCGAGCCGGTGGTGATGAGCACCTGCGAGGCGTCGACGTCCCACGGCAGCATGTCGGCCACGGCCTGGCGCAGCGGCGCGTAGCCTTCGCTGGCGGCGTACTGCAGCGCGGCCTGGCCGTCGTTGTGCAGTACTTCGGCGCAGGCGTCGGCGAACGCCTGGATCGGGAAGGTCTTGGGCGAGGGCAGGCCGCCGGCCAGGCTGATGATGCCGGGGCGTTCGGTGACCTTCAGGATTTCACGCAGCACCGAGGGGTTCATCTTTGCGGCGCGTGCGGCGAGTTTCCAGTTCATGGCTTTCTTCTTTCAGGCGGTGAGGTGAGATTCGAATGAGACGGTAAGGCGGATCAGCGTCCGCGCGGGCCGGCCTTGCCGGCGGCTGCAGCCGCCATTTTCGGCGCTGCGGCCTTTGTTGGGGGCGCGGGGCTTGCCGGCTGGGACAGCCGCTTGCCGACGACCACGGTGGCCACCACCGCGATCGCGAAGCCCAGCGTCACCACGTCCAGCGGTTCGCCCAGCAGCGGGATCGACGCGAGGATCGACAGGAATGGTTGCAGCAGTTGCGTCTGGCTCACACGCAGCGCGCCGCCCAGCGCCAGGCCGCGATACCAGGCGAAGAAACCGATCCACATCGAGAACATTCCGACATAGACGAAGCCGAGCCAGGCCGAAGTGGCGACGGGCTGCCGAGGCCACAGCGCCAGCGTAGCCGGCAGCGTGACGGGCAGCGCCATCACGCAGACCCAGCAGATCACGCGTTCGGCGCCCAGCGACGGCGTGACCTGCGCGCCGTAGATGTAGCCGAACGATGCCGCGATGACCGCGCCGACCAGCAGCAGGTCGGCCCAT
This sequence comes from Variovorax paradoxus, assembly GCF_022009635.1. NCBI lineage: Bacteria > Pseudomonadati > Pseudomonadota > Betaproteobacteria > Burkholderiales > Comamonadaceae > Variovorax > Variovorax paradoxus. Next base: position 1,347,417 of record NZ_CP091716.1, read on the forward strand.
TCGAAGCCGAAGCCGTGCCCCGTCTGGCTCGCGCGCAGCACCGAGAAAGCGACCACCAGCAGGCTGCCCGCGACCGCGCAGAGCCAGAAGCCCAGCCGCGCGCGCTGGTGCAGCACCCAGGCCGCGACGGCGGCCGTGACCAGCGGCAGCAGCGCCGTCACCACCGCCGCATGGCTGGCCGTGACCACGCGCAGCGCGTAGGCCAGCAGCAGCGGAAAGCCGATCGCGTTGCCCAGCACCGCCACGCCCAGCGGCTTCCACTGGTGCGCGGCCGGTCGCGGCGAGCGCGTGACCAGCAGGAAGATGGCCGACAGCACGCCGGCCAGCGCCGCGCGCCCGAGGGTGACGAACCACGGCGACAGCTGCGGCGACTCCTGCGAGCCGATGGCAAGGCGCGTCATCGGCAGCGTGATGGCGAACATGGCCACGCCGACGACGCCCAGCCACATGCCCAGCGTTTCGTCCTTGATGCCCGGCTTCATACGCTCACCATCCACCACGCGGTGAGCACGAGCACCAGGCCCATCGCGCGGTTGAACCACAGCAGCCGCGCGCCCTTGGACAACCAGTCGCGCAGCAGGGCGCCGACCAGCGCATAGGCGAAGTTGCTGGCGAAGGCGAAGACCAGCATCACCGGCGCCACGATGGCGAAGCGGCCCAGCGCGTCGGGCTGCCCGGCGATCCAGCCGGCCACCAGCGTGAGCGCCAGCAGCCAGGCCTTGATGTTGACGAACTGCAGCATCACGCCCTGGCCGAAGCCGACCGAGAGGCTGGCGCTGTCGGCCTTGCCGAGCGTGGCGCTGCCGCTGAGCTTGTATGCCAGCCACAGCAGGTAGCCGATGCCCAAGGCCTTGATGGCCACCCGCAGCGGCGGCACCGCCACCACCAGCGCGCCGATGCCGGCGGCGCACAGCACCAGCAGCAAGGTCCAGCCGACCGGCACCGCGACCACGAAGCGCATCGCGCGCGGCAGGCCGCCGTTGGCCGCCAGGGCGGTCGAGAGCGTGGTGTTGGGCCCGGGCGAAAAACTCATCGCCGTGGCCAGCACCAGCAGCGCGGTGAATTCTTGCCAGTTCATGACACACACTCTAAACTTGTGACCATTACAGTTCCAGTACAGATGATCGAACAAACACCGAAACTGTATTGGTCATTCCTTCGGCACAGAGCCCACAAGGCTCTTCAGGGATACGGGAACGCATGCTGACAAGAACCTCCACGCAGTCGCTCACGGGACAGCTGGCCGACCGGCTGGCCGAACGCATCCGAACCCGGCTCTTGCCGCCCGGTGCGCGGCTGCCCTCGGTGCGCGAATGCGCGCGGCAGCAGGGGGTGAGCCCGTACACGGTCGTCGCCGCCTACGACCAGTTGCTGGCGCAGGGGCTGGTCGAGGCCCGCCGGCAGCGCGGTTTCTACGTGCGCGACGCCGCGCCGGTACAGGACGGCCGCCCGGCCAACGGCGCGGACGCCGCCGGCGTGATCGGCATGCCCGCCGCCATTGCCGTGCAGATGATGGCCTCGCGCGTGCCCGCCGATGCCAGTTCGCTGATCCGCAGCATGTTCCACCGCCCGAGCGACAAGCCGCAGCCGGGCATGGGCGTTTTCCCGCCCGACTGGATGTCTTCGACCTTCATGCCCACGGCCGTGCGGCGCATGACCAATACAGCCGCGCTGCAGGAGCTGTCGCTCCAGTACGGCGAGCCGGCCGGCGACATGAGCCTGCGGCGCAGCCTGTCGCAGAAGCTGGTGGGCATCAACGTGCCGGCTTCGCCCGACCAGATCGTGACCACCATCGGCGCCACGCACGCGCTGGACATCGTGAGCCGCACGCTGCTGCGCGCGGGCGACCCGGTGATGGTCGAGGAGCCCGGATGGGCGCTCGAATTCGCGCGGCTCGAGGCGCTGGGCATGCGCATCCTGCCGGTGCCGCGCCGCGCCGACGGGCCCGACCTGGAAGTGATGGCGCAGTACTGCAAGCTGCACAGCCCCAAGCTGTTCGTGAGCGTGAGCGTGCTGCACAACCCCACCGGCTACAGCCTCACGCCGGGCAGCGCGCACCGCGTGCTCAAGCTGGCGAACGAATACGACTTCCACATCGTCGAGGACGACACCTACAGCCACCTCGCGCCCGAACACGCCACCCGTCTCAGCGCGCTCGACGGGCTGCAGCGCACCATCTACGTGAGCGGCTTCGCCAAGATCCTGGCGCCCAACTGGCGCATCGGCTTCTTCGCCGCGCCGCCCGCGCTGAAAGAGCGGCTGCTGGAGACCAAGCTGCTGGCCACGCTGACCTCGCCCACGCTGTTCGAGCGGGCGCTGTCGTGGTGCATCGACCAGGGGCAGCTTCGCCGGCATTCGGAGCGGGTGCGCATCCGCCTGGACGGCGCGCGGGGCCGGGCGGTGAAGCTGGCGATGTCGCACGGCTGCACCTTCGCGTCGGAGCCGGCGGGGCTGTTCGGCTGGGTCGACACGGGCGTGGACACCGACGCGCTCACGCAGCGCATGCTCGACCAGGGCTACCTGCTGGCGCCGGGCTCGCTCTTTCATGCGCGCCGCCCGCCGAGCACCATGATGCGCATCAACTTCGCGACCTCGCAGGATGCGACGTTCTGGAAGGTTTTCAGCAAGGTCCGCGACGAACTCTGACGGCAGGTAAATCCGCGCGCCGGCCGGGCCGGACGGCAAGGGCTTGGAGTAAGCTGGGAACACAAGAAAACCCTCCCAGGAGACCCTCCGCATGAGCAACGCCAGCAAGCCCTTCGACTTCAGCCAGTTCGTCCCCGGATTCGACTTCCTGAAGAACCTCGCCGGCGGTTCGGGCGCTGGCGCCGTGCCCGGCATTCCGAGCCTCGCGAGCTGGGTCGCGCCCACGCTGAGCGTGGAAGAGGTCGACAAGCGCATCCAGGAGCTCAAGACGGTCCAGTACTGGCTCGAGCAGAACGGCCACGCGCTCAAGGCCACCATCCAGGCGCTCGAAGTGCAGAAGATGACGCTGTCGACGCTGCGCGGCATGAACGTTCGCATGGAAGACATCGCGAGCGCGTTCACCAAGCAGGCTGCGGCCATGGCCCCGGCGCCCGTGGCGGCAGCGCCCGCCGCCGCGCCCGAGCCGGAACCCGAAGAGGTCGAGGAAGAAGACGAGCTTCCCGAGGAAGAGGCAACCCCGGCGCCGAAGAAATCGCGCGCGCGGCCGGCCGCCGCCAAGTCGAAGGCCGCCGACGGCGCCGGCGTGGTCGACCCCATGCAGTGGTGGGGCTCGCTCACCGAGCAGTTCCAGCAGATCGCCAGCTCGGCGCTGCAGGACGCCGCGCAACTGAAAGTGCCGGCCATGGCCCAGCCGCTGGCCGACGCGGTCGGCAAGGCGATGGGCGGCAAGCCGGCGGCAACGGCGGCCCGCAAGCCTGTCGCCGCGGCAAAGAAAGCGGCGGCTCCGGCCGCCAGGAAGAAGACGTCGACCGCCGCGCGCAAGCGAACCTCCAGCCGGCGCTGACGTCATACCCATATATTTTTGGAAAAGAACGGGTTGGCACGCATCATGAAACTGTTTCCTTCCGGCCATGCCACCCATCCGCAATGGCGCATGGCGGCCGGCCTCGTGCTGGCCCAATTGCGCGCACAGATGGCATTGCCCGACTACGCGTCGTCGCCGACGCTCGGGCTGCTCTACATCACCGACCACTACGCCGCCGAGGCGCAGGACATCCTCGATCACCTGAGCGCCGAGTTGCCCGAGGTCACCGACTGGTCGGGCACCGTCGGCGTCGGCGTGGCGGCCAACAACGCCGAGTACTTCGACGAGCCCGGCATGACGCTGATGCTCTGCGCGCTGCCCAGCGACCAGTACCGTGTGTTTTCGGGCGTGGCGCCGCTGGGCAACTCCGAAATGAGCGGCTTCGAGGCCCATACCGCGCTGGTGCACGCCGACCCGGCCACGCCTGACCTGACCGAGCTGATCGCCGAGATGGCGGGCCGCACCGACACCGGCTACCTGTTCGGCGGACTCTCGTCGGGCCGGGGTGGCGCGCTGCAATTCGCGATCGGCGGCAACGGCAACATTCGCGGCCACGGGGCGGCGGGCGGGGTGTTTTCAGGCGGCCTGTCGGGCGTGGTGTTCGGCGACGGCGTGCGGCTGGTGTCGCGCGTCACGCAGGGCTGCCAGCCGCTGCGCTCGGGCGCGGTGCGTGAACGCGAGATCACCGAGGCCGAAGGCAACCTGCTGCTCAAGCTCGACGGCGAGCCCGCGCTCGACGTGCTGCTGGCCGACCTGCAGGTGTCGCTGGAGCGGCCGCAAGAGGCCATCGACGCCGTGCGCAACACGCTGGTCGGGCTGGCCGATGCGGGCAGCGACGGCATCCGCCGTACCGGCGACCTGGGCGCCGACGTGCTGGTGCGCCACATCATCGGGCTCGACCCGACGCGGCGCGGCATCGCCATTGCCGACACGGCCGAAGCCGGCATGCGGCTGACCTTCTGCCGCCGCAACGCGCAGGCCGCGCGGGCCGACCTGATGCGCATCTGCGCCGAAATCCGCGAAGAGCTGGAGCCCGAGGAGCAGACGCTGGCCACCGCGCGCGCCGTGGCGGCGGGCGAGGCCGAGGCGGCGCCGCATCCGGCGCGGCGCATTGCGGGGGCGGTGTACGTGAGCTGCTCCGGACGCGGAGGGCCTCATTTCGGCGCGCCGGGCGCGGAACTGCAGATCGTGCGGCACGCGCTGGGCGACGTGCCGCTGGTCGGATTTTTTGCCGCAGGGGAGATCGCGCGGCACCACCTATATGGCTATACGGGGGTGCTGACGGTGTTCACTGCCGACGACTGAACGCGGCCCGGCCGCCGATCAGGCCGGCTGCAGCACGCGCGGCTGCGGCGCCGGCATTCCCGTGAACGCGAAATCCACCTCCGGCGCCAGCCCGCTCACGATGCGCGCGATCGACTTGCCCGAGCCGCAGGCGTGCGTCCAGCCGAGCGTGCCGTGGCCGGTGTTCAGGAACAGGTTCGCGAGCTTCGTCTTGCCGATCAGCGGCACGTTGCTTGGGGTGGCGGGGCGCAGGCCGGTCCAGAACTGGGCCCGCGTAGTGTCGCCGGCGCCGGGGAACAGCTCTTCGACACGGCGCACGATGGCTTCGCAGCGCACGCGGTTCAGGTCGCGGTCGTAGCCGTTGAGCTCGGCGGTGCCCGCGATGCGCAGGCGGTCACCCGACTCCGAGGTGTAGCGCGAGAACACCAGTTTGAATTCGTCGTCGGTCAGCGAGACCTGATGCGCCTTGGAGGCGTCCTTGACGGGCAGCGTGACCGAGTAGCCCTTGGCCGGGTAGATCGGCAGGCGGATGCCCAGCGGCGCCGCCAGCAGCGGGCTCAGCGAGCCCATCGCCATCACGAAGGCATCGCCGCGGATGCGCTGGAAGCGGCCTTCGGCGTCGGTGACTTCGACGTGGTCGATGCCGCCGCCGGCCTCGCGCAGGGCGGTGACGGTGTGGCTCATTAGGAATTTCACGCCGGCTTCAGCCGCGAGGCGCGACAGCTCGCGCGCGAAGCGGTTGGCGTCGCCGGACTCGTCCTCGGCTGTGTAGGTCGCGCCCGCCAGCTTGGGGCGGATGTGGGCGAGGGCGGGTTCGATCTTCACAGCCTCGTCGGCCGAGATCACTTGGCGCTCGCAGCCGAGGGCGCGCATCTGCTCGGCGGGCGCGAGGGCGCCGTCGAACTCCTTCTGCGTCGTGTAGAAGTGGAGGATGCCCTGGGTGCGCTGGTCGTAGTCCAGACTGGTGTCGCGGCGCAATTGCTGCAACATCTCGCGGCTATATGTGCCAAGACGCACGATCTGCTCGATGTTGTGGCGTGTGCGCGCCGGCGTGCATTCGCGCAGGAACTGCAGGCCCCAGAGCCACTGGCGCATGTCGGCGCGGATGCGGAACAGCAGCGGAGCGTCTTCCTTGCCAAGCCACTGAAGCACCTTGAGTGGCGCGCTGGGGTTGGCCCAGGGTTCGGCATGGCTGACGGAAATTTGCCCGCCGTTGGCGAAGCTGGTTTCGGCGGCCGGCGTGGCCTGCCGGTCGATCACGGTCACTTCGTGGCCGAGTTGCTGGAGGTAGTAAGCCGAGGTCACGCCGAGCAGGCCGGCGCCAAGAACGATCACGCGCATTTCAAGTACCTTTGAGGTGCTGCGCTTGAATGGCGGGCGTGGATGTGTACTATTGAATTAATAGCAAGCAACCGGACGACCGCTGTCCAAGTTGCCGCTCCCCCTGTCCTCGGTACCTGAGAGATTCATCCGTTGCGCCATTGCAACGAATTTGCTCCTTCGGTGCGCCACATGACGTGGCGGCTCTCCAGACGGCGTTTCAGTTGATGCAGTACTGACCCCTTGCCGAAATTCCAAGATTTCGTCGGGCCGACCTGAGCGTTTATGGGAGTTTGCGCCTTCGGTAGGGCCACCGGGGTGGCTCGCTCTCCTGCAGTTGAGGAATTGTAGGCGGGGCCTGTGCGGGCGCCAAGCCTTTCACAACCGCGTCATCAAGCCACGCTGAGTGACGCGTCTTGAAACACATCGCCGATGGGATAATGCCCGGAAGACTGTCATAAGGCGGTCAATAGACAAGTCTTTTCGCGGGAGACCCCATGATTCTGGTAACCGGCGGCGCCGGTTTTATTGGCGCCAATTTTGTACTCGACTGGATCGTTCGGAACGACGAGCCGGTCGTCAATCTCGACAAGCTCACCTATGCCGGCAACCTGGAGACCCTTGCGTCCCTGAAGGGCAATCCGAAGCATATCTTCGTGCAAGGCGATATAGGTGACAGCGCACTGATCGACCGCCTGCTGGCCGAACACAAGCCGCGTGCGGTGGTGAACTTTGCAGCGGAGTCGCACGTCGACCGCTCGATTCATGGCCCTGAAGATTTCGTGCAGACCAACGTGCTCGGCACCTTTCGCCTGCTCGAATCGGTGCGGGGCTTCTGGAGCGCGCTGCCGGCCGACCAGAAAGCCGCCTTCCGTTTCCTGCACGTGTCGACAGACGAGGTCTACGGCTCGCTGTCAAAGACCGACCCGGCCTTCACCGAGGAAAACAAGTACGAGCCAAACAGCCCGTACTCGGCCAGCAAGGCTGCCAGCGATCATCTGGTGCGCGCTTGGCATCACACCTACGGCCTGCCGGTGCTGACGACCAATTGCTCGAACAACTACGGTCCGTTCCATTTTCCCGAGAAGCTGATCCCCCTGATGATCGTCAACGCGCTGGCCGGCAAGAGCCTGCCCGTATATGGCGACGGTATGCAGGTGCGTGACTGGCTTTATGTGAAGGACCACTGCAGCGCCATTCGCCGCGTGCTTGAGGCCGGCCGCTTGGGCGAGACCTACAACGTGGGCGGCTGGAACGAGAAGCCGAACATCGAGATCGTGAACACGGTTTGCGCGCTGCTGGACGAGTTGCGTCCCCGCGCCGACGGCAAGCCATACAAGGAGCAGATCACCTACGTCACCGACCGCCCGGGCCATGATCGCCGCTACGCGATCGACGCGCGCAAGCTGGAGCGGGAGCTGCGCTGGAAGCCGGCCGAGACTTTTGACACCGGCATCCGCAAGACCGTGGAGTGGTATTTGGCGAACGGCGACTGGGTGAGCAACGTGCAAAGCGGCGCGTATCGCGAGTGGGTGGAGAAGCAGTACGACGCGAAGGCTTCCGCATGAAGTTGCTGTTGCTTGGCAAAGACGGGCAGGTTGGTTGGGAACTGCAGCGCAGCTTGGCTTCGCTGGGTGAGCTGATCGCGCTCGGCTCTGCCAGCACCGACTTTCATGCCGATTTCAGCAGCCCTGAGCAGTTGGCGGACACCGTAATGAAAGTGCGGCCTGACGTCATCGTCAATGCCGCGGCTCACACTGCTGTCGACAAGGCCGAAAGCGAGCCTGACTTCGCTCGAAAGCTCAATGCCACGGCGCCCGGTGTGCTTGCGGATGCCGCGCAGCGCGTAGGTGCGCTGATCGTGCACTACTCCACCGACTATGTGTTCGATGGAAGCGGGAGCGCTCCCTGGAAGGAGTCCGATGCCACCGGCCCCCTTAGCGCCTACGGCCGTACCAAGCTCGAAGGCGAGCAACTGGTAGCCGGCAACTGCGCCAGGCACCTTATTTTTCGAACGAGCTGGGTGTATGCGGCGCGGGGCGGAAATTTCGCAAAGACCATGCTGCGGCTTGCCAAAGAGCGTGACCGACTCACCGTAATCAACGACCAGTTTGGTGCGCCGACGGGGGCCGAATTGCTTGCCGATATCACGGCGCATGCCATTCGGGCTACTTTGAAGGATGTCGCGAAGACCGGCATTTACCACGCGGTGGCGAGTGGGGAGACCTCTTGGCACGGCTATGCACGCTTCGTTCTTGAGCAGGCCCGGCAGGCCGGCGTAGAGCTCAAGGCGCCGCCGGAAGCCGTGGAGGCTGTTCCGACCAGCGCATTTCCAACACCTGCGACGCGGCCGCACAACTCGCGTCTCGACACCACGAAGCTGCAAGCCACTTTCGATCTGACCATGCCTCCTTGGCAAAACGGTGTGGCACGCATGCTGCGCGAAACGCTCTGACTCACTCGCAAAGAACAAATATGACGCAACGCAAAGGCATCATCCTCGCAGGCGGCTCGGGCACCCGGCTGCATCCCGCGACGCTCGCCATGAGCAAGCAACTGCTCCCGGTGTACGACAAGCCGATGATCTACTACCCGCTGAGCACGTTGATGCTCGGCGGCATGCGCGACATCCTGATCATCAGCACGCCACAGGACACCCCCCGCTTTCAGCAACTGCTGGGCGACGGTAGCCAGTGGGGCATCAATCTCCAGTACGCCGTTCAGCCGAGCCCCGACGGTCTGGCGCAGGCTTTCATCATCGGTGACAAGTTCGTCGGCAATGCCCCCAGCGCCCTCGTGCTTGGCGACAACATTTTCTATGGGCACGACTTCGCACAATTGCTCGGCGATGCCGACGAGCAGAAGGCCGGGGCAACCGTGTTTGCTTATCACGTCCATGACCCGGAGCGCTATGGCGTGGTGGCTTTCGATGCGCAGGGCAAGGCCAGCAGCATCGAGGAAAAACCGTTGAAGCCCAAAAGCAACTACGCCGTGACGGGGCTTTATTTCTACGACAACCAGGTCATCGATATTGCGAAAGCGGTGAAGCCGAGCGCCCGTGGTGAACTCGAAATTACCGCAGTCAATCAAGCCTACCTCGATCTTGGTCAATTGAATGTCCAGATCATGCAGCGCGGCTACGCCTGGCTAGACACCGGCACGCACGAGAGCTTGCTCGAGGCGGGGCAGTTCATTGCAACGCTGGAGCATCGGCAGGGGCTCAAGATCGCCTGTCCGGAAGAAATTGCGTGGCGCCACGGCTTCATCGATAGCGAGCAGCTTGCCAGGCTTGCCGCACCGCTTCAGAAAAACGGCTACGGCAAATACCTCAACCACCTGCTGGCCGAGGGAGTGCGTTCATGAAGGTCACGCGGACGGCCATTGCAGATGTGCTGCTGATCGAGCCCACTGTTTTTGGCGATGCCCGGGGTTTTTTCTTCGAAAGCTTCAACCAGAAGGCGTTCGATGAGGCGGTCGGCGCGCATGTCGAGTTTGTCCAGGACAATCATTCGCGCTCGACCAAAGGGGTGTTGCGCGGGTTGCACTATCAGCTGCAGCAGCCGCAAGGCAAGCTTGTGCGCGTGGTGCGCGGTGCGGTTTTCGATGTTGCCGTGGACATCCGCAAGTCATCGCCCACCTTCGGCCAATGGGTCGGAAGTGAACTGTCCGAAGAGAACCACACGCAATTGTGGGTTCCTCCGGGGCTGGCCCACGGATTCCTGGTGCTCAGCGACTCCGCCGACTTTCTCTACAAGACGACGGACTACTATGCGCCGAAGCATGAACGGTGCATTGCATGGAACGACGAGACGTTGTCGATTGCCTGGCCGGATATCGGTGTGGCACCCAAGCTGTCAGCAAAGGATGCTGCGGCACCGACCTTTGCCTTGGCCGAGCTGGGCGAATAGGTCGCCATCCGACAACGGTCCGAATTCCTGATGCTTGAGCGGGCATCAGTGCTTGCCCACTTTTGAGAATCTTCAAGAAATGACGAAACGCCTTGACTCTGCTGCACCCATCGGGCGCAAGTGCCTCTGCGGTTCGCTGTTTCTCAGGAGTCTCACCAGTGTCTGAAGGCGGCGAGGTCGTGAGTAGTTTGCCAATCAAGGAGAAGGCCAGGCGCCTCTACAGGGCTGCCAAGGGAGCATTCCGCAAGCGAGTGCCAAGAAAGGTGCCCTCCCTCGCGCTGCTTTTTGACGCGGGCTGGTATGCAAAGGGGCTTGGGAAAAAGGCAGTTCTCGAGAACCCGCTCGACCATTATCTGAAGGTCGGGTTCATGACAGGGGATCCCAACCCCATGTTCGATACGGCGTGGTACGTGGCGCGGCACCCTGAGTTGCGTTCAGGCCGGAAAAATCCGTTCGTTCATTATTTCGAAATAGGTGAGCGTGCCGGTGATCCGCCGAGCCCTCGATTCGATCCAAAGTGGTATTTGGAGAAATATCCGGATGTTGCCGCGACGAGGGCGAGCCCTCTGGCGCATTTCTTGAGATTTGGTGCTGCCGAAGGGCGGCTTCCCAAGCGGCCCGCGCACTTTGATTCTTGGGCGGCACTCTCTGGTTATTTGGCCGAATTGCCGCCAACGTTGGCGGCCGTGCCTTGCTCGATCGAGCTACCCGTGCGTGCCATGGGTTCCTTGGAAACCCTGCAGGAAGGTGGCAATGCCCGAGATATTTTCCGGGTGGCCGGTGGATTCTGCGAAGGGTTGAATGGTGCGCCGGATTACCCGCCGAGTGCATATGTTGCGCGGATAGAAAAATCGATGCTGCTTGCCGGCACACGCTACCTTGTTGCTCCTTCCGGATTTTTGCTGCATGACGAAAATGCGCATTTCCTTGCGCAGCCGGATGTCGCCGTCAAATACAAAAAGGCAACGCGCTCTGCAACTTCTGGCCAACTGAACTTGGAAGCAATGCTGCGCCAGGGCGCATGGGTCGAGTCCGGCTTGAATGTCATGCATGAGTATGAAAATAATTATTTTCATTTCATTGCAGAAACATTGCCACGGATGATTCTGGCGGAAGAAGCCGGAGTTCCGCCTACAGTGCCATTTCTCGTGACGGGCGACCTTCATCCCAATATCGAAAAGCTTTTCGACATTTCCAATACTGCGCGCAGACCCGTCATCGCCTTGGAGAAGGGGACACTGTATCGAGTGGAGGAGATGTACTATCCCTCCGATCTCACATCGGTCATTGATGCATACGAGGGTGGCCGCGCAGCTCGGCAAACCGGTCTTGATGTAGGTCGTATTCGCATGGCCATTGATCGTTGCAAACAGCGCTTCCCGGTTGGCGCAATCGCTGGGAAGCGAAGGATTTTTGCCAGTCGCAACGGAAGTTACCGAAATTTATTGAATCAAAAGCAGATTGAAAATCGCCTGCTGAAAATTGGTTTTGAAATCGTATGCGCCGATGAGTTGGATCTCGAGGAGCAAATTCGAATATTTCAGGATGCCGAGATGGTAGTGGGCTCGACGGGAGCGCAGATGAGCAATATGGTTTGGTGTCGACCGGGCACTCGCGTGCTTGTGCTGGCATCCGACCACCCAAGTCACCAACTCTACTTCTGGGAGCTTCTGGGGCGGGTGTCCGGTGCGGCGGTGACGATTTTGCAAGGGCCACGTGCAAACGCGCGAGACGATATTTACAGCTTACACGATGATTATTATGTCGACGAAGGTGCCGTGGTCGCGGCAATCTCGCGCATAAAATAATGAGCAAGGGAACGACGATGAAAGAGACTAGAAAATTCGGGACATCCCTGTCTGATGCGGTTGAATTGATCGACTTGGAGCGCTTGAGCGATCCAAGAGGAAATTTGACCTTCATCGAGGGCGGTCGGCACATTCCCTTTGATGTCCAGCGTGTGTACTATTTGTACGATGTTCCGGCGGGGGAAGCCCGCGGAGGGCATGCACATCACAATCTCCAGCAATTGATCATTGCAGTAGCCGGCAGTTTTGATGTCATTCTGGACAATGGCTTCGAGAGAAAAACCGTGACCTGCAATCGTCCCTTCCAGGGGATTTTAATGAAATCCCTGGTTTGGCGAGAATTGAATAATTTTTCTTCGGGTGCTGTCTGCCTGGTGCTGGCATCCATGAAATACGAAGAGTCCGATTACATCCGAAATTACGAAGATTTCATTTCTGTTGCGCGAAAAGGATAATCCCATGATTCCGTTTTTTGATATTCACGCCGGCCACGCCGAAATGGCCGATGACTTCACGCAGGCCTTTTCGAAGGTCATGAAGAGCGGCCATGTGATCATGGGTGGTGAACTCGTTGCCTTCGAAAATGAATTCGCTGCCTATTGCGGCGCGAAGCACTGCATTGGCGTGGGCAACGGTCTCGACGCGCTCGCGCTGACGTTGCGCGCGCGCGGCATCAAGGCCGGAGACGAGGTGCTTGTGCCCTCGCAGACCTTCATTGCAACCTGGCTGGGTGTCTCGATGGTTGGGGCAACGCCCGTTCCGGTCGAGATCGATCCGGCAACGTACCTTCTCGATCCCGCGCGCATCAAGGAGAAGTTGACCAGCCGTACCAAGGCGATCATTCCAGTGCACCTGTACGGGCTGCCCGCAGCGATGGACGCGATCAACGAGATCGCCCGCCCGCTCGGCATCTTCGTGTTCGAGGATGCGGCGCAAGCCCACGGTGCCACGCACAACGGCAAGCGGACTGGCGTCCTTGGCGATGCAGCCGCCTTCAGCTTTTACCCGACCAAAAATCTGGGTGCCATGGGCGACGCCGGTGCCGTGGTCACCAACGACGATGCGCTTGCTGGCGAACTGCGCATGTTGCGAAACTATGGCTCCAGCCAGAAGTATGTGCATGAAGTTGCCGGTGTGAATTCCCGGCTCGACGAATTGCAGGCTGCGCTCTTGCGCACGAAGCTTGGCCGGCTCGATGCCTGGAACGAGCAGCGCCGTGCGCTGGCGGCGCGCTATTCCGAGGGACTGCGCGGAGTGGGCGACATTCGCATTCCGCATGTGCCTAGCGACAGCACGCACGTCTATCACCTCTACGTGATCAGCACCGGCCGCCGTGCGGAACTGTCGGCGCACCTGACGGCGCAAGGCATCCAGACATTGGTCCACTATCCCATTCCGCCGCACGTGCAAGGGGCCTATGCCGAGCTCGGCTTGCCCGCGGACAGCCTTCCCCTGGCAACCGCGGCAGCCAACGAAACCTTGTCTCTGCCGATCTGGCCGCAAATGCAGCCTGAGCAGGTTGACGCGGTGGTGGCTCAGATCCGCAAGTTCTTTGCATAGGTCAAGCAACGTCAATGCCCTTGCCGCTGGTCAGTGTCGTCATCCCCATCTTCAACCAAGCCAAGTTTGTTGTTGAGACAGTGGGCAGCGCCGTTCGGCAGACCTATCGGAACCTGCAGGTCATCGTCGTGGACGATGGGTCTACCGACAACGGGCCGGAGCTGCTCGAGGCTGAGTTCGGCGAGCAGATCGTTCTGCTGAGACAGAAGAATGCGGGGCCTTCGGCCGCGATCAACACTGGTCTGGCCGCGGCTACCGGCTCGTTCATCGCGCTGCTGGGGGGGGATGATCTTTGCGTTGAGGACCGGATTGACGTGCAATTGGAAATCATGCGGACGACGCCGCATGACATTGTCTTTTCCAAGCCTTTCCTGATCGACGAAGGCGGGAAACCAATGGACGATGCGAGTTTTCCGGTGTTCTTCAACAGTTCGCCAATCCCGTCGATGTTGCGGGCGTTGGTTCTGCAAGGCAATTTTCTGTGCGCACCTACGGCGTTCATGCGCCGAGAAGCCGTGCAGAGCTTGGGGGTCTTCCGGCCCGGGCTGGTGCAACTGCAGGACTACGACTACTGGTTGAGAGCCGCGGCAGCGGGTATGAGCCTTGCCGAATTGGGTCCTCGCGTGGTCCGTTACCGTCGCCACTCTGGCAACCTGTCCTTGCAGGGGGGGAGCGTGGCTTCGGCCGCGGAGACGGTTCCGGTCATTAAGACCGTGCTCGAAACTGGTATGCCGGAAGAGCTTCGACGCGCCTTTCCCTATTTCTTTGAGCCCGTGGCAGACAGTTCAGTGCCACTGACCTCGTTCGACAAGGCCAGTCTGCTGTTGTCGCACCCCCGGGACGAACTGCGCATGGCGGGCCTCGAGTACGCCATTGCGCTGGCAGAGGATCCGTCGTTCATCGCAAAGGCAAGTCGACTGGGCCTGAATCTCAACCGATTAGCTCAGAAATCTTTGTGACAATCGTAAAATTTGCCCGATTCTCGTGAATGCGGATGCACTCTGCGAGAGCATGAATCCGTCTGATTGAAAGCTCCACGGCGTGCGTTCCCGGTGCTCAAGAGGAGCCATCGGTTCAGCGGGGAAATCCTGCTTCATTTGCAGAAATCAAATCTCTGCAGACCTTGAGTCGCTTTTCTGCATTCGCGCAGCGCCAGTATCGACGCCGCACCGGACCTCTCCCAACTCAGGAATAAATCCTTTCCGATGCTGTCCAGAATAATTCAAACCGTTGCGCGCAAGCTTAGAGGTGCAGAGGCTGTGCCTGGAAGAGCCGTTGCAGAGCCGGCTCCGATTGCGCCGGCCAACGAGGCGGTGGCTGTATCGCCCCCGATCGACATCTATGCCGAGCATGCCAAGTGGATGGCGCTTGCAGGCCAGCGTGATTTCGACGGTGCCATCGAGCTTTGCCTTTCGACCATCAAGGCTCCGGATACAAGCTTCGTGGCATCGCTGTTTCTGGGCTACGCTTATTTCCAGAGCGGAAGGCCCTCTGAAGCGCAACGGCATCTCATTCCGGCTGTGGCCTTGAATGCAGGTGACTTCTACGCAAATCTGCTGCTCGCGCACGTCGAGAAGGCCTTGGGTGCGCCTCGAGAGGCCCTCGCCAGGTACATGACCTGCTGCACCCTGGATGCGGCATCGGTCGTCGAACCCTTCGAGGCGGCCATGGATATTGCGCTGCCGATGCGTGAGGCGGAGGAGGGGGAGGCGCTCTCGACGCTTTTCGACAAGCTCCATGCCGCGGACAAGCTCCCGGATCCGTTGGTGTTGAAGTTCCTGTTCTTCTGGCGGCGAGATGCCGACCTCGTCGGCTTGCTGGTCCGGGCTGAAGAGGCGGGGAAGCCGAAAGCATCGTTCCGTCACGTCCGTACCGTGCAGGACTGGGCGTTGGCACATGGCGAGAACTATGTGAGCCTGGGCGAGCCGGTTTCTATTCGGCTGGTTACGCCAACGGAGACGTACCGCGACGCTCCCAAGGAGAAGCATGTGCTGGGCAGCGCTCCATACATTGCCGAAGTGCGTAATGCAAGCATCGTGGGTAACTCGAGCCTCATCTACGCCGGGGATGCGGACGTGTTGTCGGACGTGTTGGCGCATCCGCTTTACGGTGAACAAGTCAGTCTCGCCTACGACAAGACCGTGATTGCGCAACGGTCCGATGCCCTGTTGCTCGCGCAGCAGGGTGCCAGTGAAAGACTTGACGAAGGAATCATGCTCTCGGGACTTGCGAGCAATGCCTATGGCCACTGGTTTGCCGAATTTCTTCCGAAGCTGCGCTACTTTGAAAGAAACCCGCGGTTCGAACAGTTGCCGATCATTGTCGACGCAGGCATGCCGCAATCGCATTTCGACTTTCTGGCGGCACTTGTTGGAAACCCGTTGCATCGAATCGAAAGTGGCCAAGTGCTGGAAGTGGGGTGCCTCCATGTTGCGCCGACCACCACATTCTTTCCCGTGGAATTGTTCAGGGATCATGGTGTTCCGCCCGAACATCAGGCCTCGTGGAGCGCCGAGTCCATGCAATACATCAAGGACAGGATCGCCAAAGGTCGGAAGCTTCCTGGCCAGCGCTCGCGCCGCTTGTTTCTTTCGCGAAAAAACAGCAGCTGGCGGCTGCTGCGCAACGAGAGCGAACTCATCGAAGACCTGCAGTCGATGGGGTTCGAGACGGTCTTCATGGAAGAACTCGACTTCGAGCATCAAGTGCGGACCTTCGGCGAAGCGGAATTCGTCGTGGCGCCGAACGGTTCCGCGCTGAACAGCCTCATCTTCGCTGCGCCAGAGGTCAAGGCCTTGATCCTGGGGCAGCAGAACAGCTTCAATTGGGGCGGCTGGCTGGGGCCGATGCTCGATCTCGGGTTCAATCCCGAATTCCTTGAAGGCGAGGCTGTGGAGAGCACGGACTTCAAGCATTCCGACTACGTTGTTTCCGTCGCAAAAGTGCACGCTAAAGTGCACGAGATGCTGCATTCTTGACGCTCAGAAATCAAAAGACCCCATGAACAAGCCTCTCTACGTCACTCAGCCGTATCTGCCGCCGCTGGACGAATTCCTGCCTTACCTGCAGCAGATCTGGGACAACAAGATTCTGACGAATGGCGGTCCGTTTCATCAGGAACTGGAAAAGGCGCTTTGCGAGTACCTGGGTGTCGAACACATAGCGCTCTTCACCAACGGCACCATCGCATTGGTCACGGCGCTTCAGTCGCTGCGGATCACTGGCGAGGTGATCACCACGCCGTACTCGTTCGTTGCCACATCGCACTCTCTTCTTTGGAACGGCATCAAGCCCGTCTTTGCCGACGTTGACCCGCATACGCTGAATCTGGACCCTAAGCGGATCGAAGCGCTCATTACCCCGCAGACGACGGCGATCATGCCGGTTCATTGCTACGGGCATCCCTGCGACACCCGTGCGATCCAGGCGATTGCGGACAACTACAACCTGCGCGTGATCTACGACGCGGCGCATGCATTCGGCGTGCAAGACGAGAGCGGCAGCATTCTCAATCACGGAGACATGTCGGTATTGAGCTTTCACGCCACGAAGGTCTTCAATACGTTCGAGGGCGGTGCAATCATCTGCAAGGACGCGACCACCAAGACCCGCATCGATCAACTGAAGAATTTCGGTCACGTCGGAGAGGTGACGGTCGTTGCGCCGGGCATCAATGGGAAGATGAGCGAGTTCAATGCGGCGCTCGGACTGCTGCAGCTGAAGCACTTGCACAAGGCGCTGGACCTGAGGCGCGCCATTGACGCCGCGTATCGACGATTGCTGGAAGATGTGCCGGGCATCGTGTGCCTGGCGGACGCGGGTGAGACTGTGGCCAACTACGCCTATTTCCCGATTCTCGTGGGACCGGAGTTCCGCCTTTCTCGCGACGGGCTCTACGAGCATCTCAAGGCGAACGGCATCCATCCTCGCCGGTATTTCTACCCGCTCATTTCCGAGTTCCCGATGTACAGGGGGCTGCCGACGGCAAGCCGCGATCACCTGCCGAACGCCAGCCGCGCAGCGGAGCGCATTCTTTGCCTGCCGATCTATCCGGACCTCGAGATGTCGCAGGTCGAGCGAATCGTCAGTCTGATCGCGGCGGCATGAGCACGGTGTTGAACTGGATGGAGCGACGATGAAAGTCGGGATCATGCAGCCCTACTTTCTGCCGTACATCGGGTACTTCCAGCTGATCGCTGCGGTGGACCTCTTCGTGGTTTACGACAACATCAAGTACACGAAGAAGGGCTGGATCAACCGCAACCGGCTGCTGCAGAACGGCACGGACGCGGTGTTTTCGCTGCCACTGAAAAAAGATTCCGATGCGCTGGACGTCCGGGAGCGCGAGTTGGCCGCAGATTTCAACAGGCAGAAGCTGCTGAACCAGTTCATTGGCTCTTATCGCGCAGCGCCGTATTTCGAGCAGGGCATTGAACTGGCCCGCGATCTGGTGATGAGCGAGGAGACGAACCTGTTTCGTTATCTCCATGCGTCGATAGTGGCAACCTGCAAATACCTCGGTATTGAAACGCGCATCGAAATCTCGTCGCGAGTACCCGCCGACCACGAACTGAAGGGCGAAGATCGCGTGCTGTCGATCTGCGCAGCCTGCAACGCCGATACCTACATCAACACCATCGGCGGCCTCGAGCTCTATTCGCGCGAGCGCTTCGCGAGCCAAAACATTGTGTTGCAGTTCATTCGCTCGAAGCCGTTCGAATACAGGCAGTTCGGCGCGCCATTCGTGCCTTGGTTGTCGATGATCGACGTCATCATGTTCAACCCCGTCGACGAGATCAAGGACTCGTTGCTAACCAAATTCGAATTGATTTGAAGATGTTCACTTGGAAAAAATGGGGCAAGATTTTCAGCCCGGGCGAACAGCATGGTCGTGAATGGATGAATGAATTCGCGCAGGCACCCGCGACGCTTTTGTTCGATGATTTCGTGCGGGTGTACTTCTCGTGCCGTCCGAAGGCGGACGCAAAGGGGCAATACGTCAGCTACTCGGCGTTTCTCGATCTGGATCGCCGCGATCTGCGAAAGGTCGTGAATATCAGCCAGAACCCGATCCTCCCGCTGGGCCCATTGGGTGCGTTCGACGAGTTCGGTATCTATCCCGTGTCGGTCGCAAGGGATGGAGATGAGGTTCGTGCCTATTACGCAGGATGGACGCGCTGCGAGTCGGTGCCTTTCAACGTGGCCATCGGTTGCGCCGTCAGCCGCGACAACGGCGAAACATTCACCAAATTGGGCGCGGGACCCGTGATCGGCTACTCGCCCAACGAGCCTTTCGTGATGAGCGGGCCCAAGATCCGGCGCTTCAACGGCAAGTGGTACCTCTGGTACATCGCCGGACGCAAGTGGAAGATGGTCGATGGCCGGGCCGAGCCCGTCTACAAGATCCGCATGGCCACCTCGGACGACGGGACGACGTGGCGAAAGGAAGACCGCGACCTGATCGAAAGCCGCATCGAGGAGGATGAGGCACAGGCCAGTCCCGACGTGTTTCATGCCAACGGGAAGTACCACATGTTCTTCTGCTACCGCTATAGCGCGGGCTATCGCGGAAAGACCTTCGGCTATCGGATCGGCTACGCCTACAGCGAAGACCTGCTTCACTGGGTGCGCGACGACAGCAAAGCGGGAATCGATGTCTCGGACACAGGCTGGGATTCCGAGATGGTGAGCTATCCGCATGTCTTCGAGGTCGACGGGAACACCTACATGGCTTACCTGGGCAATGGTGTGGGGCGTGAGGGTTTCGGTCTGGCCCTGCTGGACGGAAGGCTGGAGTAAGACATGGCGAAGCAATGGAAAAGACTTGGAAAGATCTTCGACCCGACGGCGCATGCGCTTCCCAACGGCTGTGTGCAGTTCGCCCAATCGCCGCAGACGCTGGTCTTCGATGACTTCGTGCGCATCTATTTCTCTACGCGTGCCGTCGATCCCAAGAACGGCAAGTTCCTGAGCCATGTGGCTTTCGTCGACATGGCTGCCGACCTGCGCACGGTCATTCGCGTCTCCGAGAAGCCGGTGATTCCGCTCGGCGAACTCGGCTGCTTCGATGAGCACGGCATATTTCCGATCAACATCGTGCGCGACGGTGGCGATATCTTCGCCTTCACTTGCGGTTGGAACCGCCGGGTGTCGGTCTCGGTCGACACGGCCGTCGGATTGGCGCAAAGCAGCGACAACGGTCTGACTTTCTCCAAGCTTGGCCACGGACCGGTCATGGGCGCGTCTTTGCACGAGCCGTGCCTGGTGGGCGATGCGTTCGTCCTGCCGATCGATGGTGTGTTTCACATGTGGTACATCTTCGGTACCGGCTGGAAGCAGTATCAGGACGGCGCGGCCCCTGACCGCACCTACAAGATCGGCCACGCCACATCGACGGACCGCGTCAACTGGACGAAGGAAGAGGCGAATCAGATCATTTCGGATCGCCTGGGCGTTGACGAGAGCCAGGCGTTGCCGACAGTGGTCAAGGTAGGCAGCCGGTTCCACATGTTCTTCTGCTACCGCCAGTCTTTCGATTTTCGCCAGACCAAGGGGCGGGGCTATGCAATCGGCCACGCCTATTCGGACGATCTTCAGAGTTGGGTCCGGAATGACGATGAGCCTGGCCTCGAGGTACCGGAAGGCGAATGGGATTCCGACATGCAGTGTTATCCGCACGCCTTCACGTTCCGGGACAAGACCTACCTTCTTTACAATGGCAACGAGTTCGGGCGCTACGGCTTCGGGCTCGCAGTGCTCGAATGACATCGGGGCAATTCGAACTCTCGGTCAATCGTGCCTCGGCTGCCGAAATCGTCCGGCATCTGCTGGAGTGCAGCGACAGTTTCAAGCCGCCCCTGGCTGCCCGCGTCGACATCGAGGCGTACAGCGCCAAGATTGCCGAAAACGCGGTTCGTTTCGAGGCCTGGGGCCTCGATGGCCGTCTCGTCGGGCTTGTCGCCGTGTACGAAAATGCGGGGCCGGACCTGTTTGTGACCAATGTCAGCGTAGCACCGGTATGCCGTGGCGCGGGTTTGGCACAGCGATTGTTTCAGCTTTGTTTTGCCCGTTTGGACGCACGGGGGCTCAAGCGCTTCAGGCTCGAAGTCAACGGTAATAGCGAGGCGGCTGTCCGCCTGTACGCCAGGATGGGCTTCGAGTCCGAATCCCGGACAGGCGACCTGATACACATGCAACGACCCGCGGTGAGCGGAGGAACAGATGAACACTGAACGCAACTACGACGCAGAAATCGCTGATACGGCGGACCATCAATACGCCTATGGCTTCGACTTCGACGTGATGCATCCCTACATGCTGCGGTCCTTCGAGCCGTTCATGAACCGGGCGGGCAGCGTGCTGGAACTGGGAAGTTTCAAGGGCGATTTCACGCGGCGGCTGACGAGCTACTTCGACGACATCACCTGCGTGGAAGCGTCGGATGTCGCCCTGACGGAAGCGAAGCGCAAGCTGGGCGACAAGATCGAGTTCATCCATTCGCGCTTCGAAACGGCCAAGCTGCCGCGTCGGTACAACAACATCGTGCTGACCCATGTGCTGGAGCATCTCGACGACCCCGTCGGCCTGCTCAAGCGCATCAACGATGAATGGCTGGCGGATGGCGGACGCTTCTTCCTGGTCTGTCCGAATGCCAACGCGCCTTCGCGGCAGATCGCCGTGAAGATGGGACTCATCACGCACAACGCGGCGGTCACGCCGGCGGAAGATCAGCACGGCCACCGCTGCACCTATTCGCTCGATACGCTGGAGCGTGACGCCGTGGCCGCCGGCCTGCGCGTCGTTCATCGCAGCGGCATCTTCTTCAAGGCGCTCGCGAACTTCCAGTGGGACCGCCTGCTGGCGACCGACATCATCTCGAAGGAGTACCTCGAGGGCTGCTATCAACTCGGGCAGGTCTATCCCGATCTTTGCTCCAGCATCTTCCTGATGTGCGAACGGGGACCGAGCAAATGAAGGTTTCGTTCGTCGTCGCCGTCTATCAGAACGAAGGCGCGATCTCCAAGACCTACGAGAAGATCAAGGGCGTGTTCGCTGATCAGTTGGCGGCGCATGCCTACGAGGTCATCTTCGTGGACGACGGCTCGACCGATGGGTCTCTCGCGGAGATACGTCAGCTTTGCGCGGCTGATCCGAACGTGAAGGGACTGACCTTCACGCGCAACTTCGGACAGATGGCCGCCATGCTGGCTGGCTTCAAGGAGGCCTCGGGCGACGCTGTCATCAACATCTCGGCCGATCTTCAGGACCCCGTGACGCTGATCCCCCAGATGGTCGATCAGTGGCTGGCCGGCTCGGAAATCGTCATTTGCCACCGCATCGAGCGTGAAGACAGCTGGCTCGCCAAAACCTATTCCCGCATGGCCTATGGAATGCTCCGCATGGCCATTCCGCAGATGCCTGCCGGCGGCTTCGATTTTGTGCTGATGGATCGACGGGTGATGGACGAATTCAACGCCATTGACGTGCGGCACCGATTCTTCCAGGGCGACCTGCTGTGGACAGGGTACCGAACGAGCTTCATTCCTTATGAGCGGCAGAAGCGAACCATCGGGAAGTCGCAGTACAACTTTGCCAAGAAGCTCAAGAATTTTCTGGATGCGATGCTCGATGCATCGTATTTGCCGATTTGACCTGCCCCCTTCCGCCGTGCCATTCATAACGAGGAAGTCCGGGGTTTCAAGATTAATTGATCTCGATGGTGGTTGAGCTGGTTCGAGCAGCATCGCCAGCGCGCTGGCGATGCTGCTCGGCGAACTTTGCCGGTGGCATTCGCCCACAGCTGCTGTGCGGTCTGACCTCGTTGTAGTCTTGGCGCCAGGCGGTGATGGCCGACCTGGCCTGCATCAGCGTCTCGAACCACTGCTCGTTGAGGCACTCGTCCCTGAACTTTCCATTGAAGCTCTCGATGTAGCCGTTCTGCATGGGTCGCCCAGGCTCGATCAGGATGTGGCGGATGCCGTGGGTCTGCGCCCAACCCATGAACGCCCTGCTGGTGAACTCCGGGCCGTTGTCCGTGCGCACGGCCAGCGGGTAGCCCCTGAAGACCGCCGCCTGGTCCAGCAGCCGCGTCACGTACTGCCCCGAGATGCCCCAGTCCACCGAGATGCTCACGCACTCGTGGCTGAAGTCGTCGGCCACCGTCAGGCACTTGATGCGCCGCCCGGTGCTCAGGCTGTCGCTGACGAAGTCCATGCTCCAGACCTCATTGACCGTCCTGGCCAGCTGCAGCGGCACGCGCTCGCTGACGGGCCGCTTGGCCTTCCTGCGCTTGCGCACGGCCAGGTTGGCCGCGCTGTAGAGCCGGTAGACCTTCTTGTGGTTCACCCCGGGGAAGTGCGGGCGCAGCATGTCGTGGATGCGCCGATAGCCAAAGCGCCGGCGCACGTGCGCGATCTCCACGATCTTGCTGCTGAGCTCCTGGGTCATGGCATCGATCTCGGGTGGGTTGCGCCAGCTGTCGCGTGAGAGCCCCACAAGCCTGCATGCCCGCCGCTCGCTCAGACCGCATTGCTCGATCATGGTGGCGATGGCGGCACGCTTGGCCTGTGGGGCTAACGCTTTACCCCGAAGGCGGTGTTCAGCGCGTGGATGTCCAGGTGGGCTTCGGCCAACAGCTTCTTGAGCTTGTTGTTCTCCGCCTCCAGCTCACGCAGGCGCCTCGCATCGGGCACCTCCATGCCACCGTACTTGGCACGCCACTTGTAGAAGGTGGCGTCGCTGAAGCCGCCCTTGCGGCACAGCTCCTTGATGGGCAAGCCGGCCTCGGCCTGCTTGATGAAACCGATGATCTGCTCCTCGGTATATCTGCTCTTTCTCATGTCCGTCATTCTCCAAGTTGACGGACTTCACTGCCATTACGCTGGTACGGCTGGAAGGGGGCAGGTCAGATTCGCTTCATTTCGCTCGTCGGTCTCGTGACATCCGCACTCGGCGTGTTGTACAGCCTCAGCATCGTATTTGCATGGATGCGGGGCGACACGCCTTTCAATGGCTGGGCACCCATCATGATTGCCATCCTGCTGGTGGGCGGGTTGATCATGGTGATGCTTGGGGTGGTGGGCGAGTATGTCTGGCGCATCAACGAGGAAGTGCGCAAGCGGCCAAACTACGTGATCAGGGACAGGCTTTGAGCCCGGCCTTGCGGTGAGCCTTCCGGCCCTCACGAAGCAGTTTTCGAAGTTCACCGTCATCGGGGCGCTGAACTTTGTTTTCACGCTTGTTCTCTTTTACCTGGCCGTCGTCGTACTGCAGGTCAACCATCTGATTGCGTTGGTCATCGTCGCGCTTGTCGGGATGTGCCTTACATACACCCTCAATTATTTCTGGGTGTTCAAGCCAAGCGAACGAATCACGTTCGGTGCGCGTTTCGCGAAGTACATTGCCGCGGGGCTCGTCTCCGTGGGTTTGAATGTCGTGCTTCTGCATCTGCTGACTTCAAAAACCCGTATTCCGCCTTTCTACGGTCAGATGCTGTTGATTCCGGTGATCGTGGTTTTCAATTTTCTGTCGGCGAAGCTGTGGTCGTTGCGGACTGAACGAGAGGCGGGCCGGTGAGCCGCGACGCAGTGCGCGAGCCGACGCTGCGTGCAGTGGCCCTGACGGATCGCGGTGTCGCCGTGTTAGCGTTGTTAGCGCTGGCTGCGGTGCTGGCTTACTGCGGATGGGCGCTAGATCGAGGCTTCGAGATTACCGACGAGGCCTACTATTTGCTGCTGGCCATGCATCCCGATGCAACGCAGCTCTACATCAGTGCGCAGCAATGGGCTACGAGCCTGCTCTGGGACATCACAGGTAGCCTGACGACTTTCAGGGCTTCAGGGTTCGTGGTGCTGGTCGGGAGTTCGGTCGTGCTGGGGCTGGGGATTCTTCGGGTGGCTGCTGATCGCGGCTCGTGGCCCCAACGCCTGTCGGTCTTGAGCGTTTCCATCATTTGTGGCTTGCTGTACGCGATCACCATCAATGTCTCGCCCAGCTACAACCTGTTGGCATCTGCAGGCGCGTACGCGGCCTTTGGATGGATGCTGCTTGCATGCGGGCAGCCGTCAGGCGCATTGCGCTTCGCGTCGTTGATCGCCGCGGGAGCGGCTGTCGGTGTGGAGTTCGTATGCAAGCCGTCCGCGGGTGTGGCCACCTGGCTGCTCGTTGCCATCTGCGCTCTGGTGCTCGATGGCACTGCGCGCCCGCGCTGGTCGGCGGTGATCTTCCTTGGGGCAGGGGCTGTGGCTTGCGTGGCTGCTCTACTCCTGCTTCAGACGACCCCGGGCGCCGCGCTGGGGGCTTTCATGGGAGGAATGGATTTGTTTCGCATGGTCCAGGGCGAATCGATCCTGACACGTCTCTGGCGTTACGCCGTCGAGTTTTCCATCCACACTGCCACGGCGCTGAAGGTTCACGCATTCCTCATCGCGGCGGTGATCCTCCACGCCTTCTGGCGTCGTTGGGCGTCATTGGTTCTGGTTATTGCCGCGCTCGGACACGTGATTGTCAGCGCGGACTATTTCGCCTATGGCGCTGACCAATACATCAAGTACATGCAGCATGCCCTGATTCTGCTTGCGCTGTTGGTGCTGAGCGGCTGGGCATTGTTTTCAACGCGCGAGCGTTGGCTGGCGGCGGGCCTTGTTCTCCTGCCGTACAGCGTTGCGATGGGCACGGGCAATGCGCTCTTCAGTCAGGTCATCGTTTCGCTGGCTCCTTGGGGCGGTCTTGCTGCGCTGGCTGGCTATGCCAGGAAAAATACCTTCCAGGGAGGAGCCGTCTCTCGTGCCGTTCTTGCGGGTTTTGTGCTCATGACGAGCGTGCAGATCCTGGTTTACCAGTCGAAGCTGCCCTACAACATGAGTTCGAGCATGCGAGAGCAGGATTTGCCGGTTTCCGTCGGCGCACTGGGGCTTGTTCGCGTCGACGCGCCGACGAGGCAATTCGTCCAAGAGATGGACGCTGCCGTGGCAAGCTGCGGCATCACCCCTGAAACCCCGTTCCTGGGGCTCTACAACATCCCTGGTGCGGCATTGGCATTGAACGCTGTGCCGGTCATCACTCCCTGGCTCAACAATGTTGCGCAAGCGGAAGCGGTGCTGGCGCGTGCACCCTCTGTCGTCAGCGAGGCGGCTATCGCGGTCAAGATGAACGCAGACGGAAGCTTGCCCGCGTTCCCCTCGCAAATGACCGACTTCCCATCTGCTTTCCGCTATTGCGGTGAAGCGACTTATCCGTATGGCGAACAGCGGATCCGCATCTGGAAAGGGCGGATTCCGGCTTCTTGAGTCAATGGGGGAGGGTCATCACCGCATGACCTCAGTTCGCCCGGGGTTCGATGTCTGCCAAGGCAATGGCGAGCTTTGTCGCATCGATAGCGTAGCTGTCGAGAAACAGGCTGGGATCGGACACCGTATGTTCATCGCCCGGGTTGAATAGCGGATGTTCGCCTGTCAGGATCCGGTACTCGCAACCGGCAAACAGCGCCATGTTGGACTGTGAGCAAAAGAGTTGCGTATAGGGTGAAGACAGCGCCAGCACCTGCGTTCCGGGGCGACAGAAAATCAGGTTGGTGAATGCCGCTCCCATGGCCCCGACGATCGCGGATGCCTCGGAGAACAGGCGCACTTGCTGTTCGAACGACAGCAGTCCCGTGTCGATGATCTCGTAGCCGAACGAGGCCAATACCTCCTCCAGCTCAATGGTATTTGTAATGTTCCTTCCGCTTCTGCGTGCCAGAAAGATTTTCCGATGGCCTTTCTGTGCAGGGTCGATTTCAAATTTCCTGAAGACTGTGGCCTGCATGTGAGCCAGCGTACGAAAGCAAATGGCGGAGCATTTCCACATGGGTTCTCGCAAGTTGTCGGCGAGATTGGTGCATGTCGACGGTATATGGAGTTTCTTGACCTTCAGTAGCGTCGAGTTGTCCATGCGATATATGGGCCAGTCCGGAAGCATGGTCCGCAGTGAGTCGAACTCCTGAGGAAACATGCCGTCGTCGACGATCAGCGGAATTTTCCGAAGCGCCTCTTTTTTTTCCAGGATGTAGCATCTTCCCAGATATTCGACCAGCCAGTGGTAATAATTCGGACTGCAACGACCACTCAAGAGAATTGCAGACGGAAGGGAGACTTCCTTTTTATAGCGAAACCACAGGAGGATTTCGCTCTTTTGATTGAGGGAAACGATGTACTGCCAGATGCCTGCAACAAAGCCTCGATGCGGATTGGCTGCCGGTTCGTAGATAACCAGCCGATTGCTCGCCAATACTTGAAATCCGCCGACTACGGTCGCGTTGTCGATGGTGGCAATCCATTTCTGGGGTACGTCGACGGTCCTGAGAGGGCGCTCCTGTGCCGATCCGATGACTTCCGGCTCATGAAATGCCATTGGAAAGGACGCCTCTATTTCTTCGAGCGACTGACCGATTTTGTGCAGCTCGGAGAAATCGATGGTCGAGAATTTTCTCAGAAGAATATTCTCCCCTGAGTCTCGGGCGTTGAGTTGCCTGGAAATTGCCTTTGCCTTAATTTTTGCCACGCGTCCCTGTCGGGCTGCCTCAAAAATCATGTATTTGTAGTTTTCGAGCGCCGACTCTTCAATAGATTTTCCCCCGGTCCGAAGTTTGATTTCCAGTTTGAGAAAAAACAAAAGGTCATCGATGCTCGCGGCCAATTGGTTGAGATTTCTCTTTTCCCTCCGACCCTTCAGTGCGTAGTGCTCTGCCGCGGACAATCTCTCACTTTTAACGTCTTGATATGAACTAAGATAAAAGTTCTCATCCAAAAAGAGCCTGATCAGCCATCTGGTGGTGGTATTCCAGCGCCAGATTGAGAATTTTTCGAATGTGAGGTTTGGATGCCTTCCTTCGACTATTCCATATCTGAAATAATGATAATTGCAATCGAGTCCCGACGTCGCGACATCGCGGTATTTTTGTTTATAATATTTATCATCCACGACGCCGGTCAAAGAGAGGGCGCGCAGTATCAGAGTGCGAATTTTCTTCATGGCATGGCTCTGTGTGTTGCAGTCTGATTCGAATGATTTGGTTTCCGCGACGAAATAACGAGATTTTTACAAAATGACTTTAAATAATACGGCTTTCGTTCACCCTCTGGCTGATGTTCAGGCTACGGATATCGGTCCGGAAACCAAGATATGGCAATTCAATGTGGTGCTCGCTGGTGCGCGCATTGGAGGAAATTGCAATATATCCGCGCATTGTTTCATAGAGAGTGATGTGGTCGTTGGGAATAATGTGACCCTGAAGTCAGGGGTTTATTTGTGGGACGGAATTACCCTCGAGGACAATGTTTTTGTGGGACCTGGTGTCAGGTTCACCAACGACATGTATCCGAGGTCAAAGGTTTATCCGGCTGCCTTCCTGCGCACTACCGTTTGTCAAGGTGCATCGATCGGTGCAGGGGCTGTTTTGACACCCGGCCTGACCATTGGGCGAGGTGCCATGATAGCCGCAGGCGCCGTCGTCACCCGCGATGTAGAGCCGTTCTCGCTGGTGGTCGGGTCGCCTGCGCGCCACGTGAAGTTCTTGAACCCTGAAAATTGATGTTGTAGCCGAGTGTCCGTGGCAGAGCAAGGCACGCGTCTTGCGAATCGCTTTGCAGCAGGAAATCATTGAATTTAAGAGAAGATCGGAAGCAATTCCTGGATTGGTTGATGGCGCTTCCGATGAGGGAGTCGATTTTGGTCATTTCAAATAAACAGTCTCGACCGTTTTATGCGGCGTGATTTCGAGCAGCGAAGGTCGATTGATCACGGTGCGATTGAAGTTTAAATGCGCAAGGAGGGCGAATGAAAGCGGTTATTCTGGCAGGAGGCTTGGGAACGAGAATTTCCGAGGAGACCGGTGTGAAGCCGAAGCCAATGATCGAGGTCGGCGGAAAACCGATTCTTTGGCATATCATGAAAATCTATGCAGCCCACGGTGTGAATGATTTCGTGATTTGCTGTGGATACAAGGGTTATGTAATAAAAGAGTATTTTGCTAATTACTTCCTCCATATGTCCGATGTCACTTTCGACATGCTTGGGAATTCGATGGAAGTTCATCAGCGAAATGCGGAACCTTGGCGGGTAACGCTCATTGATACAGGCGAGAACACCATGACCGGGGGGCGCCTCAAGCGTGTCGCGCCGTATGTGCAGGATGAGGAGCACTTCTGCTTCACCTACGGCGACGGTGTGGCAGACGTCGACATCACCGCACTCATCGCGTTCCACAAGGCCCAGAAAGTCGCTGCCACGCTTACCGCTGCGCTGCCGCCAGGCCGGTTCGGCGCGCTTGATTTCGATGGACACAAAGTCCGCAGCTTCAAGGAGAAGCCCAAGGGCGATGGCGCCATGATCAACGGCGGATTTTTTGTCCTTTCTCCCGCCGTGCTTGACTACATCAAGGACGACACCACCGTATGGGAGCACGAACCTCTCGAGCGACTGGCGGCTCAGGGGCAGCTCGCAGCCTTCAAGCATGGCGGCTTCTGGCAGCCTATGGACACCTTGCGCGACAAGACGCATCTCGAGGAGCTTTGGGCGGGAGGCAAGGCACCATGGAAAGTCTGGAAATGACCGTGTCTTTTTGGCACGGCAAGCGGGTGTTTCTAACGGGGCACACCGGCTTCAAAGGTGGCTGGCTTGCGCTTTGGCTTGAAAAGCTCGGTGCGGTTGTCACCGGCTATGCGTTGGACCCGTCCACGCACCCCAGCCTGCATGCGTTGGCATCCGGCCGTTCGACCTCCAACTCCGTGATTGCCGATATTCGTGACCTTCCCCGGCTGCGGTCTGCCCTGAAGGAGTGCCGCCCGGATGTCGTTTTTCATCTGGCGGCCCAACCCCTTGTGCGGCACTCCTATGCGGACCCGGTGGAAACCTATTCCACCAACGTGATGGGCACCGTCAATCTGCTGGAGGCCACACGTGCCTGCGACAGTGTCAGGGCGGTCGTGGTCGTGACCAGTGACAAGTGCTACGAGAACCGCGAGTGGCCATGGGGCTACCGCGAGAACGAGCCGATGGGTGGATATGACCCCTACAGCAACAGCAAAGGGTGTGCCGAGCTCGTGGTGGCATCCTATCGCTCTTCCTTTTTCAACGAGGCGCACCACAGCGACCACGGTGTCGCTCTGGCAACTGCCCGAGCGGGTAACGTGATTGGCGGCGGCGACTGGTCTGCCGACCGATTGGTGCCGGATTTGTTGCGGGCTTTTGGCGAGGGACGCACGGCGGACATTCGGAACCCTCATGCGGTACGTCCATGGCAGCATGTACTGGAACCGTTGCATGGCTACATGATGTTGGCGGAGCGCTTGTTCACGGAGGGGCCTTCATGGGCGCAGCCTTGGAACTTTGGCCCAGCCGATACCGACGCGCGTCCCGTGTCCTGGATCGCCGACCAGTTGGTCGCGCTTTGGGGCGGCGGTGCGCATTGGCACACTGACGCCCAAGCTGGGCAGCCGCACGAGGCGAGTTGGCTCAAGCTCGATTGCTCCAAGGCACGTCAGACCTTGGGCTGGCTCCCTCGCTGGAACCTTCGCCAGAGTCTCGGCGAGATCGTCGACTGGCAGCGCGGTTGGCTCGACGGTCGTGACATGACCGAACTCACACTCGCACAAATCGAAAAATACGAAAGCACCCCGATCGATGACTGAAATCTCTTTCCAAAAAAATGAACTGCGCAAGAAGATCCTTGCGCTGGTGGCCGAATACGGCGAATTGGCCAGTGCTCCCGCTTCCTTTGTTCCGGGCGAGACCCTGATTCCGCCGTCGGGCAAGGTCGTCGGTACACCGGAAATGCAGTTGATGGTCGATGCCTCGCTCGACGCATGGCTGACGACCGGGCGTTTCAACACGCTGTTCGAAAGTCGGTTGGCCGCCTATCTGGGCGTCAAGCACCTTATGACCGTGAACTCCGGATCGTCGGCAAATCTGGTGGCGTTCTCCGCGCTGACTTCCCCCAAGCTGGGCGACCGGGCGATCCGGCCCGGCGATGAAGTGATCGGCGTGGCGGCGGGATTCCCCACCACAGTGAATCCGATCCTGCAGTGCGGCGCCGTGCCGGTGTTCGTGGATGTGCATATTCCCACCTACAACATCGATGCGGATCAATTGGAGGCGGCGATCGGTCCGCGGACCAAGGCGATCATGCTCGCGCATACCCTGGGCAATCCGTACAACCTGAAAGTCGTCAAGGCCGCCTGCGAAAAGCATGGGCTCTGGCTGGTGGAAGACTGCTGCGATGCACTCGGTGCCCGTTACGAAGGGCAGATGGTCGGTACCTTCGGCGACATCGGGACATTGAGCTTCTACCCCGCCCATCACATCACCATGGGCGAAGGCGGCGCGGTGTTCACCAATAACGATGAGCTGCGGCTGATTGCCGAATCCATCCGGGACTGGGGCCGCGATTGCTATTGCCCGCCTGGCAAAGACAACACCTGCGGCAAACGTTTTTGCTGGAAGCTCGGCGATCTGCCCGAAGGCTACGACCACAAGTACACGTACTCCCATCTGGGCTACAACCTCAAGATCACCGATATGCAGGCGGCATGCGCGCTGGCGCAACTCGACCGGCTCGATGGTTTCGTGGCGGCGCGCAAAAAGAATTTTGCTTACCTCAAGGACCGTCTGAGCAGCTGTGAAGAGTTCCTGGAATTGCCCGAGCCCACGCCCGGCTCCGAGCCGTCATGGTTCGGTTTCCCGATCACGCTGCGTGAAGCTGCCAACACCCGGCGCGTCGATCTGCTGACCTATCTCGACCAGCAGAAAGTCGGTACGCGGCTCTTGTTTGCAGGCAACCTGCTGCGTCAGCCTTACATGATCGGCCGCAACTACAGGGTGGTCGGCGAACTGAAGAACACGGATCGGATCATGAACGATACGTTCTGGATCGGCGTTTACCCCGGCCTGACCGAGGCCATGCTCGACCATTCCGTCGCCAGCATCGAGACCTATCTCGGCTTGCGTTTTGACTGACCTGGTCCGCCCTGTTCCGGTTGCGGAACTCGATGAAGTCTTGCAGCTGACCGCGCCACAGGTGTGGGCGGGGCTTCGCAATCAATCGGTGTTCCTGACCGGTGGCACCGGCTTCGTCGGGAAATGGCTGCTCGAATGCCTGCTGCATGCCGAGCATGTGCTGAAGCTGGGGCTGACACTGACCGTGCTGACCCGCGACCCCGACCGTTTCACCCAGGGCAGCCCGCGCCTGGCAAAGGCCGCGGCCGTGGAATTGCTGAAGGGTGACATTGCCGACTTCGCGCTTCCTCGCCGGCCGTTCTCCTCTGTCATTCATGCGGCGCTTCCTGTCGCGCCTTCGCAATCGACCGCTGGAGATCTCGAGAAACTGGCTGTAGCAGGGGCGCGCCGGGCCTGCGCGCTTGCCGCCGCGAGCGGGGCGCACAGGTTCTTGCACATCAGTTCGGGCGCGGTGTACGGCAGCACCACAGGAGCCCAGGCATTCGGCGAAGACCAACCGTGGAGCGAAGCGGACGACACCAACGCGTACACCCGCGCCAAGCGGGGGGCTGAAAGCGTTGTCTCCGAAGTGTGGCCCTTTGACGTCGTCATCGCGCGCTGCTTCGCTTTTCTCGGCCCCTATCTGCAGGGAACGAGCGGTGCCGCTCTAGCTCAGTTCGTGGAACAGGCCGTGCATGGCAAAGGCATCGTCGTGCAGGGAACGGGTGAGGCCGTCCGTTCCTACCAATACGCGAGCGACATGGCCCGCTGGCTCCTGAGCTGCCTGGTTCTGGGCGCATCGGGACGCGCTTACAACGTGGGTGGCGATGCTGCAGTGACAATCGCACAGCTGGCCGATGAGGTGACGCGTGTCGCCGGCACGGGCATCCCCGTGCATGTCGCCGGGCAGCCGGCGCGGGGACTTGCGGGGCCGCGCTACGTGCCTTCGCTACGGCGCGCCACGGAAGAGCTCGGCCTTGTCAATGCAGTCGGTCTTGAAGAGGGCATCCGCAGAACGCTGTCGTGGCACGCACCGCTTGAGTCCGCTCTCGATTGATGCCATTCATCTTTCTTCTTTCAGCATGAAATCTCAATTCGATCCTTCCTCCCTGCGCAAGACGGTGGTCGAGATGGCCTATGCAGGCAACGCCGTTCACCTGGGGTGTGCCTTCTCGATCATCGAGTTGCTCTCGTGCCTGTACGGGCGCCACATGCGCTACGACAAGCTCGTCCCCACCGATCCCATGCGTGACTACCTCGTTCTGAGCAAGGGGCATGGCGTGATGGCGCAATACGCATGCCTGTACGAACTCGGGTGGCTCGACCGCTCGGACATCGACAACTACTTCCATGACGGTTCCCGGCTCAAAGGACTGTCGGATGCGCATTTGCCTGGCTGCGAGGTCACGTCTGGTACCTTGGGCCATGGGCTCTCGGTTGGCGTAGGCTTGGCGTTGGCCGCTTCGCGCCGCAAGACGGGGCAAAAATGCTATGCCGTGATCGGTGACGGCGAAATCAACGAGGGGCCGATCTGGGAAGCGATGCTGTTCGCTGCGCACGCGAAGCTCGACAACCTCATGATCATCGTGGACGCAAACGGTTTTCAGGCCATGGGTACCACCGACGAGGTCATGCAGCTGGGGAATCTCAACGCCAAGTTCTCGGCCTTCGGTTTCGACGTGCTCGCGGTCGATGGCCATGACATGAGCGCGATCTCTTCGGCCATCGACGAATTGGAGGCTGGCCGAAATGGTCGGCCCAAGGCACTGGTCGCAAAGACGATCAAGGGCAAGGGGGTGTCCTACATGGAGAATGTCAACGCTTGGCACTATTCGCGCATGAACGCCGATCTTTACGCGCAGGCGTTGCGGGAACTCGACGGAGCCGTGGCATGAGAGCGGCGTTTTCCGCCGCCCTTGTCGAGGCCGCGACCCGTGACGAGCGTGTGGTGCTCCTGACGGGAGATCACGGTTACGCACTGTTCGACGAATTCCGCAAGCGCTGCCCCGGGCAATACATCAATGCGGGGATTGCCGAGCAGAACATGGTCGGCGTGGCCGCAGGGCTGGCGAAGGCCGGCTTCAGGCCTATCGTCTACGGGCTGAGCGCGTTTGTTCCTGTGCGGGTGGTCGAGCAGATCAAGATCGATGTCTGCTACGAGAAGCTGCCCGTCATCTTCACCGGCGATGGCGCCGGACTCGTCTACAGCACGCTGGGCACGAGCCATCAGAGCTTCGAGGATATTTCGTGCCTTCGCGCCGTACCGTATATCGACATCATGTCGCCTTGCGATGCGCACGAACTCACCGCTTGCATGTCGACCGCGTTGCAGCAAGAAAGCCCTGTGTACCTGCGCATGGGCAAGGCGGACCTGGGCGCCGTTCATGAGGCCTTGCCGGATCTGCGCCGAGGTGCGCTGATTCCGGTTCGCACCGGCCATCATCCAGTGAGCCTGATTGCCACGGGGTCGATGCTCAAAGCCGCCTGCACGCTCGGCGAAGAGCTCGACGTGTCCGTCTGGAGCGCGCCATGGATCAAGCCGCTCGACACCGCGCAATTGAGCGCACTGGCCTCGCGGAGCAGGGCCTTCGTGACGCTGGAGGAGCATTCGGTTGCAGGCGGCCTCGGCGCGGCCGTGCTGGAGAGCATTTCCGAGACTTGCCCATTGCCGCTGTTGCGCATCGGTGTGGGTGAGCGCTTTTCCGAGACTTGCGGATCCTATGCGCATGCCTTGCGCGAACATGGACTCGATCTGGCATCGGTTCGCGAACGCGTTGCACCATTTGTCGCGAAATGGAAGGCGTCTTGAGGTGTTGAGTTCGCAGCTGCTGCGCTTTCTGCTGGTCGGCGGGCTGAACACCGCGGTCGGCTATGCGCTGTTTGCAGGCTTCGTATGGGCTGGTTTGCCATACCCGGGGGCCATCGCGCTGGCCACGGTTCTCGGCGTCGCCTTCAACTTCCAGAGTACGGGGCGGCTGGTTTTTGGCGGTGCTCCCCTGTCCCAGCTTGGCCGTTTCGTAGCCGTGTACGGTGTCGTTTACCTGATCAATGTCGGGTCGGTGGCGCTTCTCTTGCGCCTTGGCTTCAACGTGTACCTGGCGAACGCGACCGTCCTTCTTCCCTTGGCGTTGGTGGCTTTCGTGCTGCAGCGCCGCTTTGTCTTTGCCTCTCCATGAAACACATCACCGTCGTCACCCCCTGCTACAACGAGGAAGAGAACGTCGAGGAGATTCACAGGCAGGCGCGTGAGGTTCTCGAGACGATCGAAGGGGTGACGTACGAGCATCTGTTCATCGACAATTTCTCGTCCGACCGCACTCCCGAGTTGCTGCGTGCCATGGCCTCGGCCGATCCCAAGGTGAAGGTGATCTTCAATGCCCGGAACTTCGGGCACATCCGTTCTCCGTACCATGGCTTGTTGCAGGCACGAGGCGATGCCGCGATTTTGCTGGTCGCCGACCTTCAAGACCCGCCCGAGCTGATGAAAGCCTTCATCGAGCACTGGCGCAATGGCGCCAAGCTGGTGGTGGGCGTCAAGCCCACGGCTGACGAGTCGGGGCTGATGTTTGCAATTCGCCGTGCCTACTACCGCACTGTGACGCGCATTGCCGACGTGAAGCTCATCCAGAATTTCACGGGATTCGGCCTCTACGACAGAAAGGTGCTGGAGGAGCTCCGCCGCATCGACGATCCGTATCCGTACCTTCGTGGGCTGGTGTCGGAGGTGGGCTTCGAAGCGGTGCAGGTGCCCTACAACCAGCCGCGCCGCAAGCGCGGGATCACCAAGAACAACTTCTATACCCTCTACGACATCGCCATGCTGGGCATCACCTCGCATTCGCGTGTGCCGTTGCGGATTGCAACGATGGTGGGCTTTGCGCTATCGGGGTTGAGCCTTGTCGTTTCGCTGCTCTACTTGTTCCTGAAGATTTTCTTCTGGAGCGAGTTCTCGGCCGGTACCGCGCCCATCCTTATCGGCATGTTCTTCTTTGCGTCGGTTCAGCTTTTCTTCATTGGCCTTCTCGGCGAGTACGTGGGAGCGATCCTGACGCATGTCATGAAGCGCCCCCTGGTCGTCGAGCGCGAGCGGCTGAACTTCGACAATTCGCCAGCCGATTGACAATCAGCTTTCGACGATCCGCCCGTGCTCGAGGTGGATCACCCGGTTGCACTCCTTGGCAATCAGCTCCGGCGAGTGCGACGCCAGCACCAGAATGCCGGACTTCGACACCACGTCGCGCATCCGCTTCTCGGCCTTCTCGGTGAAGGCCGCGTCGCCCACCGACAGCCATTCGTCCATCAGCAGGATGTCTGCTTCGACGCTGGTCGAGATCGAGAACGCAAGGCGCATCATCATGCCGGTCGAATAGGTGCGAACGGGCATGTTGACGTATTCACCCAGTCCGCTGAACTCGCAGATTTCGGGCGTGAGCCTGTCGACTTCCTTCTTGCTCATGCCCATCACGAGGCCGCGCAGCATGATGTTCTCGACGCCGGTGGCGTCCATTTCGATGCCGAGTGCGGGATCGATCAGGCTGGCCACCGAACCCTGGCGCGTGAATTCGCCCGAGGACGGCTCATAGACACCCGCGAGCGTGCGCAGCAGCGTGGACTTGCCCGCGCCGTTGTGGCCGATCAGGCCCAGCCGATCGCCGCTCCTGAGCTCGAGGTTGAGGCCGCTGAGCGCCTGTACCACGGTGACGCCGGTTTCCTTGCCGAAGCGCCCGCCGGTGACAGAAGCCGCCAGGGTCTTCTTGAGGGAGGCCGAGCCAGCGCCATAGATGGGGAAGCTGACCGAAACGTTCTTGAGTGAAATGGATGCC
This sequence comes from Variovorax paradoxus, assembly GCF_022009635.1. Taxonomy (NCBI): domain Bacteria; kingdom Pseudomonadati; phylum Pseudomonadota; class Betaproteobacteria; order Burkholderiales; family Comamonadaceae; genus Variovorax; species Variovorax paradoxus. The sequence goes on from NZ_CP091716.1 coordinate 1,383,601, forward strand.
ATGGATCAGAGCCAGTAGACGACGCGACGGCGGTATTTGACGAACAGCACGCTCGCGAGCGTCAGGCACAACACGGTCCACACGCCGATGCCGATCCAGCTGTGGATGTGGGCGACGCCACCCATCAGTGGCGTGCGCAGCAGGTCGAGCATTTGCGCGAAGGGGTTCCACAGCACGTACTTGGCACGGCCCGGAAGATTCTCGGGAAGCCAGAAGACGGGCGTGAGGAACATCAACATCTGCATGATGCTGGTGACGATTTGGGTCACGTCGCGATAACGGGTGCAAACGAGGCCCAGCAGGAGCCCGAGCGCATGTGCATTGACGATGAGGATCAGGAAGGCGGGAATGATCAGCAAAGCCGACCATGAAAGCGAAACGCCGGCCCAGAGGGCGACGGGGATGTACAGCACGATCTGATGGGCGAACTGGATCAGGTTGCGCGCCAGGCCTCGCCAGACGAACAGGCTGATCGGAAAGTAACCCTGCTTCAGGTAGTTGGACGATCCTACGAAGGCGTTGCAAGCGTCGGAGACCACAGTGGAGAAGAGGCCCCAGAAGATCACGCCGAGCGCCAGGTGCGGGAAAAACTTGTCCAGATGGGTGCCGAAGAGCGAGGCATACAGCGGCCCCATGCCGCCGATCATGACGCCCATGCTCAGCGTGAGCCACAGCGGCCCCAGCATCGAGCGTCGATAGCGCAGGACGATGTCGAACCATGCAAGGGTCCACCAGATGTCCGTGCGGCGTGTACCTCCCCACCAGTCGGCCAGCGCGCTGCGGTGAAGGTTGGAGTGAACTTGGCTCATGTGCGTCGATACGAGTCTGCGGGGCGGGAGACGGTAGCGTCTTTGCCCGGAGAGCCTCCGGACTCTGCCTTGACGGGCGCGAATGCCTCGTCAACGGCGCCGGAGGCGCGGCCTCATTTTTTATCCTTTGTGTGAACCGGGCGATTTTACCGGGCGGGCAGGCGAGAGGGCCCGCGCATGGTTTTGGGGAGGCGTTCTGTATATCCCGATCCGAAGGCGTGAGCCAACCGAAGATAATTGCCGCTTTGGCGAGCCACCACTTCGGCGCCTCCCATTTGCAGCAGCCCATTCGGCGTGCAACCCACGAAAAAGTTCCCCGCCCGTCCCCCGCCGACGGCTCGTCTATGAAATCTGTATCTCGGCTCCTCGACTTCTATTGGACTGTGCTTTGGAAAAGCCCTGGCGTGGCGGGCCGTGTCCAGCGCGCCTGGCGGGTTTTCCGCAAGGCGGGCTGGCGCGGCATGAGGTGGGAACTGGGCCGGCGCATTGCCGGGCACAACGATTACGTGCGCTGGGTCCGCGACTACGACACGCCCACTCCCGAGGCCAGGAACAGGATTTCCCAGCGCGTAGCCGCGATGCAGACCCGTCCGCTGATCTCGGTGGTCATGCCGGCCTACAACCCCAACCCGTCCTGGCTGCGCGAGGCCATCGAGTCGGTGCGCGCGCAGATCTATCCGAACTGGGAACTCTGCATTGCCGACGACGCTTCGCCTTCGCCCGAGGTGCGTGCGGTCCTGCAGTCGTACGCCGAATCCGACCCCCGCATCAAGGTGGTGTTCCGTCCGAAAAACGGCCATATCTCGGCGGCTTCGAACAGCGCCCTGGAAGTCGCATCCGGCACCTGGATCGCACTCATGGACCACGACGACCTGCTGCCGGCGGACGCGCTCTTCTGGGTCGCCGACTGCATCGCCGCGCATCCCGATGTGCGACTGATCTATTCCGACGAGGACAAGGTCGACGAGGCCGGCAATCGCTCGGGGCCCTACTTCAAGTCCGACTGGAACATCGACCTCTTCCGCTCGCAGAACATGTTCAGCCACCTGGGCGTGTTGTCCATGGACCTCGTGCGTGCCGTCGGCGGCTTCCGCCAGGGGCTGGAGGGTTCGCAGGACTGGGACCTGGTGCTGCGTTGCATGGAGCATGTCGAGGCTCGCCAGATACGCCACATACCGCGGGTGCTCTATCACTGGCGCGTGCATGCGGAAAGCACGGCCAAGTCGATGAACGCCAAGCCTTATGCCGCGCTGGCCGGTGAGCGGGCGCTCAACGAGCATTTCGAACGCACGCACGTTCGCGCGACGGCGGAGTACCTCGGCTTCGGCTACCGGGCGCGCTACGCACTGCCTGAGTCCCTCCCATTGGTGTCGCTGGTCATTTCGACGCGCAACGCGGCGGCATCGCTGCGCCGCTGCGTGAATTCGATCGTCGGGAACACCACCTACGCCCGTTTCGAGATCGTCATCGCCGACAACGCGTCGGACGACACCTCCACGCGTGACTATTACCAGTCGGTAGCGCAGATGCAGAACATCCGCGTGCTGCGGCACGAAGAGGTGCTGGACGACGGCGCGCTGAAGAACAGCGCAGTCGAGGCCGCGCAGGGCGAAGTGATCGCGCTGCTCGACGACTCGCTCGAAGTCATCACGCCCGAATGGCTCTCCGAAATGGTGAGCCTTGCGCTGCAGCCTGGTGTCGGTGCGGTTGGCACGAGGCTGTGGCACCGCAGCAGGACCCTGCAGCACGCCGGCATCATCCTGGGCTTGGGGCCGGACGGCGTGGCGGGCTTCTCGCATCAGGGCATGCCCGGCGGCCGCGAAGGCTATGCAGGGCGGGCCGCGCTGATCCAGTCGCTCTCGGCTGTGACGGGCGCGTGCCTGGTGATTCGAAAGGTGCACTACCAGCAGGCGGGCGGCTTCGATGCCGATCACCTGAAACAAGCATTCGCCGATGTTGATTTCTGCCTGCGCCTGGGCGAGCTCGGCCTGCGCACGGTGTGGACGCCCTATGCGGAACTGGTCCACCACGTACCCGCGGGCAGCACGGCAAAACGCGGTGCGCAAGCGAGCGGGGCCTATCTCCAGGACGTGGCCTATATGAAGCAGCGCTGGGGCACTTTGTTGCAAAACGACCCGGCCTACAACCCGAATCTCATGCTGACTCCGGAAGACTTCAGCTACGCCTGGCCCCCGCGCCTGGACCCGGTCTGATGACCCTCGGCATCTCCGTCGCCCTCTGCACCCGCAACGGCGCGCGCTATCTCCCCGAGCAGATCAACAGCATCTGCTCGCAGATGCCCTTTCCGCGCGAGATCATCGTGTCCGACGACGGCTCGACCGACGACACGCTGTCCGTCGTTCGCGACACGATCGCTCAATTTGGCGTGGCGGACCAGATCGACCTGCGCGTGTTCAGCAATACGCCGCCGCTGGGCGTGACGCGCAATTTCGAGCAGGCCGTGCGCGCCTGCAGCCACGAACTCATCGTGCTGTGCGACCAGGACGATGTCTGGCACCCCGGCCGCCTCGCGCGCATGGCGGCGCAATTCGAGGCTCGTCCCGACTTGCTGCTGCTCCACACCGACGCGCGCCTCGTCGACGGCGAGTTGAGGCCCTTGGGCTCCACGCTCTTCCACGCGCTCGAAGTTCAGCCCGCGGAACTGTCCGCCATTTCCAGCGGCCACGCGTTCGGCGTCCTGCTGCGGCGCAACCTCGTCACTGGCGCGACCACGATGTTCCGCAAGACCCTGCTCGACGCGGCGCTCCCGTTTGCCCCCGAGTGGGTGCATGACGAATGGCTGGCCGCCATTGCCGCGGCCATCGGCCGCATGGACGTGCTGCCCGAGCCCACCATCGACTATCGCCAGCACGGCAACAACCAGATCGGCGCCCGGCGGCTCACGCTCTCCGAAAAGATTGCTAAGGCTTTTGCCGAGCGCGGCGACAAGCACGTGGCGCGGCTGTACCGTGCCGACGCGCTGTTGAAGCGCCTGCTGCAGCTGGGTGACCGCGTGCCGGCCGCCTATCTGGACGAACAACGCGCCAAAGTAGCCCACCAGCGCTTCAGGGCCGAGCTGCCGAAGGCGCGCCCGCTGCGGTTGGTTCCGATCCTGATCGAGGCGGCACGCGGGCGCTATGCCCGTTTTGGCCGCGGCGGCCACGCCATCGCGCAGGACCTGCTCGAGCGCGGCTGATCAGCGAGCCTGCGTCTTCGTTCCAAGCCGCCGGTAGCGCCAGAACGACCCCGACAGCCACACCTTCAGCAGGCTGGTCACGTGCCAGTACAGGTATTTCTTGCTCCGGTGGCTTTCGCGCTGCGCGTCGTGCCGGGCCACCAGGTCTTCGCCGACCTGCAGTTTCCAGCCCTCCAGCCGGGTGCGCGCGCAGATGTCGAAGTCTTCCCCGTACATGAAGAAGCGTTCGTCGAAGCCGCCGACCTTGCGGTACGCCTCGCTCCGAAACAGCATGAAAAGGCCGGGAATCCACGCCGGCACCCGCGGCCGCACGTAGCCGGGCTTCTTGCGCCCGACGATCTCGAAGGGCGTGAGCAGCGCCCGGTGGGGCTCCGGCGTGTTCTTGCCCGGCTCCAGGATGCGCGGCGTCAGCAGGCCGGCGTCGGGCGCGGCCTGGGCGAGCAGGGGCGCCAGCACGTCGCTGTCGAAGCGGATGTCCGGGTTGAGCACCAGGAACCAAGGCGTGGCGCAGCGCTCGAAGGCCTGGTTGTGATTGGAACCGAAGCCCTTGGGGCTCGCGTTCTCGATCATTTCCACCTCGAAGCCCCAGGTTCGGCCCGCGAGCATGTCGGGCTCCGGAATGTTCAGCGTGAGGACCACCTTGGCGGTCGATGCGCGGCTGTGACGGTCCAACTGGTCGAGCAGCGGCAGCACCAGCGCGAGCTGGCCGTGGCTCACGATTGAAATGGTGATCGGGGGGCGGGGGGAGGGGGGTGTTGGCATGGTCTAATTTCGCTCGGGAATTCTAGGGTTCCCCAACCCCCACACATGATTGCTCTGATCGTCATCAGTTTCTTCGTCGCCGCCTTCTCGGTTCAGGTGTTCATGCGCCGCGCGCGCAGGCATGCCCGGATCTACGGCGCCGACATGCCTCAACGCTTCCACAAGGGCCACGTGCCGCGCCTGGGCGGTGCGGGCATCCTGCTGGGCATGGGCGTGGCCTGGCTGGCCGCCGGCGTCACCGGCACCGACCCGTTCAACGTCTCCTGGCCGGTCACGACCTCGATGCTCACGCTGCTGTGCATTGCGCCGGCCGTGCTCGGCGGCATCGTGGAAGACGTCACCCAGCGCGTGAAGGTGCGCTACCGGCTCGGGCTGACCATCGGCTCGGCGCTGCTGGTGTGCTGGCTGCTGGGGCTGGGCGTGGCGCGCACGGGCTTCGAGACGGTCGACGGCTGGCTGGCGATGATTCCCTTCGCCACGGTGCTGTTCGCGGCGCTCGCCATCGGCGGTCTGCCGCATGCCTTCAACATCATCGACGGCTACAACGGGCTCGCGGGCACGGTGGCGGTGCTGGTCTGCCTGGCCATCTCGCATGTGGCGCTGCAGGTCGGCGACCGCCAGCTGGCCGCCATGGTGGTGTGCCTGGTTGGCGCCACCTTCGGCTTCCTGGTGTGGAACTACCCGCGCGGCAAGATCTTCGCCGGCGACGGCGGCGCCTACGTCTGGGGCATGGTCATCGCCGTGGCCTGCGTGACACTGGTGCAGCGGCACCGCGTGGTGTCGCCGTGGTTCCCGATGCTGCTGCTGATCTACCCGGTGTGGGAGACGCTGTTCTCCATCTACCGCAAGCTGGCGCGCGGGCAGTCGCCCGGCACGGCCGACGCGCTGCACTTCCATCAGCTGATCTTCCGGCGCATCGTGCGCGTGGCCTTCGCGGACGACGAGGCCCGGCAGCTGCTGGCGCGCAACAACCGCACCTCGCCTTACCTCTGGATGTTCGCCGCCATGTCGGTGGTGCCGGCGGTGCTGTTCTGGAACAACACCTACGTGCTGATCTTCTTCTGCCTGCTGTTCATCACCACCTACGTGGGCGCCTACCTGATGATCGTGCGCTTCAAGGTGCCGCGCTGGCTGCGCCCGTGAACAGGCACACCCCCAGGCTCCGCGCAGCCGGTCAGTTGGCTGCCGCCAGGATTGCGCGAGAATTTGAGCTTTCCCCTATCGTCCACCGCTTCGGAGCCTGACCGCCCATGACCGACCCCGTCCTCAACATTCCCCCGCGCGACAAGGCCGAGATCCTGGCCCAGGCGCTGCCGTACATCCGCAAGTTCCACGGCAAGACCATCGTCATCAAGTACGGCGGCAACGCCATGACCGACCCGGCCCTGCAGGCCGACTTCGCGGAAGACGTGGTGCTGCTCAAGCTGGTCGGCATGAACCCGGTGGTGGTGCACGGCGGCGGCCCGCAGATCGAGGCGGCGCTCAACAAGCTCGGCAAGAAGGGCAGCTTCATCCAGGGCATGCGCGTGACCGACGCCGAGACCATGGAAGTCGTCGAGTGGGTGCTCGCGGGCGAGGTGCAGCAGGACATCGTGGGCCTGATCAACCAGGCCGGCGGCAAGGCCGTGGGCCTGACCGGTCGCGACGGCGGCCTGATCCGCGCTCAGAAGCTCAAGCTGGCCGACCGCGCCGACCCGAACCTGCAGCACGACGTGGGCCAGGTGGGCGACATCGTCTCCATCGACCCCAGCGTGGTCAAGGCGCTGCAGGACGACGCCTTCATTCCCGTGGTCAGCCCGATCGGCTTCGGCGAGGACAACGAGAGCTACAACATCAACGCCGACGTCGTCGCCGGCAAGCTGGCCACCGTGCTCAAGGCCGAGAAGCTCATGCTGCTGACCAACACGCCCGGCGTGCTCGACAAGGACGGCAAGCTGCTCACCAACCTGAGCGCGCGCGAAATCGACGACCTGTTCGCCGACGGCACCATCTCCGGCGGCATGCTGCCCAAGATCGAAGGTGCCCTGGACGCGGCCAAGAGCGGCGTGAACGCGGTGCACATCATCGACGGCCGCGTACCGCACGCGATGCTGCTCGAGATCCTGACCGACCAGGCCTACGGGACGATGATCCGCGCCCGCTGAGGCCCGAATGCGCGGGGTGGGCGCGTGCTCACTGCGCTGTGCGAGAATCAATTGATTACATCTTTGCACGCGCTCCCATGCAGAACGAAGAGACGACAGGTGCTTCCGGCGTAGAGACGCCGACGGAAACGTCCACCCCCCTGGTGCGCAAGCGCCCGAAGCCGGGAGAGCGGCGCGTGCAGATCCTGCAGGCGCTGGCCGCCATGCTCGAGCAGCCCGGCGCCGAGCGGGTGACCACCGCCGCCCTGGCGGCCCGGCTCGAGGTGAGCGAGGCCGCGCTGTACCGCCATTTCGCGAGCAAGGCCCAGATGTTCGAGGGCCTGATCGATTTCATCGAGCAGAGCGTCTTCACGCTGGTCAACCAGATCCTCGAGCGCGAAGGCGCCACCGGCGCCCAGCAGGCCGCCCGCATTCTCACGCTGCTCGTGCAGTTCGCCGAGCGCAACCCCGGCATGACGCGCGTCATGGTGGGCGATGCGCTGGTGTTCGAGAACGAACGCCTGCAGCAGCGCATGAACCAGTTCTTCGACAAGATCGAAGCCACGCTGCGCCAGGTGCTGCGCGGCGCCGCCAGCGCCGATGGTTCGGCCACGCCCAGCGTCGACGCGCAGGTGCGCGCAGCGGCGCTCACGGCCTTCGTGGTGGGGCAGTTGCAGCGCTTTGCGCGCTCGGGCTTCCGGCGCGCGCCGTCGGAGCATCTGGAAGCGACGATCGCGCTGATCGTCTGACGGTACCCCGCAGGGGCATCGGCCAGCTCGCCTCGCGTCTTCGAGCGGAGTAGCATCATCCTGCCCCTTGCCGCCAGCCCTGGCGGCAAGCCGATGTTTACGCGGTTTCCTCCACGGAGGGCGCATGAGCCATGGCACGGTCGGTCTGCTGGAGCCCCGCTTGTCGCGGGTGGCTGCGCATGATGTTCGCTGACGGAACACGCGGCAATCGGCGGCCCGTGCTGCGAACAGTCCTCCTCACTATGTTGGCGATGCTCGCGTTCGCGGCCAATTCGCTGCTGTGCCGACTTGCGCTGCAGCACAAGGGCATCGACGCGGCGAGCTTCGGCAGCATCAGGCTCGTGGCGGGCGCGCTCATGCTGGGGCTCATCGTGCGGCTCAGGGCGCGGCCGCTGGCGTCACCCGCTCGTGCCGACTGGCTGGCCGCCGTCATGCTGTTCGGCTATGTCGCGTTCTTCTCCTTCGCCTACCTCAGCCTGTCGGCGGGCACTGGCGCGCTGATCCTGTTCGGCGCGGTCCAGCTGACGATGTTCGGCGTCGGCTTGCGGTCCGGTGGCGAGCGCTTCGGGTTGCTCGCATGGCTCGGTTTCGTCCTGGCCGTGGGCGGCCTCGTCTATCTCGTGTCCCCGGGGATCGCCGCGCCGCCGCTCCTGGGCGCGGTATCGATGGCCGTCGCCGGCGTGGCCTGGGGCGTCTATTCCTTGCGTGGGCGCGGCGTGGCCGACCCGTTGGCCGCCACGGCGCGCAATTTCGTGCGTGCCGTGCCGCTTGCATTGGGGCTGAGCCTGATATTTGCCGCCAGCGCCCGCGTGGACGCGACCGGCCTCGTGCTTGCCGTGGTGTCCGGCGCGCTGACCTCGGGTCTTGGCTATGCGGTCTGGTACGCGGCTCTGGGCGGCCTGACCGCGATGCGCGCGGCCACCGTGCAGTTGTCGGTTCCGCTCCTGGCCGCGTTCGGCGGCGTGCTGTTCCTGTCGGAGTCGATCACGCCCCGGCTGGCCGCGGCTTCCGTGGCGATCCTGGGAGGCATCGCGCTCGTGCTGAGCCAGAAGTCGCGAAGCAGCCGGCCTTAGCTCGCGCTGGCGCCCCGCTAGACCTGCACCCCCACCTTCGCCCCCGCCGCGACGATCTCCCCCCAGGTGGCGTCGTCCACCCAGATCCCATCCTTGCGCCGCGCCGCGCGCGCCTTGCGCTCCGGCTCGCCCGCCAGCTGCACGCCGTCGAAGCCCTGCCCCGGCGGGCTGCGCCGCAGCCATTCGACGAATTCCCGCGCTTCTTCGTCGAAGAACTTCTGCGTGCCCAGCCGCTCGGGGTCGATAAGCACCGTCAGCATGCCGTTGAGCACGGTGCGCGCCGTGTCCGCCGGCCGGTGCCAGGTACCGCCGCCCGTGAGCGCGCCGCCCAGCAGCTCGCAGGCCACGGCCATGCCGTAGCCCTTGTGTTCGCCGAAGGTCATGAGCGCGCCGAAGAGGCCGTTGCCCTGCGGCACCACCACCACGCCGGGGTCGTTGGTCGGCGCGCCGTTCTCGTCGATCAGGTAGCCGTCGGGTACGCGCTCGCCCTTGTTGTGGGCCACGCGCATCTTGCCCTGTGCCACGCGGCTGGTGGCGTAGTCGAGCACGAAGGGCTCGGCGCCCGCCAGCGGCACGCCGATGCAGCACGGGTTGGTGCCGAAGCGTCCGTCGCCGCCACCCCAGGGCGCGACCACCGGGCGCGACAGCACGTTGACGAAGTGCATCGACACCAGCCCCTGCGCCGTCGCCATTTCCGCGAAGTGCCCGATGCGCCCCAGGTGGTGCGCATGCGAGAGCGTGAAGATGCAGCTGCCGTGCTGCTTCGCCCGCGCTATGCCCAGCTCCATCGCCTGCACGCCGACGACCTGGCCGTAGCCGTGCTGGCCGTCCAGGCCCATCAGCGTGCCGATGTCGAGGTTGACCTTCACGGCCGTGTTCGGCTTCAGGCCGCCCTCGGCCACCGCGTCGATATAGCGCGGCAGCATGCCCACGCCGTGCGAGTCGTGGCCGCTCAGGTTGGCGAGCACGAGGTTGGCGGCCACCTGCTGCGCCTCCGCGGGCGTGCTGCCCGCCGCCTGCAGGATGCTGGCGACGGTGGTCTGCAGCTCGTCGGCCGGCAGTGTTCTTGACATGGATCAGGCTCCTTTCGCGTTCAGCGTGATGGCATAGAGAGAAGTGGTGGCGCAGATGAACAGCCGGTTGCGCTTCGGGCCGCCGAAGCACACGTTGGCCACGCGCTCGGGCACGAGGATCTTGCCCAGCAGCGTGCCGTCGGGGTCGTAGGCGTGCACGCCGTCGGCGGCGCTGGTCCAGATGCGGCCTTCGGTGTCGAGCCGGAAACCGTCGAACAGGCCGTTGGTGCATTCGGCGAACACCTCGCCGCCGCTCAGGCTGCGGCCGTCCGCGCCCACCTTGAACCGGCGGATGTGACGCGGTCCGTCCGCCGCATGGCTCGCGCCGGTGTCGGCGATGTACAGCAGCGATTCGTCGGGCGAGAACGCCAGTCCGTTGGGTTTGACGAAGTCGTCGGCCATGCGCTGTACCTCGCCGCTGGCGGGGTCGATGCGGTAGACGTGGCAGGCGCCGATCTCGCTGTCGGCCTTCAGTCCCTCGTAGTCGGAGAGGATGCCGTAGCTCGGGTCGGTGAACCACACGCCGCCGTCCGAATGCACCACCACGTCGTTCGGCGAGTTGAGCCGCTTGCCCTGCCAGTGGGAGGCCAGCACGGTGATGGAGCCGTCGTGCTCGGTGCGCGTCACGCGGCGCGTGAGGTGCTCGCAGCTCACGAGCCGGCCCTGGCGGTCGACGGTATGGCCGTTGGTGTTGTCGGCGGGCTCGCGGAACACGCCCACGGTGCCGGTCATTTCGTCGTAGCGCAGCATGCGGTTGTTCGGAATGTCCGACCACACCAGCGTGCGGTGCGCGGCGAACCAGGCAGGGCCTTCGCACCAGCGCGCGCCGGTCCAAAGCCGCTGCAGGCGCTCGGGGCCGGGAATGCGCGGCTTGAAGCGCGGGTCCAGATGCTCGAAGCCGGTGCCCTCGAGAAAGCCGAAGGGAAGGGTGGCCATGCTGCTCCTTGTGCTCGTGGGTGGGCCTACATCACCGCGCCGACCTGCCACGGCACGAACTCGTTCTGTCCGTAGCCGTGCTGTTCGCTCTTGGAGTGCGCGCCCGAGGCGGTGGCCAGCACCAGCTCGAAGATGCGCTGGCCCATCTCCTGGATGGACGCTGTGCCGTCGACGATCTCGCCGCAGTTGATGTCCATGTCTTCCTCCTGCCGCTGCCACAGCGCCGAGTTGGTCGCCAGCTTGAGCGAGGGGGAGGGCGCGCAGCCGTAGGCCGAGCCGCGCCCCGTGGTGAAGCAGATGAGGTTGGCGCCGCCGGCCACCTGGCCCGTGGCGCTCACCGGGTCGTAGCCTGGCGTGTCCATGTAGACGAAGCCGTGCGCGGTGACCGGCTCCGCGTATTCGTACACCGCCTCGAGGTTGCTGGTGCCGCCCTTGGCCACCGCGCCCAGCGACTTCTCGAGGATGGTGGTGAGCCCGCCCGCCTTGTTGCCCGGCGAGGGGTTGTTGTTCATCTCGCCCTGGTTGATCTCGGTGTAGTGCTCCCACCACTTGATGCGGTCCACCAGCTTCTGGCCGACCTCGCGCTTCACCGCGCGGCGCGTGAGCAGGTGCTCGGCGCCGTACACCTCGGGCGTCTCACTGAGGATGGCCGTGCCGCCGTGCGCCACCAGCAGGTCGACCGCCGCGCCCAGCGCCGGGTTGGCGCTGATGCCCGAGTAGCCGTCCGAGCCGCCGCACTGCAGCCCGATGGTGATGTGCGCCGCGCTGCAGGGCTCGCGCTTCACCGCGTTGGCGCGCGGCAGCATCTCCTCGATGAGCGCCACGCCTTTCTCGACCGTCTTGCGCGTGCCGCCCGTGTCCTGGATGTTGAAGGTGCGGAAGTTCTCGCCCTCGGCCAGGTGGCCGGTCGCGAGCCAGGCGTTGATCTGGTTGGCCTCGCAGCCCAGGCCGACCACCAGCACGCCCGCGAAGTTCGGATGCGTGGCGTAGCCCGTCAGCGTGCGCTCCAGGATCTGCATGCCCATGCCCTGCGTGTCCATGCCGCAGCCGGTGCCGTGCGTGAGCGCGATCACGCCGTCGACGTTCGGGAACGCGGCCAGCGCCTGCGGGTTGGTCTTGCGCGAGAAGTGGTCGGCAATGGCGCGCGCGGCCGTGGCCGAGCAGTTCACGCTGGTCAGCACGCCGATGTAGTTGCGCGTGGCCACGCGGCCGTCCGCACGCTTGATGCCCATGAAGGTGGCTTCGCGCCTGGCGGGCGCGGGCTTCACGTCGGCGCCGAAGGCGTAGTCGCGCTCGAAGTCTCCGGTACTGGCGCCCTTGTCCGGGCCCATGTTCAGGTTCTGCGTGTGCACATGCTCGCCGGCGGCGATGGGCCGGCTCGCGAACCCGATGATCTGGTTGTAGCGGCGCACCGGCTCGCCCTGCGCGATGTCGCGCATCGCGATCTTGTGGCCCGGCGGGATCAGGCCGCGCACGGCCACGTTCTCCACGGTGGTGCCGCCGAGCAGCTGGGAGCGCGCGATGACGACGTCGTCGGCGGGATGGAGTCTGATGTAGGGAGTCATGGTGGGGTGTTCTGCCGGCGCTTCTTGTTTGCTGTCAGGTGGCCTTCGCGCGGCGCCAGCTCGCGCTGAATCTCTGGTGGAACTTGTCCATGTGCTGGTGCATCGCGTCGCGCGCGGCAGCCGCGTCGCGCGCCGCGATGGCGTCGAGGATGGCCTCGTGCTCGCCGATGGCGGCCTGCCACGATTCCATGGTCTCGAAGTAATCGATCATCCGGGCGAAGATCGGCCCGTGCCGCGACTCCCAGAAGCCTTGCACCGTCTCGGTCAGCACCACGTTGCCGCAGGCGTTGACGATGGCCAGGTGGAATGCGCGGTCGCCTTCATGCGGCACCTCGTTGCGCGCGGCGGTCTCGCGCATCGTGCGGATCGCGCGGCGCATGGCGTCCACGTCCTTGCGCTTGCCGTGCTGCGCGGCGGTGGCCGCGGTCTCGCCCTCGACCATGCGGCGCGCGCGAATGATCTCGAGCGGGCCCCATTCGGTACCGGTCGTGGGCGCCTGGGTGCGGTGCGAGCGGTCCAGCACGTACACGCCGGAGCCGGTTCTTATCTCGACCCAGCCTTCCACCTCCAGCGCGATCAGCGCCTCTCGCACCGAGGGGCGGCTCACGCCCAGCTGCTTGGCGAGGTCGCGCTCGGCGGGAATGCGCGCGCCGACGTCGAACTCGCCCTTGGCGATCAGCCCTCGGAGCTGGTCTGCGATCTGGCGGTAGAGGCGCTGGGGTTCGAGAGTCTGGAGCGGCACGAGGTCGGCAAGGGGGTTAAGGGTTGTCCTGAATTGGCCAAGTGGTAAGGCCAATTCAGAATACGATAGACCGCCCGCGACACCATCGGGCCAAACCCGGGGAATCGACGATGAGACTGAAGGGAAAGACCGCGCTGGTCACCGCAGCCGGCCAGGGCATCGGCCACGCGAGCGTTCTGGCCATGGCCGCCGAGGGCGCGCAGGTCTGGGCCACCGACGTCAACGAGAAGCTGCTGGCGCGCTACGCCGGCGTCCCCAACGTCACCGCGCTGAAGCTCGACGTGCTCGACAAGGCCGCCATCGGCGCGCTGGTGGGCAAGCTGCCCGCGCTCGACATCCTCTTCAACTGCGCGGGCGTGGTGCACAACGGCACCATCGAGCAGGCCAGCGACGACGACCTGCTTTTCGCCTTCAGCCTCAACGTGCGCGCGCAGATGTGGACCATCCAGGCCGTGCTGCCCGGCATGCTCGCGGCCGGGCGCGGCAGCATCATCAACATGGCCAGCGTGTGCTCCAGCATGAAGGGGCTGCCCAGCCGCTTCGTCTACGGCACCACCAAGGCTGCGGTGCTGGGCCTCACCAAGAGCGTGGCGGCCGACTACGTGAGCCGCGGCATCCGTTGCAACGCGGTGTGCCCCGGCACGGTCGATACGCCCTCGCTGGGCGAACGCATCAACGCCAACGCCGACCCCGACGCGGCACGCAAGGCCTTCATCGCACGCCAGCCCATGGGCCGGCTCGCGCAGGCCGAGGAGATCGCGCCGGTGGTGGTGTTCCTGGCCAGCGACGAATCGATCTTCGCCACCGGGCAGGCCTTCACCGTCGACGGCGGCATCACGATATGAACCAGCTCGACTTCACCGGCCGCCATGCGGTCGTCACCGGCGGCGCAACGGGCCTGGGCTTCGGCATCGCGCGGCGGCTGCTGGCGTCGGGCGGCAGCGTCACGCTGTGGGACCGCGACGAGGAAGCGGCGCGCAAGGCGGCCGAGTCGCTCGGAGACAGGGCCTTCGCGCTGAAGGTCGACGTGTCGCAGCAGCCTTCGGTGGCCAAGGCCGTCGCGGCCACGCTGGCGCGGGTGCCGCGCATCGACGCGCTGGTCAACAGCGCCGGCATCACGGGCCCGAACAGCAAGCTGTGGGACTACCCGGTGGACGACTGGCGCCAGGTGATGGACGTCAACATCAACGGCGTGTTCCTGTGCTGCCGCGAGGTGGTCGCGCAGATGCGAAAGCAAGGCTATGGCCGCATCGTCAACATCGCCTCGGTGGCAGGCAAGGACGGCAACCCCAACGCCAGCGCCTACAGCGCGAGCAAGGCGGCCGTCATCGGCATGACCAAGTCGCTCGGCAAGGAGCTGGCCGACACCGGCATCCGCGTGAACTGCGTGACGCCCGCGGCGGTGAAGACGGCCATCTTCGAGCAGATGACGCCCGAGCACATCGCCTTCATGCTCTCGAAGATTCCCATGGGCCGCTTCGGCACGGTGGAAGAAGTGGCCGCGATGGTCGGCTGGCTCTGCACCGAAGACTGTTCGTTCTCCACCGGCGCGGTCTTCGACCTCTCCGGCGGCCGCTCCACGTACTGATCAATTCAATGCACTGAAAGGAAAGCATGAAACTCGTCCGCTATGGCAACCCCGGCAAGGAAAAGCCCGGCCTCATCGACGCCGACGGCAAGCTGCGCGACCTGAGCGCCATCGTCAAGGACATCGGTCCCGAGCAACTGGGCGATGCCGCCATTGCCAAGCTGCGCAAGCAGAAGGTCGACAAGCTGCCGCTGGTCAAGGGCAAGCCGCGCTTCGGCAGCCCCGTGGCCAACGTCGGCAAGTTCATCGCCATCGGCCTGAACTATGCGGACCACGCGGCCGAATCCGGCCTGCCGGTACCCAAGGAACCCGTGGTGTTCACCAAGGCCAACAGCTGCATCCAGGGCCCGAACGACCCGGTGATGCTGCCCAAGGGCTCGGTCAAGACCGACTGGGAAGTCGAGCTGGGCGTGGTCATCGGCACGCGCGCGCGCTACGTGTCGCAAAAGAGCGCGCTCGATTACGTGGCCGGCTACTGCACCATCAACGACATCAGCGAACGCGAGTTCCAGATCGAGCGCGGCGGCACCTGGGACAAGGGCAAGGGCTGCGACACCTTCGGCCCCATCGGCCCCTGGCTGGTGACGCGCGACGAGATCGAGAACCCGCAGAAGCTCGCGATGTGGCTCGACCTGAACGGCCAGCGCGTGCAGACCGGCAACACCAAGACCATGATCTTCAGCGTGGCCAAGATCGTCAGCTACGTGAGCCAGTTCATGACGCTGATGCCCGGCGACGTCATCACCACCGGCACGCCGCCCGGCGTGGGCATGGGCATGAAGCCGCCGCTGTTCCTGAAGAAGGGCGACGTGATGACGCTGGGTATCGAAGGCCTGGGCGAGCAGCGCCAGGAAGTGATTCCCTTCAAGCTCTGAGCGCGGTTCTCTGAGATCATCCGGCGGATGACGAGAACGCCGCCGGACCATCGCTCGCAAGTCTTCGGCACGCCCTGGGAGGGCGTGCACGGCACAGCGATGGACAGTGCCCGCCACTATGGCCGGCACTGGCACGCGACCTACGGCGTCGGTTTGCTCGACCACGGCGCGCAAAGCTCGGCCAGCGGCCGAGGCAAGGTCGACGCCTATGCCGGCGACCTGATCACCACCAACCCCGGGGAAGTGCATGACGGCCGTCCGCTGGGCGGCCCGTCGCGGCGTTGGCGCATGGTGTATTTCGATGCGGCCGTGATGGCGGGCATGCGCGGCGATGACACCGGCGGCCATGACGTCGAGCTCACGCGCCCGGTGCTGCGGGACTCGCGCTTGAGCGGGGCGCTGCGCAGCCTGTTCGTGCGGCTCGATGAATGGCAGGCCCTGCATGCGAGCCGCGCCGCCACAGCCGAAGCGCTGGCCTGCGAAGAGTCCTTGGCCGAGGTCTGCGGCCTGCTGCTCGAGGCCCACTCCACCGCGCTGTCGCTGCGCGAGACCGGCGGCGATGTGCGCCGGCTGCGCGAGCGTCTTGCCGACGACCTGCTCGATGCTCCTTCGCTCGAACAGCTTGCCGCGATGGCCGGCCTCAGCAAGTTCCAGGTGCTGCGCCGTTTCGAGAAAGCCTACGGCGTGCCGCCGCATGCCTGGCTGCTGCTGCAGCGCGGCGAGCGTGCGCGCGCCCTGATCCGCCGCGGCGAGAGCCTCGCCGGCGCGGCGGCCGCCAGCGGCTTCGCGGACCAGAGCCACATGACGCGCGTCTTCACACGCCACTTCGGCTTCACGCCCGGGGCCTGGCAGCGGGCACGCGTTCTGTCCTCGCAGTAGCAGCGGCGCTCAGCGCAGCACGCGGATCAACTCGTCGTACACCAGCCGCACGCGCGCCGGTACCGGTGCACGCTGCGCGCGGTACACGTAGATCGGCCAGGGCTCCGGCGCGTCGGCCTCGAGCACCGGCACCAGCGCGCCCGACGCGAGCCCTGGCTCGGCCAGCGAGCCAATCAACTGCGCGAAGCCCAGGCCCGCGAGCACGGCGGCGCCCTCGGCGTCGAAGTCGTCGGTGACGAAGGCGGGCGATGTCACCGCCAGTTGCCGGCCCTTGCTGAAGATCATCGGCCACGGCCGCCCCGACATGCGGTCGATCAGTGCGGTGAGCGGCATGCCCGCGAGCGCGTCGATGTTCTTCGGCAGGCCGGTGCGCGCGATGAGCGACGGCGCGGCCACCACATGCAGCGCCATCTTGCCCACCGGTCGCGCCACGAAGCGCGCGTCGCGCAGCGGCCCGACGCGCACGCCGATGTCGATCTGCTGGTCGACCATGTCGGCATGCTCCTCCGACACGCGCAAATCGAGCAACAGGCCCGGGTGCGCGGCGAGCATCGGTGCCAGCGCCTGCGGAATCAACCGGCGGCCGAAGATGCCCGGCGCCGTGACCCGCACCGTGCCTTCGTGCTGCGAAAGCGCGCGCCGGTCGGTGCGGTGGAACAGCTCGTCCACGCCGCCCACCGCCACGCGCGCACGCTCGGCGAGCTGCCGGCCGAAGTCGGTGAGCTGCACGCCGCGCGTGCTTCGGTGAAAGAGCGGCTCGCCCAGTTCGTCTTCGAGTTCGCGCACCGCGCGCGTCACCACCTGCGGCGACACCGACAGGCGCACGGCCGCGTCGCGGAAATTGGCGGCGTCGGCGGCGGCGCAGAAAACGCGCAGGGCTTCGAGGCGGTTGGACATGGGAAGTTGGGTATTCCTGTTTCAGG
The DNA here is from genome assembly GCF_022009635.1 of Variovorax paradoxus. Classification (NCBI taxonomy): domain Bacteria; kingdom Pseudomonadati; phylum Pseudomonadota; class Betaproteobacteria; order Burkholderiales; family Comamonadaceae; genus Variovorax; species Variovorax paradoxus. The sequence continues at coordinate 1,400,894 of NZ_CP091716.1, forward strand.
AATTCTGAAGTCGCCAGAGTTTCATTTACGGGAACAGTTGGATTTTCCACACTCGGTGCATCTCTTCAACACCCAGCAAGGAAAACCGCCATGACATCCGTTCAAGACAACATCAAAGGCAAGGTCGCCATCGTCACCGGCGCGAGCAGCGGGCTCGGCGAATCGACCGCGCGCCACCTGGCCGCGCGCGGCGCCAGGGTCGTGCTCGCGGCCCGCCGCACCGAGCGGCTCGAGAAGCTTGTCGCCGAAATCCGCGAAGCCGGCGGCGAGGCCATCGCCGTGGCCACCGACGTGGCCAAACGCGCCGATCTCGAAAAGCTCGCAGTCGCCACGGTGGAAGCCTTCGGCCGCATCGACGTGCTGGTCAACAACGCGGGCGTGATGCCGCTGTCGCCCATCGAGAAGCTCAAGGTCGACGAGTGGGACCGCACCATCGACGTCAACATCAAGGGCGTGCTGTACGGCATCGCCGCCGTGCTGCCGCGCATGCAGGCGCAGGGCAGCGGGCACATCGTCAACATCGCGTCGATCGCCGGGCTGAAGGTGTTCACGCCCATCGGCACCGTCTACAGCGCGACCAAGTACGCGGTGCGCGCCATCTCCGAAGGGCTGCGCGTCGAAATGGGCAACAGCGGCGTGCGCGTGACCGTCGTGTCGCCCGGCGCGGTGGAGTCGGAACTGAAGTTCGGCAGCACCGACGCCGAGAGCGCAGCCGGCGTGAAGGCGTTCTACGAAGCCAACCAGATCCCGGCGGATTCGGTGGCGCGCGCCGTCGTCTACGCGGTGGAGCAGCCGGCGGACGTGGACATCAACGAAGTGGTGCTGCGGCCGGTGTCGCAGGAGTTCTGAGCCGGCAGGCGAGGGGAGGGCCCGATTGCGGCTCTTCCGTGCATCCCATTAACCTTCTCTCGCTGAAGGTCTTTGGCAGCCAAAAGTGCGAAGTCCCTGCAAAATAGAACGACCGTTCGTTTTTGTTTGGGAGTTCCACGATGTCCGCCACTGCCGTCCCCGCCAAGCCCGCCCGTGCTGCCCAGAAGGGCCAGCAGACCAAGGCAGTCATCGTCGACGCCGCGCTGGCGCTGGCCGCGCAAATCGGGCTCGAGGGCCTGTCGATCGGCGCCGTGGCTGAAATCACCAAGATGAGCAAGTCGGGCGTTTTCGCCCACTTCGGCTCGCGCGAGGAACTGCAGATCTCGGTGGTGCGCGAGTATCACGCCCGCTTCGAGCAGGAAGTGTTCTTCCCCGCGCTGAATGCGCCGCGCGGCCTGCCACGCTTGCGCGCCATGTTCGCCAACTGGATGAAGCGCACGTCGACCGAGATCGACTCGGGCTGCATCTACATCAGCGGCGCGTCCGAATTCGACGACCGACCGGGCCCGGTGCGCGACGCGCTGGTCGAGTCGGTCAGCATCTGGCAGGCGGCCGTGCTGCGCGCCATCGTGCAGTCGCAGAGCGAAGGCCATCTGCGCGCCGACGCCGACGAGCGCCAGGTGGCATTCGAGATCCACGGCCTGATCCTCGCGCTGCACTACGAGGCGCGCTTTCTTCAGGTGCCCGGCTCCATCGGCCGCGCCAACACCGGCTTCGACAACATCCTCGCGCGCAGCGCCACGCCCAGTGCGCCGCAGCCCGATTCGGCAGCCGCCGCTGCCGCGCCCACCGCCCGCCGTCTCAAGACCGTGCGCTGAGAAAAGCGCGCGCTCCCGTTTTCGTCTTCCCTTTTCTTTTTCTATCTAGCTTCGACCAGGAGAGTTCCGGATGCCTACCTACAACCCGCCCGTGCGTGACATGCAGTTCGTGCTGCACGAAGTGCTCAACGTCACCGAGGAACTCAAGGCGCTTCCGGCCCATGCCGAGACCGATGCCGACACCATCAACGCGGTGATCGAAGAGGCCGGCAAGTTCGCCGCCGAAGTGACCTTCCCGCTGAACATCAGCGGCGACGAAGAGGGCTGCACGCTCGACAAGGCCACGCACGAAGTCAAGACGCCCAAGGGCTTCAAGGATGCCTACGCCAAGTACGTCGAAGGCGGCTGGCCCGCGCTGTCGTGCGACCCGGCCTTCGGCGGCCAGGGCCTGCCCTTCGTGGTCAACCAGTGCCTGTTCGAGATGCTCAACAGCGCCAACCAGGCCTGGACCATGTACCCCGGCCTCTCGCACGGCGCCTACGAGGCGCTGGCCGCGCACGGCACCGAAGAGCAGAAGAAGACCTACCTGCCCAAGCTCACCAGCGGCGAGTGGACCGGCACCATGTGCCTGACCGAACCTCATTGCGGCACCGACCTCGGCCTGCTGCGCACCAAGGCCGAGCCGCAGGCCGACGGCACCTACCGCATCACCGGCAGCAAGATCTTCATCTCGGCCGGCGAGCACGACATGACGGACAACATCATTCACCTGGTGCTGGCCCGCCTGCCTGATGCGCCGAAGGGGAGCAAGGGCATCAGCCTGTTCGTGGTGCCGAAGTTCAAGGTCAAGGCCGACGGCTCGCTGGGCGAACGCAACCCGATCTTCTGCGCCGGCCTGGAGCACAAGATGGGCATCCACGGTAACGCCACCGCGCAGATCGTGATCGAAGGCGCCACCGGCACGCTGGTGGGCGAGCCCAACAAGGGCCTGGCCGCGATGTTCGTGATGATGAACGCCGCCCGCCTGGGCGTGGGCAACCAGTCGCTGGGCCTGACCGAAGTGGCCTACCAGAACGCGCTGGCCTACGCCAAGGACCGTATCCAGATGCGCTCGCTGTCGGGCGTGAAGGCCAAGGACAAGGAAGCCGACCCCATCATCGTGCACCCCGACGTGCGCAAGATGCTGCTCACCGCCAAGGCCTACGCCGAAGGCGGCCGCGCGCTGCAGATCTTCTGCACGCTGCTGCTCGACAAGGAACACAACCATCCCGACGAGAAGGTGCGCAAGGACTCGGGCGAACTGGTCGCGCTGCTGACCCCCATCGTCAAGGCCTTCATCACCGACAACGGCCACATCTCGACCAACGCCTGCATGCAGGTGTTCGGCGGCCACGGCTTCATCAAGGAATGGGGCATGGAGCAGTTCGTGCGGGACAACCGCATCAACATGATCTATGAAGGCACCAACACCATCCAGTCGCTGGACCTGCTGGGCCGCAAGGTGCTGGGCAACAACGGCGCCTCGCTCAAGAAGTTCGGCAAGCTCGTGGGCAAGCTGGTGGAGGAAGAAGGCGTGAACGAGAAGATGGCCGAGTTCATCAATCCGATCGCCGGCCTGGGCGACCAGCTCACCAAGTTCACCACCGAGATCGGCTTCAAGGGCTTCCAGAACCCCGACGAAGTGGGCGCTGCCGCGGTGGACTACCTGCGCGTGGCCGGTCACTTCGTGTTCGGCTACCTGTTCGCCCGCATGGCGCAGGTGGCCCTGCGCGAAATCGCCGCCGGCAACAACGACCCGTTCTACGTCGCCAAGCTGCAGACCGCGCGCTTCTACTTCGCCAAGCTGTTCCCCGAGACCGCGACGCTGATGCGCACCGCGCGCGCCGGCAGCAAGGTGCTGATGGACACCGACGCGGCACTGGCCTGAGTGGTAGTACTGTCTCGTCTTCCCTCAACTTCCCGGAACCGCCGATCATGAAGACAACACTTGCCGCCCTCCTGTTCGCCGCCACCGCCGCTTCGGCCATGGCCCAGACCACGCCGGTGGGGCTGTGGCGCAACGTGGACGACAAGACGGGCGAGGTCAAGGCCGAGATCAGCATCGCCGAGACCGGCGGCGGCCTGTCCGGGCGCATCGAGAAGGCGCTGGGCAAGGACGCCAAGCCCGGCGCCGTCTGCAGCGAATGCAGCGACGACCGCAAGGACAAGCCCATGGTCGGCCTCGACATCATCCGCGGCGGCAAGAAGGCCGAGGGCAAGGACGTCTGGGAAGGCGGAAAGATCCTCGACCCCGAGAACGGCAAGGAATACCGCGCCAGCTTCACGCCCGTCGACGGCGGCAAGAAGCTCGAAGTGCGCGGCTACCTGGGCCCCTTCTGGCGCACCCAAACCTGGAACCGTGTGCAGTAAGTAGCGGCGCACGGTTTCCCACAACACATACCAAGCAACATGTCCCGATTTCAAGTGAAGAAGGTCGCCGTGCTCGGCGCCGGCGTGATGGGCGCGCAGATTGCGGCCCATCTCGTCAACGTGCGCGTGCCCGTTGTCCTGTTCGATCTGGCCGCAAAGGAAGGCCCGAAGAACGGCATCGTCACCCGCGCCATCGACAACCTCAAGAAGCTCAAGCCCGCGCCGCTGGGCGACGTGGCCGACGCCGTGCTGATCGAGCAGGCCAACTACGAAGACGACCTTGCCAGGCTCGGCGAGTGCGACCTCGTCATCGAGGCCATTGCCGAGCGCATGGACTGGAAGCTCGACCTCTACAAGAAGATCGCGCCTCACGTCGCCAAGCATTCGATCCTGGCCTCGAACACCTCGGGCCTGTCGATCACCAAGCTCAGCGAGGCGCTGCCCGAAGCCCTGAAGCCGCGCTTCTGCGGCATTCACTTCTTCAACCCGCCGCGCTACATGTTCCTGGTGGAGCTGATCAACACGCCCACCACCCAGCCGCAGGTGCTCGACGACCTCGAGGCCTTCGTCACCAGCACGCTCGGCAAGGGCGTGGTGCGCGCGCACGACACGCCCAACTTCATCGCCAACCGTGTCGGCATTGCCGGCATGCTGGCCACGCTGAAGGAAGTCGAGAAGTTCGGTTTGACGCCCGACGTGGTGGACGACCTCACCGGCAAGAAGCTGGGCCGCGCGAGCTCGGGCACCTTCCGCACCGCCGACGTGGTGGGCCTGGACACCATGGCCCACGTCGTGAAGACGCTGCAGGACAACCTCAACGCAGAGACCGATCCGTTCTACGCCAACTTCGCGACGCCGCCGGTGCTCGCCAAGCTGCTCGAACTGGGCAACCTGGGCCAGAAGACCAAGGCCGGCTTCTTCAAGAAGGTCGGCCGCGACATCCTGCGCTTCGACCTGAAGAGCGGCGAGTACGTGCCCGCCGGCGCCAAGGCCGACGAGGTGTACGGCCGCATGCTCAAGAAGCCTGCTGGCGAGCGCCTGAAGCTGCTGCGCGAGAGCGAAGGACCGCAGGGCCAGTTCCTCTGGGCCATCCTGCGCGACGGCTTCCACTACGCCGCCGTGCACCTGGGCGACATCGCCGAGAGCGCGCGCGACATCGACTTCGCCATGCGCTGGGGCTTCGGCATGAAGCAGGGCCCGTTCGAGCTGTGGCAGGAAGCCGGCTGGGCGCAGGTCGCCAAGTGGATCCAGGAAGACATCGACGCCGGCAAGGCGCTGAGCACCGCGCCGCTGCCCAAGTGGGTGTTCGAAGGCCCCGTGGCCGAAGCCGGCGGCGTGCACACGCCAGAAGGCTCCTGGAGCGCATCGCAGAATAAGTTCGTGCCGCAGCGCCGTCTGCCCGTGCATGACCGCCAGCTGTTCCCCGAGAGCGTGCTCGGCGCGAACGCCGCCGACGCCAACACGGCCGGCACCACCATCAGCGACGAAGGCGACGTGCGCGTGTGGACGCTGGACGGTGAAGTGCTCATCGCCAGCATCCATTCGAAGATGCACGCCATCAGCCCCGACGTGGCCGAGGCGCTGGGCGCCGCGGTCGACCTGGCCGAAGCCGAATACAAGGGCCTGGTGATCTGGTCGCCCGACGAGATGTTCTCGGTCGGCGCCGACCTGCAGGCGATGCTGCCGGCCTTCGTGGTCGCGGGCATCGGCGCGGTCGAAGGCGCGGAAGAAGAGCTGCAGAACGTGATGCTCAAGATCCGCTATGCCAACGTGCCGGTGATCTCCGCCGTGCGCGGCCTGGCACTGGGCGGCGGTTGCGAGCTGGCCGTGTACTCGGCCAAGCGCGTCGCCGCGATGGAAAGCTACATCGGCCTGGTCGAAGTGGGCGTGGGCCTGATCCCGGGCGCCGGCGGCCTGACCTACATCGCGCGCCGCGCGGCCGAGAATGCATCGGCCTCGACGGGCACCGACCTGCTGCCTTTCCTGACCGAAGGTTTCACCGCCGCCGCGATGGCGAAGGTGGGCACCGGCGCGCTCGACTCGAAGAAGCTGGGCTACCTGCTCGACAGCGACGTGATCGTGCCGAACAAGGACGAGCTGCTGTACGTGGCGCTGCAACAGGCCAAGGCCATGGCCGACGCCGGCTACCGCCCGCCGCTTCGCCGCACCTTCCGCGTGGCGGGCCGCAGCGGCGCCGCCACCATCAAGGGCCAGCTCGTGAACATGCGCGACGGCGGCTTCATCAGCGCGCACGACTTCCACATCGCCAGCCTGATCGCCAATGTGGTGACTGGCGGCGACGTGGATGCGGGTTCGCTCGTGACGGAGGAATATCTGATGACGCTGGAACGCAAGGCGTTCTGCTCGCTCATCGTGCATCCGAAGACGCAGGAGCGGATCATGGGGATGCTGAGCACGGGCAAGCCGGTGCGGAACTGAAGCGGGTATCCCTCTTTCTCCTTCCCCCTCTGGGGGAAGGCAGGGATGGGGGCAAGCAGCCTATGCAAAACCAATCCACTCCCAACGCGCAGCAGAACGCCCGTACGCTGCGACGCGAAATGACCGACTCCGAGCGCAAGCTCTGGAGCGGGCTGCGCAGCGAGCAGTTGGGAGTGAAGTTTCGCAGGCAGCATCCGCTTGGCAACTACATCGCCGATTTCGCGTGCCTCGAGCCGAAGCTGATCGTCGAACTCGACGGATCTCAACACCAGGCACAGGCCGGCTACGACGCCCGACGTGACGCCTTCCTGCGTGCGCAGGGATTCGAAGTACTTCGCTTCGGCTCGAACGATCCGTTTGTCAATCTTGAAGGGGTGCTGCAGGCCATCGTCAATCGACTGGATGAATTGACGGCCGTCTGCCCCCATCCCAGCCTTCCCCCAGAGGGGGAAGGAGCCCAATCCAGGAGCCATCCATGAAACAAGTCCAAGACGCCTACATCGTCTCCGCCACCCGCACCCCCATCGGCAAGTCGCACCGCGGCTACTTCCGCAACTACCGCCCCGACGACCTGCTGGCCACCACGCTGCGCGCCGCGCTGGCTGCCGTGCCCAGCCTCGATCCAAAGGCCATCGAAGACATCATCTGCGGCTGCGCGATTCCCGAATCGCAGCAGGGCCTGAACGTCGCGCGCATCGGCGCGGTGCTGGCCGGCCTGCCGACCAGCGTCGGCGGCATCACCGTCAACCGCTTCTGCGCATCGGGCCTGTCGGCCGTGCAGATGGCCGCCGACCGCATCCGCGTCGGCGAGGCCGACGTGATGATCGCTGCCGGCGTCGAGAGCATGAGCATGGTGCCGATGATGGGCAACTCGCCCTCGCTGTCGCCCTCGATCTTCGAGCGCGAAGGTGATGTGGGCATCGCCTACGGCATGGGCCTCACCGCCGAGAAGGTCGCGCAGCAGTGGAAGGTGAGCCGCGAGGCGCAGGACGAGTTCGCGCTCGCCTCGCACCAGAAGGCGCTGGCCGCGCAGAAGGCCGGCAAGTTCGCCGACGAGATCACGCCCATCGAAGTGACCGACCGCACGCCGAACCTCGAGACCGGCGAATCGATCGCCAAGACCCGCACCGTCAACCTCGACGAAGGCGCGCGCCCCGACACCAGCCTCGAAGGCCTGGCCAAGCTGCGCACCGTGTTCGCCGCGCGCGGCACGGTGACGGCCGGCAACAGCTCGCAGACCTCGGACGGCGCCGGCGCGCTGATCCTGGCCAGCGAGAAGGCGGTGAAGCAATACGGCCTCACGCCGCTCGCGCGCTTCGTGAGCTTCGCGAGCAAGGGCGTGCCGCCGCACATCATGGGCATCGGCCCGATCGAGGCGATTCCGGCCGCGCTGCGCTATGCGGGCCTGAAGCACGAGGACATCGACTGGTTCGAACTGAACGAAGCCTTCGCCGCGCAGTCGCTCGCCGTCATCAACACGCTGGGCCTCGATCCGTCGAAGGTCAACCCGATGGGCGGCGCCATCGCGCTGGGCCATCCGCTGGGTGCCACGGGCGCCATCCGCTCGGCCACCGTGGTGCACGCGCTGCGTCGCGAGAACCTGAAGTACGGCATGGTCACGATGTGCGTGGGCATGGGGCAGGGCGCAGCCGGTATTTTCGAAAGGGTCTGACCCGCAGCGCGCAAGACACCGCTACGAGTGTCGGCACAACGAAGGAGACAACTTCATGCAGACGCAGCAGCAGCTTCCGGTCGACGGCGGCGCGCAGCAACTGGCGGTGCGCCGCTACGAGCCCGTCGGCGCGCCGCGCGCCAGCATCGTCATCGGCGGTGCGATGGGCGTGCGCCAGTCCTTCTACGAACCCTTCGCGCAGTGGCTTGCCGAGCAGCAGGGCCTGCGCGTCTGGACCTTCGACTACCGGGGCTCGGGCGACTCGCGCGGCAACGAGCCGTTGCGCGAAGTGAAGGCCGACCTGTTCGACTGGGCCCGCGACTACGAAGCAGTGATCGATGCCGCCAAGACCGCGCTGCCCGATGAGCCGCTCTACCTGCTGGGCCACAGCCTCGGCGCGCAGCTGCCGGGCTTCCTGCAGCGGCCCGAGCAGGTCGACGGCCTCGTCAGCATCGCGGCGGGCAGCGGCTACTGGCGCGAGAACGCGCCGAAGCTCAAGCGCGGCATCCTCTACTTCTGGTTCGTGCTGGTGCCGCTGGTCACGCGGCTGTTCGGCTACTTCCCTGGCCGCAAGCTGAGGAAGGTGGGCGACCTGCCGCGCGGCGTGATCCTGCAGTGGCGGCGCTGGTGCCTCAATCCGCGCTACAGCGTGGGCGCCGAAGGCAAGCTCGCGTCGCAGAGCTACAACCGCGTGCGCTTTCCGGTGCTCGCGCTGTCGATGACCGACGACGAACTCATGACGCTCGCGGGCACGCAAAGCCTCGTGAGCTTCTATGCCGGCGCGCCGAGCGCGGTCGAGCGCATCGCGCCGGCCGACGTGCAGGCGCGGCGCATCGGCCACTTCGGTTTCTTCCGCGAGCAGTTCAGCCAGAGCCTGTGGCCGAGCACGGCCGACAAGCTGCACAGGCTGGCTTCGCTTACCGCAGTGCAGCACGCCGGCGTCCCGCACACGACTGCGTGAGCGCACCCACCGGAGGCACACTGCCGATCATGACGACGAGCACGCACCCCTTCGACAAAGCCCTGACGATCCACCACAGCGACCTTCGCGTGGGGCACTTCACCGGCACCACCAGCCCCGACTACTGGAACATGGTCGGGCCCTTCGGCGGCACCACCGCGGCCCTCGTGCTGCAGTCGGTGATGCAGCACCCCGATGTGCTCGGCACGCCCATCGCGCTCACCGTCAACTACGCCGCCGCGCTCGAAGCCGGCGCGTTCGACATCCAGGCCACGGCCGTGCGCACCAACCGCTCGACACAACACTGGACGGTGCAGATCACCCAGCCCGGTACCGGCGGCGCGCCCAACATGACGACCACCGCCACCGTGGTGACGGCCGCGCGCCGCGACACCTGGGGCGAGAGCGACATGCCGATGCCCGAGTCGCCGAGGCCCGAGGCGGTCGAGCGCATGACCATCGGCCCCTCCGGCGTGGCCTGGATCAACCAGTACGAGATGCGCCCCTTCAGCGGTGGCATTCCCTCGAAGTGGGACGCCAGCCTGCACCACAGCGAGACGCGCATCTGGCTGCGCGACGCGCAACCGCGGCCCCTGGACTTCGCCTCGCTCGCCGCGATGAGCGACATGTTCTATCCGCGCGTGTGGCTGCGCCGCGCGAAGCACGTGCCGGCGGGCACGGTGTCGATCACCACCTACTTCCACGCCGGGCCGGAGCAACTGGCCGAGGTCGGCACGGGCTATCTGCTGGGCCGCGCGGCGGGGCAGCAGTTCTTCAACGGTTTCTTCGACCAGTCGGCGCATCTGTGGAGCGAGAAGGGCGTGCTGCTGGCCACCTCGAACCAGATCGTCTACTACAAGGAATGAACATGGCTACTCTGCAAAAGGCCGCACTCATCGTCGGCGCCGGCGACGCCACCGGCGGTGCCATTGCCCGCCGTTTCGCGCGCGAGGGCTTCGCCACCTGCGTCACGCGGCGCAGCCTCGACAAGCTGCAGCCGCTGGTCGCGCAGATCGAGGCCGACGGTGGCCGCGCGCATGCCTTTGCCTGCGACGCGCGCAAGGAAGAAGAAGTGGTCGCGCTCGTCGAGCAGATCGAATCGACCATCGGGCCGATCGAGGTGATGGTGTTCAACATCGGCGCCAACGTGCCCGAGAGCATCCTGAACGAGACCGCGCGCAAGTACTTCAAGGTGTGGGAGATGGCCTGCTTCTCGGGCTTTCTCAACGGCCGCGAAGTGGCGAAGCGGATGGTGGCGCGCGAGATTCCCCAGGGAGGCCATCGCGGCACGATCATCTTCACCGGCGCCACGGCATCGCTGCGCGGCGCGGCCAACTTCGGCGCCTTCTCGGGTGCCAAGATGGCGTTGCGCGCGCTGGCCCAGTCGATGGCGCGCGAGCTTGGACCGCAGGGCATTCATGTGGCGCACGTGGTGGTCGACGGCGCCATCGACACCGAATTCATCCGCAGCAACTTCCCCGAGCGCTATGCGCTGAAGGAAAACGACGGCATCCTGAACCCCGACCACATCGCCGACAGCTACTGGATGCTCCATGCCCAGCCGCGCGACGCATGGACGCACGAACTCGACCTGCGGCCCTGGTCCGAGAAGTTCTGAAGAATTCCGCGAAGGAGACAACGCCAATGACCAAATCCGTCGACTTCTATTTCGACTTCGGCAGCCCCGCCGCCTACCTGGCCGCGACGCAGCTGCCGCATGTCTGCGCCGACACCGGCGCCGAGCTGGTGTGGAAGCCCATGCTGCTCGGCGGCGTGTTCCAGGCGACGGGCAACCACTCGCCCGCCGAGATCAAGCCCAAGGGGCCCTACATGACGGCAGACCTGAAGCGCTTCGCCAGGCGCTACGGCGTGCCCTTCGCGCACAACCCGCACTTTCCGATCAACACGCTGCTGCTGATGCGCGGGGCCACCGGCATCCAGATGAAGGAGCCGGAGCGCTTCGGCGCATACGTCGATGCGGTCTACCACGCGATGTGGGTCGAACCCCGGAACCTCAACGACTCCGCCACCGTCGGCGCCGTCTTGCAAAATGCAGGCTTCGACGCCGCGGGGCTGCTCGCGCTGGCCGGCGCGCAGGAAACCAAAGACCGGCTCAAGGCCGTCACGCAGGAAGCAGTGGATCGCGGCGTGTTCGGCGCGCCCACCATGTTCGTCGGCGACGAAATGTTCTGGGGCCAGGACCGGCTCGAATTCGTACGCGAAGCACTTGCCGCCGCCTGAGGGCGGCACACCACCCGTTCTATCCAAGGATTTTTTATGAGCGACATCCTCGTCCACACCGAAGCTGGTGTGATGACCATCACCTTCAATCGCGTCGACAAGAAGAACTCGATCACCAGCAGCATGTACGCCGAACTGGCTGCAGCGCTGGCCACGGCCGAAAGCGAAGCGGCCGTGCGCTGCGTGCTGATCCAGGGCGACCCGACGATCTTCAGCGCGGGCAACGACATCGGCGACTTCCTCAACGGCCCGCCGTCGACCGAAGAATCGCCGGTGTTCCGCTTCCTGCGCGGCATCGCGACCTTCCCCAAGCCCATCGTCGCCTCGGTGTGCGGCCCGGCCGTGGGCATCGGCACCACGATGCTGTTCCACTGCGACCTGGTCTATGCGGGCGACAACGCGGCCTTCTCGATGCCTTTCGTGAACCTGGGCCTGTGCCCCGAGGCGGCCTCGAGCCTGCTGGTGCCGCAGATGCTGGGCTATCACCGCGCGGCCGAGGCGCTGCTGCTGGGCGAGCCTTTCATGGCCGAGGCCGCGCTCGAAGTGGGCCTGGTCAACCGCGTGGTGCCGCCGACCGAAGCCAACGGCATCGCGCAGATGCAGGCCCGCAAGCTCGCCGCCAAGCCGCTGAGCGCGCTGATCGAGACCAAGCGCCTGCTGAAGAAGGCGCAGATGCCCGCCGTGCTCGAGCGCATGGGCGAGGAGGGCGCGAGCTTCGGCCGCATGCTGCGCGAACCGGCGGCGCGCGAGGCCTTCGGTGCGTTCATGGAGAAGCGCAAGCCTGATTTCTCGAAGGTCTGATCGAGGTGTTTCCGCACTTGCGCGCGTACACTGTCCCGCGTGCAAGTTTCAGGGATCAGAACTCTCGCAACGCCCGACCAGCGGGCGAATGATGCTACTGAAAAAGTAGCATGCCAGCCGGTGCGCCGGCGTACTTTGGGCTTGCTTGCGGGCGCGTTGGTCGCCGCGCCCGCACTGGTTTTCGCGCGGGTGCGGCCGCTGCGCATCGGCGTCATCGGCTCGTGGTCCGGGCCCTATGCGGGCGGCGGTCGCCAGTTCGATGCGGGCATGGCGGTCTGGCTGGCCGCGCACAACCACCACATCGCGGGCCGGCCGGTCGAACTGCTGCGGCGCGACGTGCCCGGCAGCGCGCCCGACCAGGCACGGCGCCACGCGCAGGACCTCGTGGAAAGCGAAAAGGTCGACCTGCTCAGCGGGCTCGACTTCAGCTCCAACGCCTATGCCGTGGGCGCCGTCGCGGCGCAGGCCCGGATGCCCCTCATCGTGATGAACGCCGCTTCATCGGGCATCACGGCGCGCTGCCCGTTCGCGGTGCGGGTTTCTTTCACCATTGCGCAGGTCACGCTGCCGCTGGCGCGCTGGGCGCTCCAGCAGGGGCTGCGCGACGTCTGCACGGTGGTGGCCGACTACGCCTCGGGCGTCGATGCCGAGAGCGCCTTCGTCTCGGGCATCACCGCGGGCGGCGGGCGGGTCGGCGCGATGCTGCGGGTGCCGCTGGCCACGCTCGACTACTCGGCCTACATGCTGCGGCTGCGCGAGCTCAAGCCGCAGGCGGTGTTCTTCTTCCTGCCCTCGGGGCAGATGCCGGCCGGCTTCCTCAAGTTCTGGCGCGACCGCGGCATGGCCGACACCGGTATCCGACTGCTCTCGACCGGCGACGCCACCGACGACAACTACCTCCAGGGCATCGGCGAGCTGGCCGACGGCCTGGTCACCAGCCATCACTATTCGTTTGCGCACGAATCCACGGCCAACCGGCGCTTCACGGGCGTCTTCGAGACCGAATACGGCAGCCACCTGCGGCCGGGCTACTTCGCGGTCGCTGCGCACGATGCGCTCGCGGCCATCGACGCGGCAATGAGCTCGCCCGCCGCGCGCGGCAACGCGGGCGGGGAGCGGCTGGTGGATGCGTTCCGGGGCCTGAAGCTCGACAGCCCGCGCGGCCCGCTCGAGATCGACGCCCACACGCGCGACGTGGTGCAGACCGTCTACATCCGCCGCGTGGAGCGCCAGGGCGGGCGCTGGATCAACCGCGAGTTCGAGCGCTTCGAGCGGGTGCGCGACCCCGGCGTCTGAGCCTGCCCGATCAGGGCTGCTGTTCGATCGGGCGCGGGCGGCCGTTGTCGTCTATTGCAACGTAGGTGAAGGTGGCCTGCGTCACCTTGATGTATTCGCCCTGCGCGCGGAAGCGTTCGGCGAACACCTCGACCGTTACCGTGACCGAGGTGCGCCCGATGCGCACCAGCTTCGAATAGAACGAGAGGATGTCGCCCAGCCGCACCGGCTGCTTGAAGATGAACTCGTTCACGGCCACCGTGGCCTGGCGGCCCTTGGCGTAGCGCGCCGGGATCACCGAGCCGGCCAGGTCGCACTGCGCCATGACCCAGCCGCCGAAGATGTCGCCGTTGGCATTGCAGTCCGCCGGCATCGGAATGACCTTGAGCACCAGCTCCATGTCGGTGGGCAGGCTCTTGAGGGTGGCAGCGGCGGCGGCACTGGAAGTATCTGACATGGGCACAATCTGGAACAAACAAGCAACCACGATTGTCCTCCATGCGCCGCGGCGGCGAAGCCCTCACCCCCTCCCACACCGTGTCCGGCCATCCGCCGGAGCGCGGCGACCGTTCCGACTGGGCGACGCTGCGGCGCCTGTTTCCCTACCTCTGGCAGTACAAGTGGCGGGTGATCGCCGCGCTCACGTTCATGGTGGGCGCCAAGGTGGCCAACGTGGGCGTGCCGGTGCTGCTGAAGAACCTGGTCGACACCATGACGCCCAAGCCGGACATGGCCCAGGCGCTGCTCATCGTGCCCATCGGCCTGCTGCTGGCCTACGGCCTGCTGCGCTTTTCCACGGCGCTCTTCGGCGAGCTGCGCGAGCTGATCTTCGCCAAGGCCACCGAGGGCACGGCGCGGCAGATCGCGCTGGAAGTGTTCGGCCACCTTCATTCGCTGAGCCTGCGCTTTCATTTGGAGCGCCAGACCGGCGGCATGACGCGCGACATCGAGCGCGGCACGCGCGGCGTGCACTCGCTCATCTCGATGTCGCTCTACAGCATCGTGCCGACCATCATCGAACTGGTGCTGGTGCTCTGCATCCTGGGCGTGAAGTTCGATTCGCTGTTCGTGTGGATCACTTTGGCGGCGCTGGTGCTGTACATCACCTTCACGGTCACGGTGACGGAATGGCGCACGCAGTTCCGCAAGACCATGAACGAGCTCGACTCCATGGCCCAGAGCCGTGCGGTCGATTCGCTGCTGAACTACGAGACCGTCAAGTACTTCAACAACGAGGAGTTCGAGGCAAAGCGCTACGACGCCAGCCTCGACCGCTACCGCAAGGCCGCCATCAAGAGCCAGCGCACGCTGAGCATGCTCAACACCGGGCAGCAGGCGCTGATTGCCATCAGCCTGGTGCTGATGCTGTGGCGCGCCACCTCGGGCGTGGTCGATGGGCGCATGACGCTGGGCGACCTGGTGATGGTCAACGCCTTCATGATCCAGCTCTACATTCCGCTCAACTTCCTGGGCGTGATCTACCGCGAGATCAAGCAGAGCCTGACCGACCTCGACAAGATGTTCGTGCTGATGGAAAAAGAGCGCGAGGTGCGCGACGCGCCCGAGGCGCAGCCGCTGGCCGGCACCGATTCGACGGTGCGCTTCGAGGACGTGAGCTTCGCCTACGAGCCCGCGCGGCCGATTCTCAAGCATGTGAGCTTCGAGATCCCGGCCGGCAAGACGGTGGCGGTGGTCGGGCCTTCGGGCTCGGGCAAGTCCACGCTGGCGCGCCTGCTGTACCGCTTCTACGACGTGCAGCACGGACACATCACCATCGGTGGCGAAGACATCCGCGACGTGACCCAGTCGAGCGTGCGCCGCGCCATCGGCATCGTGCCGCAGGACACGGTGCTGTTCAACGACACGGTCGAATACAACATCGCCTACGGCCGCCCCGGCGCCACGCGCGAAGAGGTGGAGGCCGCCGCGCGTGCCGCGCGCATCCACGACTTCATCTCGGCCACGCCCAAGGGCTACGAAACGACCGTGGGCGAGCGCGGGCTGAAGCTCTCGGGCGGCGAGAAGCAGCGCGTGGCCATCGCGCGCACGCTGCTGAAGAACCCGCCCATCGTGATCTTCGACGAGGCCACCTCGGCGCTCGATTCGGCCAACGAGCGCGCCATCCAGTCGGAACTCAAGAGCGCCGCGCAGGACAAGACCACGCTGGTCATCGCGCACCGCCTGTCGACGGTGGTCGACGCGCACGAGATCCTGGTGCTGGAGTCGGGCGTGATCGTCGAGCGCGGCACGCATGCCGAGCTGCTCGCGAAGCAGGGCCGCTACGCGCAGATGTGGGCTTTGCAGAAGAGCGAAGCAACACCGCTGATGTAGCGCGATCATCCATTTCTTTTTATCGATCCCAGGAGTTCAGACGTGTCGACCAAGATTCCCCTGCTGGTGCTCAGCAGCCTCTCGAGCGCCCACCAGGCCCAGATCGGCGAGGTCTACGACATGACCTACGCCTTCGGCGCGGCCCAGCGAGCGGCCGCCATCGCCGAGCACGGCAAGAAGTTCCGCGCGGTGCTGACCATCGGCGTCATCGGCATCACGCCCGAGGAGATCGCGGCCATGCCCGCGGTGGAACTGATCTGCTGCATGGGCGCGGGCTACGAAGGCGTGCCGCTCGAAGTCACGCGCGCGCGCGGCATCGTGACGGCCAACGGCGCGGGCACCAACGACGACTGCGTGGCCGACCACGCCTTCGGCCTGCTGATCGGCATCGTGCGCGAGTTCCGCAAGCTCGACCGTCTGTGCCGAGAGGGCGTCTGGCGCGAAGCCATTCCGCAGCCGCCGAACGTGTCGGGCAAGAAGCTGGGCATCCTGGGGATGGGCACCATCGGGCAGAAGATCGCCAAGCGCGCCGCGGCCTTCGACATGGAGGTCGGCTATCACAACCGCAAGCCGAAGGAAGGCGTGGCGCAGCGCTACTTCGGCGACCTGAAGTCGCTGGCCGCGTGGGCCGACTTCCTCGTGCTGGCCGCGCCGGGCGGACCGGCGACGAAGCACCTGGTCAACGCCGAAGTGCTCGATGCGCTGGGGCCGCAGGGCTACCTGGTGAGCATCGGGCGCGGCAGCGTGGTCGACACCGATGCACTGGCTGCCGCGCTGCGCGAGAACCGCATCGCCGCTGCGGGGCTCGACGTGTACGAGAGCGAGCCGAAGCGGCCGGAGCAATTGATTGGCCTGGACAACGTGCTGCTCACGCCGCACATGGCGGGATGGTCGCCGGAGGCGACGCAGAAGTCGGTCGATCATTTCCTGGCGAATGCCGAAGGGCACTTCGCGGGGCGAGGCGTGCTGACCCCGATCTGATGTCTTTGCTCCTTCCCCCTTCTGGGGGAAGGTCGGGATGGGGGCGGGCAGGGCGCCTGCAATGAGCGCCGCTTGCCCCCACCCCAGCCCTCCCCCGGAAGGGGAGGGAGTCAGGCCAATACCGAGGGGCGGTGCGCGGCCCAGCCGCAGGCCAGGTCATACGCATGCCCCAGCCGCAGCACATCGAAGTCCGAATGAATCGGCCCCGCGAGCTGCACCCCCATCGGCAAGCCGCCTTCCCCGAACCCCGCGCGCACATTCAGCGTCGGCAGCCCCGCCAGCGTGAACGGCGTGACGATCTCCATCCAGCGGTGGTACGTGTCGCTCTTCACGCCGGCTACCTCGGCCGGCCAGTGCAGTTCGGCATCGAAGGGGAACACCTGTGCCGTCGGCGCCAGCACGAAGTCGAAGCGCTCGAACAGCTTGAGAAACGCGCGGTACACGTTGGAGCGGTAGTGCGATGCCTGGTAGAGCGAAGCGGCGTCGAGGTGCCGGCTCTGCTCGATTTCCCATTGCGCCTCGGGCTTGAGCTGCGCAAAGAGCTTCGGGTCGCTCAGGTAGGCGCCCAGCTTGCCGCCCACCAGCAGTTGCCGCAGCCGCAGCCAGGCGCTCCAGTTGTGTTCGCGCGGCACATCCAGCGTGCAGGGCTCCACCTCGCAGCCGATGTCGCGGAAGGTGCCGAGCGCCTTTTCGCCGAGTTCGCGCACGCCGGGCGCCAGCGGCAGGTCGGGCCAGATGCTGCCGAGCCAGCCGATGCGCAGGCCCTTGCCGTCGCCATCGAGCCGCAGTTCGTCGGGCGAGGGCAGGGCGTGCGGCGACGACAGCGGCACGCGGGTGTCGAAGCCCGACTGCACCGCCAGCAGGCGCGCCGCGTCTTCCACGGTGCGCGCCATCGGGCCTTCGCTGCCCAGCTGCTGGAAGAACAGCTCCTGCTCGGGGTCGCCGGGCACGCGTCCGCGCGAGGGCCGCATGCCGATCACGTTGTTGAAGGCGGCCGGGTTGCGCAGCGAGCCCATCATGTCGCTGCCGTCGGCCACGGGCACCATGCCCAGGGCCAGTGCTACGGCCGCGCCGCCGCTGCTGCCGCCCGCGCTGCGCTCGGGCGCGTAGGCGTTGCGCGTGATGCCGAACACCGGGTTGTAGGTGTGCGAGCCGAGCCCGAATTCAGGCGTGTTGGTCTTGCCGATGACGATGGCGCCGGCGGCCCTGGCGCGGGCCACGTGCAGGCTGTCGGTGCGCGCCGACGAGCGCGGCGACAGCGGCGAGCCCATCGAGGTCGGCAACCCGGCGGCATGGCTCAGGTCCTTCACCGCGAGCGGAAAGCCGTGCATCCAGCCGCGCCGTTCGCCGCGTGCCAGCTCGGCGTCGCGCTCGTCGGCTTCGGCCAGCAGCTGCACCGGATCGCGCGGCGAGACGATGGCGTTGAACCGAGGATTCAGCGCCTCGATGCGCGCCAGCGAGGCGGCCATCACTTCGCGGCAGGACACATCGCGCGCGGCGATGCGGCGGGAGAGTTCGGTGGCGCTGAGGTCGAGCAGTTCGGTCGAAGGCATGACGGGTGCGGGAAAAGGAGGGGGCGCCCAGTATGGCGCGGCGCTCGCATAATCGCCGCGTATGGAAACTAAGTGGCTAGAAGACTTCATCAGCCTTGCGGAAACGCGCAGCTTCAGCCGCTCGGCCCAGTTGAGGCATGTAACCCAGCCGGCGTTCTCGCGCCGCATCCAGGCGCTCGAAGGCTGGGCCGGCACCGACCTGGTGGACCGCAGTTCATACCCGACGCGCCTCACGCCCGCCGGCCAGACGCTCTACAGCCAGGCCATCGAAATGCTGCAGTCGCTGCAGAGCACGCGCGCCATGCTGCGCGGCCACTCGGCCGCGGGGCAGGACGTGATCGAGTTCGCGGTGCCGCACACGCTGGCCTTCACCTTCTTCCCGGCCTGGGTCACGACGCTGCGCGAGCACTTCGGCCCCATGAAGAGCCGGCTGATCGCGCTCAACGTGCATGACGCCGTGCTGCGGCTGGTCGAAGGCAGCTGCGACCTGCTGATCGCCTATCACCACCCCTCGCAGCCGCTGCAGCTCGATGCCAACAAGTACGAGATGGTCAGCCTCGGCGAAGAAACCGTCGCCCCCTGGGTCAAGGCCGACGCCGACGGCGCGCCGCGCTACCGGCTGCCGGGCCGCCCGGGCCAGCCGCTGCCTTACCTGGGCTATGCGCCGGGCGCCTACCTGGGCCGGGTGGTCGACCAGCTGCTGAAGGAGTCGGGCACCGCCATCCACCTCGACCGCGTCTATGAAACCGACATGGCCGAGGGCCTGAAGGTGATGGCGCTCGAGGGCCACGGCATCGCCTTCCTGCCGCAGAGCGCGGTGCGCAAGGAGATCAAGGCGCGCAAGCTGGTGAGCGCGCTGCCGCCCGAGATCGACAGCCTGGAGGCGACGATGGAAATCCGCGCCTACCGCGAGCGGCCGACCGCGCCCGCGCCGGTCAAGGGCGCTTCCGGCCGCGCCGCCAAGGCGCCGTCTCCCGACAGCCTGCAGCCCAAGGGCACGGCCGACGCGCTGTGGTCGTACCTGGTCGGCACCCAGCCGCCGCGCTGACAGCGTTTTTGTGCACCGCACAATCTATAAATGACGCGCATGACCCTCCCCGCAAACGGCATTGGCACGGCAGGGCGGGGGCCACTACAGTCGCGGCAGTTTTTTAACGCCGCTGTCACAAGCAACCTTCCCGGCACGCGCCAAACGCGTGCTTTTTTTTAGCCGAGGAACCTGTATGAGCGCCAATTTCAGGACCGAACACGACTTCCTCGGCGAAAAGCAGATCCCGGCCGCCGCCTACTGGGGCGTGCACACGGCGCGGGCCGTCGAGAACTTCGCCATCTCCGGCACCCGCATCTCGGCCATGCCCGACCTGGTTCGCGCGCTGGCCTACGTGAAGAAGGCCGCCACCCGCGCCAATGCCGACCTCGGCGCCATCGACCGCGACCGCGCCGCCGCCATCATCCTGGCCTGCGAAGACCTCATCGACGGCAAGCTGCTCGACGAGTTCGTGGTCGACGTCATCCAGGGCGGCGCCGGCACCTCGACCAACATGAACGCCAACGAGGTCATCTGCAACCTCGCGCTGGAAAAGCTGGGCCACGAGAAGGCGCGCTACGACGTGCTGCACCCGAACGACCACGTCAACGCCTCGCAGAGCACCAACGACGTGTATCCCACGGCGGTGCGCCTGGCGCTGTGGTTCGCCATTGCCCGGCTGCTCGAGGCCATGGCCTCGCTGCGCCGCGCCTTCGAGGCCAAGGCGCTCGAATTCAAGGACATCCTCAAGATCGGCCGCACCCAGTTGCAGGACGCGGTGCCCATGACGCTGGGCCAGGAGTTCCTGACCTACGCCATCATGATCGGGGAAGACGAGGAGCGGCTGGGCGAGGCGCGCGCCCTCATCGAGGAAATCAACCTCGGCGCCACCGCCATCGGCACCGGCATCAACGCGCCGCACGGCTATGCCAACCTGGCGTGCCAGTACCTGGCCGAGCAGACCGGCGTGCCGCTCAAGCAGGCCGCCAACCTCATCGAGGCCACGCAGGACACGGGCGCCTTCGTGCAGCTGTCGGGCGTGCTCAAGCGCGTGGCCACCAAGCTCAGCAAGACCTGCAACGACCTGCGCCTGCTCTCCAGCGGCCCGCAGGCCGGCTTCGGCGAGATCCGGCTGCCGGCGCGGCAGGCGGGCTCGTCGATCATGCCGGGCAAGGTCAACCCGGTGATCCCGGAAGTCATGAACCAGGTGGCGTTCGAGGTCATCGGCAACGACATCACCGTGACCATGGCCTCGGAAGCCGGCCAGCTGCAGCTCAACGCCTTCGAGCCGATCATGGGCTGGAGCCTGTTCAAGAGCATCCAGCACCTGAGCCGCGCCTGCAACACCTTGCAGAAGAACTGCGTCGAGGGCATCGAGGCCAACCGCGAGTTCCTTGCCAAGCGGGTGCGCGAGTCGGTGACGCTGGTCACGGCGCTCAATCCGCTCATCGGCTACGAGAAAGCCGCCCTCATCGCCAAGACCGCGCTGGCCACCGGCGGGCCGATCGACCTGGTGGCCGAATCGCTCGGCATCATGACCCGCGCCGAAATGGAAGCGCTGCTCGTGCCGGAACATCTGACACAACCTGTAAGATTGTCTACCCCCGTTTCCCCCGCGGCCGTGCCGGCAGGCATGGAGGCTGCTAATCAATTGCCTTCGGCGCCATGACGGGTTCCATGCACCAAACGGGCGCCCGCTCCTGCGCGAAACTGCAAAGTTCAGTGCGCCGTGCACCGGGGTGGTTACCGATGCGCCCGACAACAGTGTGTGTCTAGAATTTCGATGTATTTCTTTCTGTTCAATTTCCCAAGGAGTTTTTCGATGAAGAAGCAATTGCTCGCGCTGGCAGTGACGGCGTTCGTGGCGACCGGCGCGTTCGCGCAGGCCACCGATACCCTGGCCAAGATCAAGGAGCGCGGTGCCGTCAATCTGGGCGTGCGCGATTCCTCCGGCCTGGCCTACACGCTGGGCGGTGGCAAGTACGTCGGCTTCCACACCGAAATGGCTGAGCGCATCATCGATGACCTGAGCAAGGACGTCGGCAAGCCGCTGAAGATCGACTACCAGGTCATCACCTCGCAAAACCGCGTGCCGCTGGTGCAGAACGGCACCATCGACTTCGAGTGCGGTTCCACCACCAACAACACGGCCCGCCAGAAGGACGTCGACTTCGCCTACACCACCTACGTGGAAGAAGTCCGCATCCTCACCAAGGCCAATTCCGGCATCAACGGCATCGCCGACCTGAAGGGCAAGGTCGTGGCGACCACCACCGGCACCACGTCGGTCCAGACGCTGCGCAAGAACAAGCGCGCCGAAGGCCTGGATTTCAAGGAAGTCATGGGCAAGGACCACGCAGACAGCTTCCTGCTGCTCGAGTCCGGCCGCGCCGACGCCTTCGTGATGGACGGTTCCATCCTGGCTGCCAACGCCGCCAAGTCGAAGAACCCCAAGGACTTCAAGATGGTCGGCGAAGTGCTGTCGGTCGAGCCCATCGCCTGCATGCTGCCCAAGGGCGACGCCAAGCTGAAGAAGGCCATCGACGACAGCATCGTGCGCCAGATCAAGGACGGTTCGCTGGCCAAGCTGTACGACAAGTGGTTCACCCAGCCGATCCCCCCGAACAACGTCAACCTGAACATGCCGGTGTCGGAAGGTACCAAGGCCGCCTGGGCCAACCCGAACGACAAGCCCATGGAAGCCTACGCGCCCAAGTAAAGCGGCGTCAGACTTGAAGAGCCAAGCCCGCGCGGCACCTTGCCGACGCGGGCTTTTCGATGTAATGGGCGCGGGCCCTGACCCGCGAAGGAGGATGGATGCTGAACCTGGACATGTCGGTCTTTTGCCAGGACACGCTCACCAATGAGGTGGTCGCCAGTTGCTTCGCGCACGGGGCGGACCAAACCTATCTGCAATGGATGCTGAATGCCTGGGGCTGGACCGTGAGCGTGGCGCTCACGGCCCTGCTCGTGGCGCTGGTCGTGGGCTCGATCATCGGTACGTTGCGCACGCTGCCGGACAGTCCCTGGCTGGTGCGGTTCGGCAACGCGTGGGTGGAGCTGTTCCGCAACGTCCCCTTGCTGGTCCAGGTGTTCATCTGGTACTTCGTGTTGCCCAAGATGATCCCGGCGATGCGCGATCTGCCGCCGTTCGTGCTGGTGGTCTGCGCGCTGGGCTTCTTCACCTCGGCGCGGATCGCCGAGCAGTTGCGCTCGGGCATTCAGGCGCTGCCGCGCGGCCAGCGCTACGCGGGCATGGCCGTGGGCTTCACGACGCCGCAGTACTACCGCTTCGTGCTCCTGCCCATGGCGTACCGGATCATCATGCCGCCGCTGACCAGCGAGTCGATGAACATCTTCAAGAACTCGTCGGTGGCCTTCGCGGTGTCGATCCCCGAACTCACGCAGTTCTACCTGCAAGCCGGTGAAGAGACCTCGGCCCAGATCCCGATCTACATCGGCGTCGTCATCCTCTATGTCATCAGTGCCATGCTGATCAACCGCATCATGACCTTCATCGAGCGCAAGGTGCGCGTGCCGGGCTTCGTCGCTGCCGGCGGCACGGGAGGCCACTGAGATGATGAATCTCGACTTTTCCTTCTACAACTGGAGCCTGGTCAGCACGTATGTGCTGAAGGGCTTCTATTTCAGCGTCATCCTGACGGTCGTGGCCACCCTGGGCGGCATCTTCTTCGGCACCTTGCTGGCGCTCATGCGCCTGTCGGGCAAGAAGTGGCTGGACTTTCCCGCCGCGGCCTACGTCAACGGCATGCGCTCCGTGCCGCTGGTGATGGTGATCCTGGGCTTTTTCCTGCTGGTGCCCTTCGTGATCGGCCATCCCATCGGGGCGGAAACCTCGGCCGTCATCACCTTCATCTGCTTCGAGGCGGCCTACTTCTCCGAGATCATGCGCGCCGGCATCCAGTCGATCCCGCGCGGGCAGGTCTTCGCCGGCCAGGCCGTGGGCATGACCTACAGCCAGAACATGAAGCTGGTCATCCTGCCCCAGGCCTTCCGGAACATGCTGCCGGTTCTGCTCACGCAGACCATCATCCTGTTCCAGGACACCTCGCTGGTCTACGCCATCGGCGCCTACGACATGCTCAAGGGCTTCGAGACCGCTGGCAAGAACTTCGGCCGTCCGGAAGAGGCCTACCTGCTGGCCGCCGTCGTCTATTTCGTCTTGTGTTACGCCCTTTCCTGGCTGGTGAAGCGCCTGCACAAGAAAATCGCCATCATTCGCTGACCGAGTGGCTGAACCGGAGAGAAAGAAATGTCCGAAAAAATGATCGAAATCAAGAACGTATCCAAGTGGTACGGCCCGGTGCAGGTGCTCAACGACTGCTCCGTCAACATCTCCAAGGGCGACGTGGTCGTGGTCTGCGGTCCCTCGGGTTCCGGCAAGTCCACGCTCATCAAGACCGTGAACGCGCTGGAGCCTTTCCAGAAGGGCGAGATCACCGTCAACGGCATTCCGCTGCACGACCCCAAGACCAACCTGCCCAAGCTGCGCTCCAAGGTCGGCATGGTGTTCCAGCACTTCGAGCTGTTCCCGCACCTGTCGGTGACCGAGAACCTCACGATCGCGCAGATCAAGGTGCTGGGCCGCTCGGCCGACGAAGCCAAGACCCGCGGCCTGAAGATGCTCGACCGCGTGGGCCTGATGGCGCACAAGGACAAGTTCCCGGGCCAGCTGTCGGGCGGCCAGCAGCAGCGCGTGGCGATTGCCCGCGCGCTGTCGATGGACCCGATCGTCATGCTGTTCGACGAACCCACCTCGGCGCTCGACCCCGAAATGGTGGGCGAAGTGCTCGACGTGATGGTGAGCCTGGCCAAGGAAGGCATGACCATGATGGTGGTCACGCACGAAATGGCCTTCGCCCGCAAGGTTGCCAGCCGCGTGATCTTCATCGACGTGGGCGGCCGCATCCTGGAAGACTGCCCGAAGGACGAATTCTTCGGCCATCCCGAAAACCGCCAGCCGCGCACCAAGGACTTCCTCAACAAGATCCTGCAGCACTGATCGCCGGTGCAGGCAGGCAAAAGGGCCACGCTGCATGCAGCGCGGCCCTTTTTTCATGGGCCGGGCGCGGCCAGTGCCTTGTCGAAGAACGCCGGAATCTCCTGCCCCAGCCGTACCAGCAGCGCCTTGCGGTCGAAGCCCGGCGGATCGTCCCGGATGTCGCCGTCGTCGCTCGGGATCGAGGTGGCCGGCGTGTCCATGAACGCGAAGTGCCAGGCGTTGGGAATGCGCTCGAGTTCCGCCGTGGGCATGTTCTGCGCCACCCATTCGGCATGGAAGCGCGGAACGAGGAAGCGGTCCTGCTGCGCTTCGTAGATGCGCGTGGGCACGCGGATCGCGGCAAGCGACGCCGCGGTGAAGGGCTGGCCCGCCGGCGCCATCGCCACGACCGCGCGCACGCGCGGGTCGCGCAGCGAAGGCAGCAGCGATGCGGCCGGCGCCGATGCAGGGGCTGCCGCGGTGCTGCCCGTTGATCGCGCATTGCGGCCGGCGTTGCAGAAGATCGGGTCGGCCGCGCCTTCGCTCTCGCAGTGCCTGCCGATGCGCGACAAGTCGGCCTGAGCGCCCGCCACCGCCAGCACCGTGTAGCCGCCGGCCGAGTGGCCGACCGCGCCCACGCGGAAGCCTTCCGCGTCGCGGGCGATCCGGTCCTTCCACTGCGGGTCTTGCAGCAACGCGTCGATCACGCGCGAAATCTGCCGGGGCCGTTCGGTGAAATAAGCCTTGGCGCCCTGCTGCATCAACGAGTGCTCCTGCCAGTTGTCGCCGGGGTGGCGCAACGCCGCGACCAGGTAGCCGCCCCGCGCGAGCGCCTCGGCGATGCTGGTGTGGCCCAGCTCGGTGCCGCCGATGCCGTGGCTCAGCACGATCAGCCCCTTGAACTTGTCATCCGGCGGCGCCTGGATGGCGGCCCGCACGGTGAAGGGGCCCATCGGAATACTGCGTGCCGGCGCCTGCGTCGGGTAGTAGAGCGCGACGACAGTGGGCGGGGCGTCCGGCGTGGCGCCCGGAATGTTCAGCTGCCGCCAGCCGGCGTCCGCGGCCATGATCTGGAACGACAGCAGCAAGCCCGAGGCAAGCAGCAGGGTCTGGCGGAAAGCGGTGCGCATCGCGAATCTCCTCGGCGGGTTTGTGTGGAGCGCGCATGGTTGCCGCGTTGCGGCGCCGCTTCCACGGGATTGCGATGAAGTGCGCGAAACGCGGCGCCAGGCGACTCAGGGCAGCCGTGCGATGTGCTCCGTCAGCAAGTCGAAGAACCCCTGCGCATCCCCGTCGACGATCCAGTTCACGTTGGCCGGCCGGTGCAGGCTGCCGTACCAGTCGGCCGCCGTCTGCCCGAAGCCCATGCCCTCGCGGCTGTCGATCTCGACGTGGATGTGCCGGCCCCTGAAAAGCGAAGGCTGCAGCAGGTAGGCCGTGACGGTAGCGTCGTGCACCGGGCCGCCGGGCATGTCGTAGTGCTTCATTTCCTGTGGCGCATAGGCGTCGAGGATGTCCGCGACGATCGCGCCGGCACGGTTGCCGAGGTTGCGCAGCCGTGCGATGCGCTCGTCGCTCGTGAGGATCTTGTGCGTCACGTCCAGCGGCAGCATGGTGATCGGCACGCCGCTCGCGAGCACCGCCTCGGCCGCGTGCGGATCGGCGAACACGTTGAACTCCGCCGTCGGCGTGATGTTGCCGCCGTTGAAATGCGCGCCCGCCATCAGCACCAGTTCGCGCAGGCCGCGCACGATGTCGGGCGCCTGCTCGAGCGCCAGCGCAAGATTGGTCTGCGGTCCGAGCATGGCGAGCGTCACGCTCTTCTCCGGCGCGCCGCGCAGGGTGCGCACGAGGTAGTCGACCGCATGGCCTTCCGCCAGCGGCGCAGCGGGCTCGTACACATCGACGCCCGTGAGGCCTTCGCGCCCGTGGATGTTGGCCGCGTAGATCGGCGTGCGCTTCAGGGGCCGCTGCGCACCCGCGTAGACCGGAATCTCGGGTCGCCCGGCCCACTCGCACGCCAGCCGCGCATTGCGCGAAGTCTTGGCCAGCGGCACGTTGCCGGCCACGGTGGTCAGCGCCTGGATGTTCAGCCGCTCGGGCGCGGCCATCGCGAAGAGCAGCGCGATCACGTCGTCCGCGCCGGGGTCCGTGTCGATGATGAGCGTGTGAAGGTCGCTGTCTGCGGTGTCTGCTGGATTCGGCGGTGGCATGAGAAAGGCTCCTGGCGGGCGCGAACGGCGCGCCCCTGCGGCGCCAGTCTGCCAGAGCGCCGGCGCCGCTCAGCCGCGCAGCAGCCGCTTGGCGAAGAACGCCAGGATCTCGTCGCGCGCGGCCAGTGTCGGCTGGCCCGCCTCGTCGATCAGGTGCGCAGTCACCACGCTGTGCGGGCTCGCCACCACCTGCGCGAAGAAGGGTGGGGTGTTCTTGTTGGCCGCGCTGTCCGGCAGCACGCGGGCCACGAAGCGTTCGCCCAGCGCTTCGGAAAAGGCGGCGAAGCGTTGCGCCCTGCAATGCTTGTCGCCCTCGAAGCGGTAGGCCATGACCGTCAGGTCTTCGCGCTCCAGCCGCTCGCGCACGGCGGTCAGTTCGTCGGGCGCCATGTTCATCGCGGCGGGGTTGTCCATCGGCAGCGAAGGCTGGCACACCACCGGCGCGAGCATCGCGGGTTCCAGCATCATCGAAAGCGCGAAGTTGCCGGTGAAGCACATGCCGATCGCGCCCACGCCGGGGCCGCCGCACTCGTCATGCGCGAGCCGTGCGAGCGCGCGAAGCCACTGCGTGACCGGGCTCGATTCGTTGGCCGCGAAGGCGCGGAACTCGGCGCTCACGCAGGCGCGCTTGAACACGGCCACGCCTTCCTCCGCGCCGGGCACGGCGCCGTCGCGCCCGAACAGCGAGGGCATGTAGACGGTGAAGCCCGCGTCACGCACCCAGCGTGCGAAGCGCGCCACGTGCGGGCTGATGCCAGGCATCTCGGTCATCACGATCACGGCCGGGCCTTCGCCGAGCACGTAGACCTTCTTCTCGATGCCGTCGAGCGTGATCTGGCGCGCGGTGAAGTCGTCGAGCGGGTCGTCTTCGGTCAGGGGGCGGGTCGTTGTCGTCATGCGTGTCTCCTTGTGTCGTTCATGCGGGGCTGCGCGCCAGGTGCTGCAGATGGGCATAGCCCGCGCTGCGCGCGAAGTCGGGCAGCGTCCATATCTCGCCGCTCACGCCCCATGCGCCATCGGGCACTTCGTCGAGCACCACCGAGGTCATGAGGCGCCGCCGGTCGTTCGCCGGCATGGCTTCGGCAAAGGCGGCATGCATGCGCGCGGCATAGAGGCTGCGCGATGCATCGTCGAGCACGCCGGCCGGCAGCAGCACCCGCGCCATGCAGGGCAGGTACTGCGCGGTGGCGTCGGCGCCGCCGCAGGTCCAGCCGCCGGCCATGACCTCGTCGACCAGCACCCAGCACATGAAAAGCGCACGGGGCTCGTCCGGCATCTGCTCGACGGCCGCGGCCGCTTCGTTGATCTTGCGAACCAGCGTGGCGCGGCTCTCGCCGGGAAAGGCGCCTTGGGGAATCTTCACGAGGATGTTGGGCATG
The DNA here is from genome assembly GCF_022009635.1 of Variovorax paradoxus. NCBI lineage: Bacteria > Pseudomonadati > Pseudomonadota > Betaproteobacteria > Burkholderiales > Comamonadaceae > Variovorax > Variovorax paradoxus. The sequence goes on from NZ_CP091716.1 coordinate 1,428,806, forward strand.
CTTGTATTGGGCCCGTCGCGCCGCCAGAATGGCAGTGTCCAATTTGACTGTTTAGAGGCTGAATCAGACAGCCACTGAAATGCACGACTTCACGATCCTGGTGCTGCCCGGCGCCTTCAACTCCAGCGTCGCGGTCACGCTCGACATCCTCGGCGCCGCGCAGGCATTGGCTCCGCGTGCCGGCGTGGCGCCGCCGCGCTGGCGGCTGTGCTCGGTGCAGGGTGGCCCGGTGCCGTTGCAAGCCGGCATGACCATCGACACCGCGCGCCTGCCCATACGGCCGCGCGACGACCGCTCGACATGGGTGGTGCCGGGGCTCGGCCTCAACACACCGGGCGACATCCGCCGCTGCCTCGAAAGCGACGACGCGGCCAAGGCAGTCGCTGGCCTGGTGCGGCACGCAAAGGCTGGCGGGCAGGTCGCGGCCTCGTGCTCCGCCGTGTTCCTGCTGAACGCGGCCGGGCTGCTTCAGGACAGGCGCGCGACCACCTCGTGGTGGTATGCGCCGCTGCTCGCCCGCATGGCGCCCGGCTGCACCGTCGATGCCGACCGCATGGTGTGCGCCGACGGCCCGGTGGTCACGGCAGGCGCCGCGTTCGCGCAGACCGACTTGATGCTGCACCTGCTGCGCGAGCGTTGCGGCAGTGCGCTCACCGACCTGGTCTCGCGCATGCTGCTGATCGACGGGCGCCAGGCACAGGCGCCGTTCGTGGTGCCGGAGCTGCTGGCCAACGGCAACGACCTGGTGGCGAAGCTGGCCGCGCGCGTCGAGTCGGCATTGCCCGACGCGCCTGCCGTCAGCGTGCTGGCGCGCGAGTTCTGCATGTCGGAGCGCACGCTGTCACGCCACATCCACAAGGCCACCGGCAAGAGCACGCAGGCGCTGGTGCAGAGCGTGCGCCTGCGCCGCGCCCGCGCGCTGCTCGAAACCAGCCGCATGACCGTCGAGCAGGTGGCCGGCGCGGTGGGCTACCAGGACGCCACGGCGCTGCGGCGTCTGATGAAGAAGGTGGCGGGGGCGAATCCGAGCCGCTATCGCGGTTGATGGCGATGCGGGACCGGCGCGCCCTGGCGCTTACTTCTTGCGCGCAGCAATCGCCTGCTCGGCCTTTGCCACCAGGTCGGTGCCCACGGTCGACTTCCACTTGTCGTACACAGGCCGCGTCGCCTTCACGAACTCTTCACGCTCCGCCGGCGTGAGGCTGGTCACGGTCACGCCCATGCCGGCGATGTCTTTCAGCACGGGCTTGTCGGTTTCCACCAGACCCTTGCGCGCGAGAACGATCTCTTCCTTGCCGGCGTCGATGGCGGCCTGCCGCACGATGGCCTGGTCGGCCGGGGTCCACGAGGCCCAGATTTCCTTGTTCACCACGAACACCAGCGGGTCGGCCACGTAGCCCCAGGTGGTCACGAACTTCTGGCCCACGGTCTGCATCTTGAGCACCGTGAACAGGAAGAGGGGGTTCTCCTGGCCGTCGACCGCGCCGCTGGCCAGGGCCGGCTGTGCGTCGGCCCAGCTCATCTGCGTGGGGTTGGCGCCGAGCGCGGTGAACATGTCGGAGTAGATGGGCGAGCCGACCACGCGGATCTTCATGCCCTTGATGTCGGCCGGCGACTTGATGGGCTTCTTGGAGTTGGTGATTTCGCGAAAGCCGTTCTCGCCCCATGCGAGCGGCACCACGCCGGCCTTTTCAAGCGTCTTGAACATCTCCTTGCCCACTTCGCCCTGCGTCAGCGCGTCGATGGCGGCGTAGTCGGGCATCAGGAAGGGCATGGAGAACAGGTTGAGCTGCTTGACCTGCGGCGACCAGTTGATGGTGGAGCCGACGGCCATGTCGATGACGCCCTGGCGCAGCGCGCTGAACTCGCGCGTCTGGTCGCCCTGGATGAGCGAGACGCCGGGGTAGAGCTTGATGTTGATGCGGCCCTGGGTGCGCTCCTTGACCATGTCGGCCCAGATCTTCCCGGCCTGGCCCCAGGGCGTGGGCGGGCCGAGCACAAGGGACATCTTGTATTCGGGCTTGTAGGCGGCCTGCGCCATCGCGCCGGTCGAGAACATGCCGAGGGCGGTGGCTGCTGCGGCAAGTCCGAGCAGGGTGCGGCGGAATTTCATGAGAGCTCTCCTTATTGTTCGAAACACTTACTGGGACCGAAAACTCTTTGTTCAGGGCGCGTGCACAGGCCGCCGGGTACTCCCCCTTCGCGAATCAGTACCCCAGCTTGCGAGGCAACCACAAGGCCAGTTCCGGGAAGATGATGACCAGCACCATCACCACGAACATCGAGAACAGCATCCAGCCCACCCAGCGCACCGTCTCTTCCATGCGCACCTTCGCGATGCGGCACGACACCATCAAATTGACCGCGAGCGGCGGCGTGAACTGGCCCAGCGCCACCTTCAGCGTGAGGATCACGCCGAACCACACCGGGTCCCACTTGTAGTACTGCACGATCGGCAACAGCAGCGGCACGAAGATCAGGAAAATCGACACGCCGTCCAGGAACATGCCCACGGTGATCAGCAGCAGGATCAGCAGCGCCAGGATGCCGTACTCGCCCAGGCCCGAATTCACGATGGCGCGCGTCACCGGGTCGATCACGCCCAGCGTCGACAGCGAGTACGCGAAGATGCCCGCGAGCGACACCACCAGCAGAATCACCGCCGACAGCTCGCCCGACTCGCGCAAGATCACGAACAGGTCGCGCACCTTGATGGTCCGGTGAACGAACATGCCCACGAACAGGCCGTAGAACACCGCCACCACCGCCGCTTCGGTCGGCGTGAACCAGCCCGCGCGCATGCCGCCCAAGATGAGCACCGGCGCCGCCAGCCCCCAGGTCGCTTCGCGAAAGCTCTTCCAGAAAGGCGGGCGCGGCAGCGTCGCCTCGAGCGCGCCCATCTTGTGCTTGCGGGCCAGCAGCACCGCCGGAATCATCAGCGCCAGGCCGGCCAGCACGCCCGGCACCATGCCCGCCGCGAACAGCGCCGGCACCGATGCGCCGGGCACCAGCACCGAGTAAACGATGAACGCGACCGAGGGCGGAATCAGGATGTCTGTGGCTGCCGCCGCGCCCACCACGCTGGCCGAGAATGCCGCCGGGTAGCCCGCGCGCGACATGGCCGCGATCATCACCGCGCCCACGGCCGCCGCGTTGGCCGGGCCCGAGCCCGAGATGCCGCCGAGGAACATGGCCACGGCAATGGCTACCAGCGGCAGCATGCCGGGGCCGCGCCCCACGATGGCAATCGCAAAGTTCACCAGCCGCAGCGCCACGCCGGAGCGGTCGAAGATGGAGCCCACCAGCACGAACATCGGAATGGCCAGCAGCGGATATTTGCCCAGGCCCGCATAGAAGTTCTGCGGCACGGCCAGCAGGCCGAACCATTGGGCGTCGCTGTTGGCCAGCGCGATGCAGGCGGCGCCCGCAAGGCCCAGCGCGGCGCCGATGGGCACGCCCACCAGCATCATCACGACGAAGGCGAGGAAGAGCAGGGTGGCGATCACGAAGCGTCGCCCTTGCTCTTTTTCTTCGTCTTCCTTTCGGAGCCGTCGGTGCCGTAGTTGGTCTTGCGCCCGCGCCTGACCATGAGGCCTATGGCACGCAGCGCGATGGCGAAGGACACGATCGGCAGCCAGATCGAATACCACCACGCCGGCAGTCCGATGCCCGGCGTGGTCTCTTCGAAGCGATAGTCGTCCCACACCATGCGGATGCTGAGCGCGCCGATCAGCGTGAACAGAATGGCGATGGTCAGCGCGCCGAACTGCGCGAGCCGCTTGCGCCGGGCCATGGAGCCGCTTTCGGAGAAGTACTCGATGCGGATGTGCCGGTCGCGCGCCACGGCGGCCGAGCCGGCCACCAGCGCCAGCATGATCATGAGGAACACCGAGAACTCTTCGGTCCACGCGAAGGACGAGTCGGTGAAGTAGCGCACCAGCACGTTGGCAAAGGTGATGAGCGCCAGCGCGCCCATGATGATGACGGTGAGCCAGTCCTCGATGGCTAATGGCACCTTGGTGGGTTCGTCGGCTGCTTCGATGTCGGGGGGGATGGGGCTGGCGGCGTCCAGCGTGGGGCCGGACTCGGGTGGAGTTGTCATCGCAGGAAGGTCAGTGAGGCCAAAAGCCATGTCACCGGGCGGACGCCAGGACGCGTTCCGTACACCTCGACAGGGAAACAGCCGCCCATGCTAGGTGGTCGATGACCACTCATGTATCGGGGGTTTCCTTAGCTGCTGGGGCTTGTGGAGCGGCTTTCAGGGCGTGTGCACAGGCCGCCGGGTACTCCCCTCCGCGAATGTCCCCCGCCCTTCGGGCTCCTCCTTTATTTCGCTGCGGGGAGCACCCGACGCCCTGCGCACGATGAGCGCGGCTGTGAGGTTGGCGGTTCGACCGCTGCGGCGGATTGCCAGCGAAACCCGAAGAAGATCCGCAATCTGCGCGCGGCGATGGTCAAGTGCGATAGCTCTCGTACTCTTCCAAGAAGAGCCGAGCGGCTTCATCGATGAATTGCGTGCGGCGCTTGCGCAAATCTGCGAGCTTCATGGCGACGCTCTTATAGATCACCTTGTGCGCTTGGTTCTTGATCGCTTCGCCGTCGAATTCATCCAACTCGGCAGCCTCTTCGTCGATGACAGAACCCACCAATCTCAGAAGGTCCTCTTTTGTGATCCGATCGACGGCGACGTACGAACCGTCCGCGGCCAAGAAATACCCATGGTTGTCAGCGATCCTTAATAGCTTCATACGCCTCCATTCGCTTCTCGTAAGTTTGCACACCAGCCTCAAGCGAGTCCAACAGCGTTTCATAGCTTGCAATGGCTTGTCCGTCCATCGACCTCATGGTCTTGTCCGTTGGATGGCCTGAGAAGATTTGGTATCGAGCTTCACCGTTCTCAATGATCTTGGTCGTAAATAGCAGGTAGTCAGCGCCGATCGATGCACCGACAGTGCTGTTGTGAGTGACAACTACCACTGGCATCGTCTCGGAGATGCTCTTCAGGATTTGGTTGACTTCACTTTTAAGAAAGAGGTTGTCAAACGAAGACTCGGGCTCGTCGATCAACAGCAAGTCGTAGTTGCGGGCATCAGAGATCTCGTGCAGGAGTCTGAACTCCGAGCGTTCTCCTCCTGAAACCGCGTACCCATCCTTGTTGAGGATGCGACAACTCACCTTAGCGAAAAGTTTGTAGTAATCCGCAGGAGCGACATCTTCGTTTACCTTGAGTTCGCCAAGGTAAGCATAGGGACTCTTGTATTTTTTGAAGGCGTCGCCGAACGCTGCTCGGGTTCGGTTGACCGTTTTTATTTCCCCAGCCCCCGAGAAGGGCTCGCACCGGACTTCGATCTTGAAGCCCTGTAGGGTGTCTTCAGATACGACCTTGTTCTTGCGGATCGATTCGACGATTTCGGTGAATCGCGCCACCTTCCTTTTGTCCAGCGATACGCTGTACAGATCTACATCCAGCACTTGAGGGGCAGATGTATGGAAGCTGAGTCCTTGCTTGATGTCCCTGACGAGTTCGTTAACTAATTTCTTCCGAGTTTCTCCTGTGCTTTGCGCGCGAAAAAGTTCGATCAATTCGCGCGCTAGACTTTTGAGGGCCGCTCGCTCCACGTGCTTCTCAATGATCGGTCGGTGCTCGATGTTTTCGATGAGATGCTGAATGGAGCGGATCAGCTTTTCAAGGTTCTCAGGATTTTCGACGGAGAACTCCACCTCATCGAACAACGTGGCATTGGAAAACGCATCGCGCTTGTCCGTCTCCTCCGCGGCCCGTAAGAGCGTCGTGACGTATTCGGAGACGCGACGGTCATTTGCCTCCAAATCAATCGTGACAACACCGTCAAGGACTCGCTTCAGACCCGCGAGATACTGGTCCAGCACGATGCTGCGTCTTCGCTCGACGCTGGTTGTGAATTCGCGTTCATCGTTGTCCGAATCGTGCTGAACAAGTTGAAACTGCTTGATGTACTTAATGTTCCGAACCTCGTTCGAGATGCGATCGAGCGTATAGCTCTTCCCTGTGGACCGGGCACCGATCACCACGTTCAGACCAGTAGAGAGTTGCTGGCCGTCGTCGAATACCTGCCAGAGCTTGTTTCCGTAGCGCTCTGACAGCGCGACTTTCGCCTTATCCTTCAGGCAAGCCTTCAGTGCCTCAAGCGTCACGTCACCGCAGTCAACAAAGGTTTGCCGCGTCGGCAGTGATGTGAAGTCAGCAGCCATGCGTGAGTCGCTGAAGAGAACTGGGGTCGGCTTAGCTGGATCTTTGACATTGCGGACGAACTTCTTCGCGCTATCTACCTCCCCAGCGCTGATATAGGGCCTCAGCTTATCCAGCGTTTCGCCAGTAATCGCAGGTCGCTTGTCGTAGTGAGGGATGATGAGGTAGTTGGCTAAGTCTCCGAAGATGGCGATCAGTTCATCGACAGAGATGCTGTCCCCCAGCTTGGTGATGTGGCCAGACACCTCAGCAGTCTTCGTCTTAAAGTCGTCGATATCCGTCGGCCTCGCGATCACGAGGACATGTGCGGCGTCGACGTTGATTTCGATGCCAGGGAAAACGACGATAGGCACAGCATCTTTGATGAGCTGGAACTGCTCTGCGTCGAAGATGTCATGGTTGGTGACTGCCACCGCATCGAGCTTCGCGTCAGCAACGTACCTCTTGAAGGTATCGATGCTGAACTCGAAACTCCGATCACTGATCGTCTTGACGGTATGAATGTGCAGATCGATTTTCTTCAAGGCACGGCCCTATTGTGGGGAGGCAGACGAAGTGTGCGGCAATGATCCCAGCAAACAGAGTGGCTGAGAGTGATCAGGACATAGGAGTACGCCGACACCATACGAAGTGGCCAGCCCCCATCTCTTGTTCGGCGGCCGCGGAATCACACTACCGCAAGGTCCAAACCCAACTACTGCGATCCCTGTTGTCGCGACGGTCCTCCTGCTGGGAGCCTTCTCAATCCGCGACGTGTCCGTACACGATCACGCATCAGACATTCGCAGATAAATCTGACAGACCGCTCTTTGCGAAGCAGGTGAGGGCTGGCAAAGTCAGGTCGCTGATCGAGTGTTGCGACGAACTGGCTTGGAGTTATTTGGGGCTCGCTAGTGGCAATGAGAGCCCCCATTTTTGTGGTCACGATGACAGCCGTTCTTGTCAGTACCTCCCGAGTGCGCAAGTGCTCCACAGCTAAAGCAAAGCGCAGCGATCAGTATTGCAACCTTCTTCATGATGTCTCCTCGTTCCAACGAGCGCTGTAGTGTGTACCTCCACTTCTTTTGCCGGGCAGGGGTTTACGAGCGTTCTCCCATGAACATGGGATAAGCGCGAGGCCTCGTGCATCGAATGTGACGATGAGTGGTTGCTAGGGCCGTGAATTGAAAGTCCAATTCAGACCGGTTGCCGACGCTCAGTGCGTCTAGGCGAATTGGCACTGCCGCTGCAAAGCGGATGCTGGCATCGTCTGCCGATGATCAGCATGGAGCGCGTAGCTGACGCCGAGGCCCCCCAACGAGCAACTCAACCAAACTGAATTTCCTCCATCACGAAGACTTCAGCTATCGCCAGAAGACCTGTTCTCCAGGCGGCCCGCGAAACCCGCAGACCAGCCGTTAGCTGCTGGTCTCAGGCGCTCCGCGCCGCGTCTTCTCGCTCATCTGAAACAGTTGCCCCGCCTTGCGAGCAAGTTCAGCCGCAAGCCAAAGCAGGTTGTCCAATCGTCGAGGCCCATCCCCGCTGCACCAATCGATGTCTTCCCCGTGGCAAACCCACAGTAGAGCTTCGAGCTGAGAGAGGGTGTTTTCGAGAAGATCCGCTGGGTCTTGGGCGTTGTCTTCGGAAGCTACCGGCGTGCGAGGCCGGGCTATAGTCGTGGTAGCCATTTTTGTGCGGTCCTTTAGAGGTGTTGCACGAACTTGGTTAGACGGTCGGGGTGCTGAGAACACCTCGGCCGTCGCCTTTTGATACCTCGCATCCGCATCGCTGCTTTCGCACCGACGACCTGCCGCGAGGCAAGCAGCCTTCAAACATCTGAGTAGTGGTGGGGGTGTCGCGCCTTTCTTCTCCCCTTGGTGGGGTGTTGAGTGACAGGGGCATTCACTCTAGAGAAGAACCCGGCGAAGTAGCCGGCTCATGCGGCACGAAGTCTTGATAACCGCCAACAAATGCCGCTTCCACAGCGGCACTGAACGCTCACGCTGGCGGGGTGCCTTGCGCAGCGAAATAAAGGGGGAGCCCGAAGGGCGGAGGACATTCGCGGAGCAAGGTACCCCGTCGGCGTGAGCGCCCCCCGGACGCAATCCAAAAAGCGTCAGTCCATCCAGGCCCGCGCCCGATCCAGATGCTCCCGGCACTCGCGCACCATGCGCTCCAGCAGCTCGGCGCAGGTAGGAATGTCATCGATCAGCCCGATGCACTGCCCCGCCGACACCACCCCATTCTGCACCTCGCCAGACTCCAGCGCCGCGCGTCCGCGCGCACCGGCCACCAGCGGCCGCACTTCCTCGAACTCGCAGCCGCCGGGCCGGTTCTCGGTGGCCACCACCTCTTCGGAGATCGCGTTGCGGAACACGCGCGCGGTGTTGCGCATGGTGCGGAACATCAGCTTCGTGTCGCGCTCGGTCGCATCGACCAGCGCCTGCTTGATGTTGTCGTGAATCGGCGCTTCCTTGGTCACGCAGAAGCGCGTGCCCATGTTGATGCCCTCGGCGCCCAGCGCCAGCGCCGCGGCCATGCCGCGCCCGTCGGCGATGCCGCCCGACGCGATGATCGGAATGCGCAGCTTGCGCGCCGCGATGGGCAGCAGCACCAGGCCGGGCACGTCGTCTTCGCCGGGATGGCCCGCGCACTCGAAGCCGTCGACCGACACCGCGTCGACGCCATTGCGCTCCGCCGACAGCGCATGGCGCACCGAGGTGCACTTGTGCACGATCTTCACGTCGTGGCGCTTCAGCGCCTCGATGAAGTCCTTGGGGCTGTTGCCGGCGGTCTCCACGATCTTCACGCCGCTGTCGATGATGGCCTGCACGTACTCGGCATACGGCGGCGGCTTCACCGCGGGCAGGATCGTGAGGTTCACGCCGAAGGGCTTGTCGGTGAGCGTGCGCGTGCGCGCGATCTCGTTGCGCAGGTCGTCGGGCGTGGGCTGCGTGAGCGCGGTCACGATGCCCAGGCCGCCGGCGTTCGACACGGCCGCGGCCAGCTCGGCGCGGCCCACCCATTGCATGCCGCCCTGGATGATGGGGTAGCGGATGCCGAGCAGTTCGGTGATGCGGGTCTTCATCTTGCGGCGGCCTCTTACAGCGCCTTCACCAGTTCCGGCACGGCCGTGAACAGGTCGGCCACCAGGCCGTAGTCGGCCACCGAGAAGATCGGCGCCTCTTCGTCCTTGTTGATCGCGACGATGACCTTCGAGTCCTTCATGCCGGCCAAGTGCTGAATGGCGCCCGAGATACCCGCGGCGATGTACAGCTGCGGCGCGACGATCTTGCCCGTCTGGCCCACTTGCCAGTCGTTGGGGGCGTAGCCTGCGTCGACGGCTGCGCGGCTGGCGCCCAGGCCGGCGTTCAGCTTGTCGGCCAGCGGCGTCATCACTTCGGTGAACTTCTCGGCGCTGCCCAGAGCACGGCCACCGGAGACGATGATCTTGGCGGCGGTCAGCTCGGGGCGGTCGCTCTTGGTGACTTCACGGCCCACGAAACTGCTCTTGCCGCTGTCGGCCACGCCTTCGGCGCTCTCGATGGCTGCGCTGCCACCGGTGGCGGCCGCGGCGTCGAAGCCGGTCGTGCGCACGGTGATCACCTTGGTGGCGTCGCTGCTCTGCACGGTGGCAATCGCGTTGCCGGCATAGATCGGGCGCTCGAACGTATCCGGGCTGTCCACCTTGGTGATGTCGCTGATCTGGGCCACGTCGAGCTTGGCGGCCACGCGGGGCGCCACGTTCTTGCCGTTGGCGGTCGAGGGGAACAGGATGTGGCTGTAGTTGCCGGCAATCGCCAGCACTTGCGCTGCGACGTTCTCGGCGAGGTTCTCCGCCAAGCTGGCGCTGTCGGCGGCGATGACCTTGGTCACGCCGGCGATCTGGGCTGCGGCCTTGGCCGCTTCTGCTGCATTGGCGCCTGCCACCAGCACGTGCACTTCACCACCGCAAGCCAGCGCGGCGGTCACGGTGTTCAGGGTTGCCGGCTTGATGCTGGCGTGGTCGTGTTCGGCAATAACAAGTGCGGTCATTTCATTTCTCCTGTGCGGCAACTTGCGGCACGCGATTCAACGAGACTTTTCGGGGAACACCGCGGAACCGGCTTTGCCGGGCCGCTGGTGTTGCCCCCGGTAGGGGGGTGGCGTAGCGACACGAAGTGCGCGAAGCCTGGGGGTGAGTCAAATGACCTTCGCTTCGTTCTTCAGTTTGTCCACCAGCGTTGCAACGTCGGGCACCTTGATGCCGGCGCCGCGCTTCGGAGGTTCGGCGACCTTCAGGGTCTTCAGGCGGGGCTTGACGTCCACGCCCAGGTCTTCGGGCTTGACCGTGTCCAGCTGCTTCTTCTTGGCCTTCATGATGTTGGGCAACGTCACGTAGCGCGGCTCGTTCAGGCGCAGGTCGGTCGTGATGACGGCCGGCAGCGTGAGCGCGACGGTTTCCAGGCCGCCGTCGACTTCACGCGTCACGGTGGCCTTGTCGCCGGCAACTTCGACCTTGGAGGCGAAGGTGGCTTGCGGCAGGTCGGCCAGCGCGGCCAGCATCTGGCCGGTCTGGTTGGCGTCGTCGTCGATGGCCTGCTTGCCCAGGATGATCAGCTGGGGCTGTTCCTTGTCGACCAGCGCCTTCAGCAACTTGGCCACGGCCAGGGGCTGCAGTTCTTCGGTGGTCTCCACCAGGATGCCGCGGTCGGCGCCGATGGCCATCGCGGTGCGCAGGGTTTCCTGGCACTTGGCGTCACCGCACGAGACGGCGATCACTTCCGTGACCACGCCCTTTTCTTTCAGGCGCACGGCTTCTTCGACAGCGATCTCGTCGAAGGGGTTCATGCTCATCTTGACGTTGGCAATGTCCACCCCGGTGCCGTCGCTCTTCACGCGCACCTTCACGTTGTAATCGACGACCCGTTTGACAGGTACCAGAACCTTCATGGCTGTTCCTTTGAATGACTGAAGAATGAGTTGGATGCTTACTCGAGCTTGGCGCCCGACTGCTTGATGAGGCGCTCCCAAACCGGGCGCTCGGCCTTGTAGGCGGTGGCGAAGAGCTCGGGCGAGCTGTCCTTGATCTCGAAGCCCATGGCCGCCACGCGCTGCTGCACGTCGGGCTGCTGCGTGGCCTTGCGCACTTCCTGCGCGATGCGGTCCACGATGGGCTTGGGCGTCTTGGCGGGCACCGCGATGGCGAGCCAGCCGGTCACGCGGTAGGCCTCGTCCTTCAGGCCTTGCTCGGCCAGGGTGGGCACGTCGGGCAGGGTGCTCATGCGGCGCTCGCCGCTCACGCCGATGGCGCGGATCTTTCCGGAGTCGATGTGCGGCTTGGCCACCAGCGCGCTGGCGTAGGCCATCTGGATCTGGCCGCCGATCAGGTCCTGCATCATCGGCGCCTCGCCCTTGTAGGCGACGTGGTTCATGTCGGACTGCGTGGCAAGGCTCATGTGCGCGCCGGCCAGGTGCGGGTACGCGCCCACGCCGTACGAACCGTAGGCCACCTTGCCCTTGTTGGCGACGACGTACTTCAGCAGCTCCGGGCCGGTCTTCGCGGGCACGCCGGGGTGCACCACCAGCACCAGCGGCGCCATCGCGATCTGGTAGATCAGCGTGAGGTCGCGCTGCGTGTCGTAGGGCAGCTTCTCGTAGAGGAACTCGTTGGTCATGAGCGAGTTGCTCAGGCCCAGCACGATGGTGTAGCCGTCGGCCGGCGACTTGACGACCGCGTCGGTGCCGATGATGCCGGCCGCGCCGGGCTTGTTGTCGATGATCACGGGCTGGCCCATGCCGGCCGACATCTTCTGGCCGATCACGCGCGCCAGCACGTCGGTGGCGCCGCCCGCGGCGAAGGGCACGACCATGCGGATCGGCTTGTTCGGGTAGGTGCCCTGTGCCTGCGCATGGGGCAGCGCGCACAGCGTGGCAACGGAAGCGGCGGCGCACAGCAGGGCACGGCGGGTCGGAAGGCGGAAGCTCGTCACTTGTCTCTATCTCTCGGTCTTGGTTTTGAAAAGGGTCATTGCGACGCGATGCGCGTCTTGAAGGGCAACGGCTCCAGCGCCGCCTGCAGCCGCTCGCGCAGCGGCGCGGCAAGCGCGCCGGCGGCGGCTTCGTCGACGAGCACGCGCACCAGGCTCTCGCCTTCGGCCTTCACGGCGGGGCGCGCGGCCTCGGGCACACCGAGCGCGGCGCAGGCCTCGGCCACCGCAGCGGCCACCACGCGCTGCGCGGCCATCGCGCGCAGCTCGGGCTTGTAGATTTTTCCGACGTTGGTCATCGGCATGGTCTCGATGACCGACACCCACTTGGGCCGAGCGGGCGCCTCGTCCACGCGCGCGGCGGTGAAGGCCAGCAGTTCTTCTTCCGTTGCCGATGCGCCGGGCACCAACGTCGCGAAGATCACCGGCAGCTCGCCCGCATAGGCATCGGGCGCGCCCACGGCGGCGCACAGTTGCACGGCGGGGTGGGCGCCCAGCGCGTCCTCGATGGTCTTGGGGTCGATGTTGTGGCCGCTGCGGATGATCAGGTCCTTCGAGCGGCCGGTGAGGTTGAGCCGCTCTTCGCTGTCTATCCAGCCCAGGTCGCCGGTCGCGAGCCAGCCGTCGGCGGTGAAGGCCTTGGCGTTGTCGGCCGGGTCCACGAAGCCGGAGAACACGTTGGGCGACTTGAACAGCACCATGCCCTGTTCGCCGGGCGGCATTTCGCGGTCGCTGGCATTGCCGTTCTCGTCGAGCGCCACCACGCGCATCTGCATGTAGGGCAGCCGAAAGCCCACGCAGCCCGCGGGCCCGTTCACGCCCGGCGGGGTGATGGTCGAGATGCCGGCCATCTCGGTCATGCCCAGGCTTTCGTGCACATGCAGGCCGAAGAGCCGCTCGAAGCGCGCGGCCAGCTCGGGCGCGAGCACGGCGGCGCCGGTGCGGCAGTAGGTGATGGACGAAATGTCCGCGCCGTCCAGCGGCACGTTGGCTAGCGCCGCGAGCACCGTGGGCACGGCCGACAGCGAGGTGGGGCGGTAGCGGGCCACCAGCTTCCAGTAGTTGGCCAGCACCTCCTTGTTGCGCAGCAGCGAGGTGGTGGGAATGATCACCTCCACGCCCGCCGACAGCGAAGAGAGCGAAGCCGGCAGCACGCCCGCCACGTGGAAGAGCGGATAGCCGTTGATGGAGATGCCCTGATCGTTCATGCCCGCGACCTGCACGCTGGCCCAGGCGGTGAACACCTGCGCGCCGTGACTGTGGCGCGCGAGCTTGGGAGCGCCGGTGGTGCCGCCGGTGTGGAAGTAGGCGGCGATGTCCGAAGGCGCGATGTCGCGGCCGCTCACGAGGCGGTCGTCGGGTTGCGCGGCGCGCAGCACGTCGAATTCGGCGACGCCTTCAGGCAGTTGGCCGGCCGCGCCGGGCGCCTCGTCATGCGGCGCCACGCGCAGCACGGTGGTGAGCGTGGGCACCTGGCCGCGCAGGCGCATCGCCTTGGACCACATGCCCGATTCGCTGTCCGAGCCGTAGGCGATCAGCACCTTGGCGCGCGCAGCCGTCATCAGCGCCACCAGCTTCTCGTCGGTGAGCAGGGGGTTCAGCGGCTGCACGATGCCGGCCGCCTCGCCGCCCCACAGCGCCAGGTGGTATTCCAGGCAGCCGGGCAGCAGCACGGCCACGGCGTCCTGCGGCCCCACGCCCAGCGTGTGCAGCATGTTCGCCGTCTGGTGCAGGCGCGCGAGCAGTTCGGCATACGACCAGCGGATGGGCTCGTCGGCCGGGTTGCCGGTGCGCAGGAAGGTCAGCGCCGTCTTGTCGCCGAAGGCATGGCCGGCGTTGCGGAAGATCTCGTAGGTGCTGCGCACCGTGAGCGCCTGCGCGAGTGGCGTTTCTTCGAGCTTGCGGATGTCCGCGAGGCTGCGGACGGGAAAGGCGGGGCGGAACGGCGCGCCGACCGGGGTGCTGTAGTTGTTTTCGTGCTTGCCTGTCATGTCTTTTGTCTCCTTGGTGCGGCCGCGGTGCCGGGCCCTGCCGGCCCGAATCGTTTTACTGGTTCGTGATGTGGTTGTCGCGAATCACCTTGCCCCAGCGCTCGAAGTCCTCGTGCATGCGCACGCCGGTCTGCTCCGGGGTGCGGTAGGCCGCGAAGGAGCCTACGCTTTCCAGCTTTTCCTGCACCTGCTTGTCGGCCAGCGCGGTCTTCAGCGCGGCGCTCATGCGGTCGATCACGTCCTTGGGCGTGCCGGCCGGAGCCAGCAGGCCGCCCCACGAGGTGGCGTCGAAGCCGGGGAAGCCCTGCTCGGCCACCGTCTTCACGTCGGGCAGCAGGCTCACGCGCTTGCCCGAGCCCACGGCAATGGCGCGCAGCTTGCCGGCCTTGATGTGCGGCAGCACGCCCACCAGGTCCGAGAACATCGCGGGCACCTGGCCGCCGATCAGGTCGGTCACGGCCGGCGCGCTGCCGCGGTAGGGCACGTGCTGCATGTCGAACTTGCCGATGGTCTTGAGCTGCTCGGTCGTCAGGTGGCCGAAGCTGCCGGCGCCGGCGGTGGTGTAGTTGAGCTTGCCGCCCTCGGCCTTGGCCTTGGCGATCAAGTCCTGCACGCCGTTCACGTCGGGCAGCGACTTGGGGTTCACCACCAGCACGATCGGCAGGTCGTACACCGAGCCCACGGGCGTGAAGTTCTTGAAGATGTCGTAGCCGGTGGGGCCGTACAGGTGCGAGGCCAGCAGGGTGGGCGTGGCCAGCATCACGAAGGTGTAGCCGTCGGCCGGCGCGCGCGCCGCGGTGGCGGCGCCCACGGTGCCGGATGCGCCGCTGCGGTTGTCGATCACGATGCTCTGCTTGAGCGCGACCGACATCTTCTGCGCCACGATGCGCGAGGCCACGTCGGTCGGGCCGCCGGGCGGGAAGGGCACGATCAGCGTGATCGGCTTGGCGGGCCAGGCCTGTGCGAAGGCGGCACCGGCCACCAGGGGCAGGGCGAGCGCGAGAAGGGCGCGGCGAACGGGATTGCGAAGGGAAGAAAGGGATGCCATTGGGTCTTGTCTACTCAGGAAATGCGGGCGCCTGTCTTGTTCAGACGACGCCGCTCGTTTTCAGCGCCGCCAGCTTTTCGTCCGACAGGCCAAGAAGGGACTGCAGCACGTCGTGCGTGCCTTCGCCCAGGGTAGGCGGCGCGCTGCGCACCGGCAGGCGCTCGCCGTCGAAGCGGTAGGGCGGCGCCAGCACGTTGACCGTGCCGGCCACCGGATGCGGCTGCGTGGTGACCAGGCCGGCGTCGCTCGCGCGCTTGGATTGCAGCGCCTCCAGCAGGCCCAGCACCTCGCCGCAGGGAATGCCGGCGGCGGTGAGCTTCTCCAGCAGGTCGGCGCGCTGGCGCTTGGCCAGTTCGGCGTGCAGCTCGGGCAGCAGCACCGCGCGGTTGGCCGAGCGCAGGATGTTGGTCTTGAAGCGCTCGTCTGCCGCGAGGTCGGGCCGGCCGATCACCTCGGTGCAGAAGCGTGCGAACTGCGCGTTGTTGCCCACGGTGATGACCAGCGGGCCGTCGGCCGCGTCGAACACGCCGTAGGGCACGATCGACGGATGCGAGTTGCCGTAGCGCGGCGGGTCTTCGCCCATCAGCAGCGCCTCGAGGCCGTAGTAGGCGGTGATCATCAGGCCGCAGTCGAACAGGGCCATCTCCACGTGCCGGCCTTGGCCGGTTTTCTCGCGCTGGTACAGCGCTGCCAGGATGGCCTGCGCCGAGTACATGCCGGTGAACAGGTCCACCGCGGCCACGCCGAACTTCAGCGGCGGCTGGTCGGCCTCGCCGTTCAGCGCCATCAGGCCGGCCTCGCCCTGCACCACGAGGTCGTAGCCGGGGCGCGCGGCCTCGGGGCCGGTGCGGTCGTAGCCCGAGATCGAGCAGTAGATGAGGCGCGGGTTCTCCTTGCGCAGCTGTTCGTAGCCCAGGCCCAGCTTGTCGATGCCGCCGAACTTGAAGTTCTGGATCACCACGTCGCATTGCTTGGCAAGGTCGCGCGCGAGCTGCTGGCCTTCGGGCGTCTGCAGGTCGAGCGTGACCGAGCGCTTGTTGCGGTTCACGCTGTTGAAATAGGCGGTCTCGGTCTTGCCCACGCGCAGGCCCCAGTCGCGGGTGTCGTCGCCGCGGCCCGGGTGCTCCACCTTGATGACCTCGGCGCCCATGTCGGCCAGCACCATGCCGCACCAGGGGCCCGCGAGGATGCGGGACAGATCGAGGACGCGCACGCCTGCAAGCGGCAGCGAGGAATTCAGCGAAGACATGACAACTCCAGGAAAAACGAAAAGCCCCGTGCGCGTGCGCAGGGGGCGGGCAGGGCAAGTGTCAGGACGCGTCCGCCTTGCCGCCGGCGCGGCGCAGTGCCACGAAGTCGGCCTTGCGCTTGCCCAGGAAGGCGCCGATGCCTTCGGCCGCTTCGGCGTCGCCCTGCGACTCGACCATGAACACGGCCTCGGCGTCGAGCTGCTCTTCCAGCGTGGCGTGGTGCGCCTGGCGGCACAGCGTCTTGATGCGCGCGCTGGCGCGCTGCGGGCCGCTGGCCACCTTGGCCGCGAGCGCGATGGCTTCGGCCAGCGCGGCGCCCTTGTCGGTCAGGCGGTTGACGGCGCCCAGCGCATGCAGGCGCTCGGCCGGCATGCGGTCGCCGGTCAGGCACAGCTCGGTCAGCACCTGACGCGAGACGAACTCCGCCAGGAAGGCCGTGGCGCCGCCGTCCGGCGTGAGGCCGACCTTGACGTAGGCCACGGTGTAGAAGGCGTCGCGCGCCGACACCAGCATGTCGCAGGCCAGCGCCATCGACAGGCCCGCGCCGGCGGCGCCGCCTTCGACGGCAGCGATCACCGGCTTGCCGCAATCGCGCAGCGCGCGGATCAGGTTGTTCAGGCCCTCGAGGATCTGGCGGCGCTCGGCCATTGGCAGCTCGCGGCGCTTGGCCAGCAGGTTCAGGTCGCCGCCGGAGCAGAAGAAGTCGCCCGCGCCGGTGAAGACGATGGCGCCCACCTCGGGGTCTTTTTCCGCGTCGGCCAGCGCCGCGCTCAGCTCGGCATACAGCGTGGGCGTGATCGCGTTGCGCGCGGCGGGGTTGCTGTTGGTCAGGATGCGCACGGCGCCTTCCTGCGAGATCAGCACTGTCCTGTTCGTCGTGTCGCTCATGCCGCCACCTCCTTGCCCAGGGCGATGTAGCGCTGCAGGTGGTGGTCTTCGTCGCCCAGCTGGTGGTCGATCATCACCAGGCGCTTGGCGTAGTGGGGCAGGGGCAGTTCCCAGGTCATGCCGATGCCGCCGTGCATCTGGATGCTCTCTTGCGCCACCAGCGCGCCGATGCGGCCGATGCTGAACTTTGCGGCCGACAGCGCGCGCTCGCGCGCCAGGCGCTCGCCGGTGTCGATGGCGGCTGCCGCGTTGATGACGGCCGAGCGGGCCTGTTCGATCTCCAGCAGCAGGTCGGCCATGCGGTGCTGCAGGGCCTGGAAGCTGCCGATCAGCGTGCCGAACTGCTTGCGCGTGCGCAGGTATTCCAGCGTCGCGGTCTTGGCGGCTTCCATGGCGCCAAGCGCTTCGGCGCACAGCGCGAGCACGCCGCGGCCGATGGCGCGCTCCAGCGTGGCGTGGCCCTGGCCTTCGGTGCCCAGCAGCGCGTCGGCGCCCAGCTTCACGCCGTCGAACGAGAGCTCGGCCACGCGGCCGCCGTCGATGGCGGGGCAGCCGCGCACCGTGAGGCCCGCGGTCTTGGCGGGCACGAGGAACAGCGAGATGCCGGCTTCGTCGTCGACATTGCCCGAGGTGCGGGCCGAGACCAGGAACAGGTCGGCCTGCTCGCCCTGCGGTACCACGGCCTTGGCGCCGTGCAGCACCCAGCCGTCGCCATTGCGTTCTGCCCTGGTTGCCACGCGCGTGCGTTCGTAGTGCGTGTCGGCCTCGTCGTGCGCGAAGGCCGCTACGGTCACGCCGTTGATGATGTCTGCGAGCTTTTCTTTCTGCGCATCGGTGCCGGCGGCGCTGATCGCCTCGCCGACCATCACCGCGCCCAGCAGCGGCTCGACCACGAGGCCGCGGCCCAGTGCCTCGAAGACCACCGCGATGTCGAAGCCGCCGCCGCCGAAGCCGCCATCGGCTTCGCTGAAGAGGGCGCCGATCACGCCCAGTTCGGCGAACTGCTGGAAGATTTCCTTGCTGAAGCCGTGCTCCGACTTCGCGATGCGGTCGCGCGCGTCGAAGGCGTACTGCTCGCTGATGAAGCGGTTCAGGCTGTCGGCGAGCATGCGCCGGTCTTCGGTGTGTTCGAAGTTCATGGCATGTCTCCTTTACAGCCCGAGGATCATCTTGGAGATGATGTTCTTCTGGATTTCGTTGGAGCCGCCGAAGATCGACAGCTTGCGGTTGTTGAAGTAGCGCGAGGCGGCGGCCGATGCGTAGTCGGGGCCGAAGGTCTCGCCGGTGTAGCCATCCTTCAGCGCCTCTGCAACGAAGGGGCGTCCATACACGCCCATCGCGCGGCGGGCCAGCGACGAGATCTCCTGGCGGATCTCGGTGCCGCGGATCTTCAGCATCGAGCTTTCCGCGCCCGGCACGCCGCCGCCGGCCACCGCCGCGATCACACGCAGGTTGGTGGTCTTCATGTTCTCCAGGTCGATCTCGACGCGCGCCATGCGCGCCGCGAAGGCCGGGTCTTCCGCCAGCGGCTTGCCGTTCTTGGTCTGCGTGGCCGCGATGCCCTTCAACTGTTCGAGCGCGGCCACCGAGAAGCCCACGCCCGCGATGTTGGTGCGCTCGTAGGTCAGCAGGTACTTGGCGCAGGTCCAGCCCTTGTTCTCCTCGCCCACGAGGTTCTCGGCGGGCACGCGCACGTCGGAGAAGAACACCTCGTTGACTTCATGCTCGCCGTCGAGCGTAATGATCGGGCGCACTTCCACGCCGGGCGAGTTCATGTCGATCAGCAGGAAGCTGATGCCTTCCTGCTTCTTCGCCTCGCGGTTGGTGCGCACCAGGCAGAAGATCATGTTGGCGTGCTGGCCCAGCGTGGTCCAGGTCTTCTGGCCGTTCACGATGTAGTGGTCGCCCTGCGCGTCGATGCCGCGCACGGCCGAAGTCTTCACCGCAGCCAGGTCGGAACCCGCGCCGGGTTCCGAATAGCCCTGGCACCACCAGTCGGCGCCGTTCAGGATGCGAGGCAGCCAATGGCTCTTCTGCGCCTCGTTGCCGTACTTGATGAGCACCGGGCCGAGCATGTTCACGCCGAAGGGCACGATGCGCGGTGCGAAGGCCAGCGCGCATTCATTCTCGAAGATGAACTTCTCCACCGCCGTCCAGCCCGGTCCGCCGTACTGCTCCGGCCAGTGGTTGGCGAGCCAGCCGCGCTCGTTGAGGATGGCGTGCCATTCCTGCATGTCGGCCTTCTCGAGGATCTTGCCGCTGCGCACTTTCTCGGACAGCCGCACCGGCAGCTTGGCGGCCAGGAAGGCGCGCACTTCGCTGCGGAAGGCTTCTTCTTCGGTGGTGAAGTTCAGGTCCATCGCAGGCTCCTCAATAGATTTCGAACAGGCCGGCAGCGCCCATGCCGCCAGCGATGCACATCGTGACCACGGCGTACTTCGCGCCGCGGCGCTTGCCTTCGATGAGCACGTGGCCGGCCAGGCGCGCGCCGGTCATGCCGAAGGGGTGGCCGATGGAGATCGCGCCGCCGTTCACGTTGAGCAGTTCCGACGGAATGCCCAGCTTGTCCTGGCAGTAGATCGACTGCGAGGCGAAGGCTTCGTTGAGTTCCCACAGGCCGATGTCCTGCACCTTCAGGTCGTGGCGCGCGAGCAGCTTGGGCACCGCGAACACCGGGCCGATGCCCATCTCGTCGGGCTCGCAGCCGGCCACCGCGAGGCCGCGGAAGGCGCCCAGTGCCTTGACGTTGGCGCGCTCGGCGTCCTTGGCTTCCATCAGCACGCAGGCCGATGCGCCGTCCGACAGCTGCGAGGCGTTGCCGGCGGTGACGAACTTGTCTTCGCCCATCACGGGCTTGAGCTTGGCCAGCGCCTCGTAGGTGGTGCCGCGGCGGTTGCAGTTGTCTTCGGTGGCCGTCACTTCGCGGTAGGTGACTTCCTTGGTTTCCTTGTCGGTCACGGCCATGGTGGTGGTGCAGGCGACGATCTCGTCCTTGTAGCGGCCGGCGATCTGCGCTTCTTCGGTGCGGCGCTGGCTCTCGGCCGAGAAGCGGTCCTGCGCTTCGCGGCTGATGTTGTAGCGCTTGGCCACGATGTCGGCCGTTTCGATCATCGCCATGTACAGCTCGGGCTTGTGCTCGACGATCCACGGGTCCATGCCGCTGTCGCCGCTGTCGGTGGCGCTGCGCGAGCGGATCTGCGAGATGCTTTCCACGCCGCCCGCGATCATGGCCGGCGCGCCGTCCACCACGATGCGGCCTGCCGCCATCGCGATCGCCTGCAGGCCCGAGGCGCAGAAGCGGTTCACCGTGGTGCCGGCGATGCCGATCGGCAGGCCGGCGCGGATGATGGCCTGGCGCGCGATGTTGCGGCCGGTGGTGCCTTCGGGGTAGCCGCAGCCGAGGATCGCATCCTCGATCAGCGCGGGGTCGAGCCCCGAGCGCTCGACGGCCGCCTTCACGGCGAAGGCTGCCAGCGTGGGGCCGGGGGTGATGTTGAATTCGCCGCGGTGCGCCTTGGTGAGCGGGGTGCGGGCGGTGGAAACGATGACGGCTTCACGCATGGGGATGTCTCCTGGACGGCTGGCTCTGTGATTACTCGGATTGATTGAGGCTGGCGAAATCGGCGCCGCGCTCGACCAGCTGCACCAGCAGTGGCGAGGGCTTCCAGAAGATCGGGTCTTCCTTCGCGAATTCCTGGATGTCGGCCAGCACCTTGGGCAGGCCCACGGTGTCGGCGTACTTCATCGGGCCGCCGCGGTGGCGCGGGAAGCCGTAGCCGTAGAGGAAGGTCACGTCCACGTCGAGCGGGCGCAGCGCGATGCGCTGGAGCACGACGTTGGCGCCTTCGTTGATCATCGCGGCCATGTAGCGGCGCATGATTTCTTCCTCGGTGAAGGCGCGCGGCTTGATGCCGGCGCGCTCGCGCTCGGCGTCGATGATGGCCAGCACCTCGGGGTCGGGCACGCCGGTGCGCGCGCCTTCGGGGTACAGGTAGTAGCCGCGCTGCGTCTTCTGGCCGAACCAGCCGCGTTCGCAGATGCGGTCGGCCACCTGCACGTAGCGCGCCTCGGGGTCGCGCGTGGCGGCCTTGCGCTTGCGCGTGGCCCAGCCGATGTCGCCGCCGGCCAGGTCGGACACCTGGAACGGGCCCATCGGGTAGCCGAAGTTGCGCACCGCCTCGTCGATCTGGTAGGGCGAGGCGCCGTCTTCCATCATGTGGTCGGCGGCCTGGCGGTACACGGCCAGGATGCGGTTGCCGATGAAGCCGTCGCACACGCCGGCGCGCACCGGCACCTTCTTGAGCTTTTTCGCCAGCTCGAAGCCGGTGGCGACCACGTCGGCGCTCACCTTGGCGGGCACCACGATCTCCAGCAGCTTCATGATGTTGGCGGGCGAGAAGAAGTGCAGGCCCACCACGTCCTGCGGACGCGAGATGCTGGCGGCGATCTCGTCGATGTCCAGGTACGAGGTGTTGGTGGCCAGCACCGCGCCGCGCTTGCACACGCGGTCGAGTTCGGCGAACACGGCCTTCTTGACGCCCATTTCCTCGAACACGGCTTCGACCACGATGTCGACGCTGGCGAGTGCGTCGTAGCTGGTCGAGCCCGAGAAGCGCGCCATGACGGCCGCCTTGGCCTCGGGCGTCAGGCGGCCCTTCTTGATGAGGCCGTCGTACACCTTCTCGACGTTGGCGCGGCCGCGCGCGAGTTGCGTGTCGTCGCGCTCGATCATGGTCACGGGCATGCCGGCGTCGAGCATGGCCACGGCGATGCCCGCGCCCATGGTGCCGCCGCCGACGATGCCGGCCGACTCCAGCGGGCGCGGCTTGGCCGAACGGGTCTCGGGCGCCTTGAGCACTTCGCGCTCGGCGAAGAAGGCGTGGATCAGGCCGGCGCGCTGCGGGCTGTCGATGCACTGCAGGAACAGCTTGCGCTCCAGCGCCATGCCTTCGTCGAAGGGCAGCGTGAGCGCGCCTTCGACGGCCTCGATGATCTTCATCGGCGAGAACAGGCCGCGGCTCTTCTTGGCGGTGTCGGCGCGCGCGGCTTCGAGGGCGGCGCGGCTGGCTTCCTTGTCGGCCAGCGCGCCGGCGTCGCGGGTGCGGCGCACCGGCGCCTTGGCGGCGACCAGTTCATTCGCATAGGCGAGGCCTTCGGCCAGCGCGTCGGCGTCGTTGCCCAGGCGGTCGACGAGGCCCAGCGACAGCGCTTCCTTGGCGCCCGCATGGCGGCCGCTGAGCATCAGCTCGAGCGCGGGCTTCACGCCGATGAGGCGCGGCGCGCGCTGCGTGCCGCCCGAGCCGGGCAAGAGGCCCAGCGCCACTTCGGGCAGGCCTAGCTTGGCGGTGGGCGAGGCGAGGCGGTAGTGGGCCGACAGCGCCACCTCCAGCCCGCCGCCGAGCGCGGCGCCGTGAATGGCGGCGACCACCGGCTTGGTGCAGTTCTCGATCTTCAGGCAGGCCTCGGGCAGCGAGGGCGGCTGCGGCGTCTTGCCGAATTCGCGGATGTCGGCGCCCGCGATGAAGTTGCGGCCCGCGCCGACGATCAGCACCGCCTTGGCGGCGCCGTCGGCCTCGGCCGCGTCGATGGCGGCCACGAGACCGCGGCGCACGTCCACGCCCAGGGCGTTGACGGGCGGGTTGTCGATGGTCACCACGAAGACGTCGCCTCGACGCTCGAAGGTGACGGGACCGGTGGACGTGGAAGGGCTGGGAGTGGTGGTGGCCATGTGCTTGCTTGTCTCTTGCGTTGCGAACCGGCGGGTTCGAGGCTCTGGGGTGAACCCGGCATTCTTGGCCGCTATTGCGGCTTTGACAATTGCATAGGCGGTTGACAGACTGTCAAAGGATTTTTGACACAATCGGTGCATGGACCTGCAATCGCTCACCCTGCTGGTGGAAATCCTCGATGCCGGCAACCTGAGCGCGGCCGCCCGCCGGCTCAAGATGACCCGCGCCAACGTCAGCTACCACCTGAACCAGCTGGAGCGCTCGGTGGGCGCGCAACTGGTGCGGCGCACCACCCGGCGCGCCGAGCCGACCGAAATCGGCCTGCGGCTCTACCAGCACGGCGTGGCGATCCAGGGCGAGCTGCTGGCGGCGCGCGAATCTGTCACCACGCTGGGCCAGGGCCTGCAGGGCCGCGTGCGGCTGAGCGTGCCCAGCGGCTACGGGCAACTGGTCATGGCCGACTGGCTGATCGACTTCAAGCGCCAGTACCCCGGCATCGTGCTCGACGTGGTGTTCGAGAACCGCATCGAAGACCTGCTGCGCGACGAGGTCGACATCGCCATCCGCGTGATCCCCGAGCCGCCGCAGAACCTGGTGGCGCGCGAGATGGGCCCGGTGCGCTACGTGGCCTGCGCGTCGGCCGACTACGCGGCGCGGCACCCGTTGCCGGTGCAGCTCGACGCGCTGCAGGGCGCGCCGGTGGTGACGGCGGCCGTCATCGGCCGGCAGCTGCGCGTGTCGGCCTACCAGGGCGAGACCCGGCGCGAGGTGATCCTGGAGCCGACGCTGATTTCAGAGAACTTTCTGTTCCTGCGCCAGGCCATCCTCGCCGGCCTGGGCATCGGCCTCGTGCCCGACTACGTGGTGCAGGAGGACGTGCGCAAGGGCGACGTCGCGACCACGCTCGACGACTGGCGCCTGTCGATCTTCGGCACGCAGATGTTCATGCTCTACATGCCGAACCGCCAGCACACGCGGGCGATCCGGACGTTCATCGACTTCGTGCTGGAGCGGGTGCGGGTGCCACAGTAAAGCCGTGACACTGGCACCTGCCCTGGGCTCAGGGAACTGTGCGGTAGGTGGTGCGCTGCGACGTGCCCTGGCCTGTGGTGATGACCAGGCGGCCGTTGATGGCGGCCATGCCGGGAGCGTCGGGGGTCGTGAAAGAGCGGGTGCGCTCCTGCTGCCAGTTGGCCAAGTCCGTGGTCGACACGACGTTCTGCTCCGGGCTGCTGACACTCGAGTTGGACGTTGGGCTGATGAACAACCGGCCATCGAGCACCGCGCAGTGCAGGCTGCCCTTGGGGAAGGTCGCAGGGAGTCCGCCAGCGATGGCGAAGGTGGCGCCGTCGGTGGAGGTGGCTACCTTGTCGCCCACCAGCAGCAGCGAACCCTTCCAGTTCAGCGCGCAGGTCGGCTTGCCGAGTTCCGCGGGCAGGCTGGGGGACACCTGCGTCCAGTTGACGCCGTCGTTGTCGGATCTCCACACGTTCCGCATGATGCCGGCCATGGTGCGGCCGGCCACGACATAGAGGGCATTGCCGACTTTGGCCATCACATGGTCCGCGACGCCAGGGAATTCGGCGGCGGCCGTTTTTTGTGACCAGTCGGTGCCGTCGAATTTCCAGACGTGGTTCTGGTAGGCGCTGCTGCCGCCTGCCTGTCCGCCGCTCAGGTAGATCGCGTTGTCATCGTTGGCGAGCGCGAAATTCCGCGTCAGCGGCGGTACCTGTGCGGTGGTCATCTTGGTCCAGGTGCTGCCGATGTCGCTGGAGGTCCAGGTCTCCATCACGTTGGTGTAGAAGCCCGCCGTCACCACATACGGAACGCCGCCGCGGGAACTCAGAGCGAAGTCACTGAGAAAGCCGGGCGTCGTCTGCGCCGGCTCCCAGCGGGAGTAATGCAGCGAAGCGGGGTCGATCACCGTGATCTTGTAAGGCAGTTGCCACGGAGAGCCCTCCACGGGCTGTGAGCAGACCAACGGGTTGGCGTCGTAGCAGGCGCGAATCTCGAAGTTGCCCGTATGGACGCCGGGCGCCAGCGCCGCATTCGTGTTCAGCAGGGCCACGTACTTGAGCCCGCTGCTCGAGATCTTGATGTCGGTGTTGATCACGCCCTTGGGCTCGATGATGCCCACGTTCACCGGAGCCGAGATAACCTTGGTCGACGTCGCGATGACGCTGAAGCTCTTGGACGTGTTGGGAAGTACCGTGAGTTCGACCGTCGAGGGATCGAAGGTCAGCCAGGCTCCGGCAGGGTTTCCGGCCGGCGGTGCGGTGCCGCCTGCCGGGGGCAGTGCCAGCCCGGGGAATCCTCCGCCTCCGCCACCTCCGCCACCACCACCGCCGCATGAAGCGATGAGACAGGACAGGACGAGCACGCCCAACGAGGCGGCATGGCGCTTCTTCATTTGCATTTACCTTTGCGAGATTGATCGAAACCGGGACGCCGGTCACAGACCAACCTCCTCCCTCGCCGCAACGGCATGCTCGCACTCTCCACCTCTGCGGGGGAACTGGCGTATCCCGTGCACCCCCTCAGATGCCCGGGACTGGCGGCTCGTCTGTCAGACAGACATTGGCCGCGCTACATGTCGATACAGCGCGGGCATCGTAATCAGCCGATCCGGGAAAGACAAGAGCGAAAGCCCGCCGAGTGCCGCGCAGAGCGAGAAGGGCTGGAGATGCGGGCTACGCCCGCCGCCGATCCCCCGGCGTGCCTTCGTAGTGCCGCGCCTTGTCGACATACATCGCGCGGTCCGCGCGCTGCAGCGCCGATTCGAGCGATTCGCCCGCGTGGCAGGTCGCCAGCCCGATGGCCAGGCTCAGGGCGTGGCCGCTCTGCCCGGCGTGGAACTGGTTGTTCATTTCCAGCAGCGTGAGGATGCGCTCGCGCATGGCCTCGGCGCCGCGCTCGTCGGTCATGGGCAGCAGCACTGCGAACTCGTCGCCGCCGATGCGCGCGGGCCAGGCCGGCGGGTCGACGGCCTTGTCGAGCACTTCGCCCATGCGGCGCAGCAGCGAGTCGCCGGCGGCGTGGCCTTCCTGGTCGTTGAGCTGCTTCAGGCCGTTCAGGTCGATGGCCACGATCGACACCGGCCACGGGCCCTTGCGCGCGAGGCGGGTGAGCTCCTCGGTGAAGTAGGTGCGGTTGCACAGCTGCGTGAGCACGTCGTGCTTGCCCAGGTATTCGAGGTAGGCCTCGGCCTTCTTGCGCGCGGTGATGTCGACCAGCGACACCAGCACCAGGTCCCAGGTGTCGAGCCGGTCGTCCTGCACCGCGAACTGCATGTGGATGTTCAGCACCTCGCCCGACAGCGAGTAGTTGAGCACCTCGCGGTGCTGCACCGTCTTGCCGTTCCACAGGTCCTGCAGCTGCTCGGCGAAGGACTCGCGCATCTCGTCGCGGAAGATGCGCGAGAGGCTGCCCAGCAGGGTCTGCAGGTCGGGCGCGCCGAACATGCGCAGCGTCTCGCGGTTGACGTCGATGACGCGGATCTCCTGCATGCAGCGCGTCACGAACTCCGGGTGCACCTTGATGAAGGTGGCGAAGTCGGTGATGCCGCGCGCGCGGATGCTCTCGAGCAGCGTGCGCACGGCGCTGAAGTCTTCCACCCACAGCGACACCGGCGAGCGCTCGAACAGGCTGCGCGCATAGGTGGCGCTCTCGTCGCGCAGGCGCTGGGCGGCCACGCGCTCGGTCACGTCGTCGAGCGAGACCAGCACGCGCTCCCAGGTGCCTTCGTGGCCGGGCAGCACGCGGGCGCGCACGCGCACGTCGAGCCGCCGGCCGTCCAGGGCGTAGTTGACGGTCTCGCTCTCGAAGGTGAGCTGGCCGCGCCAGAGCTGGTCGAGCTCGTGCACCACGGTGGCCGACATGTCGCCTCGGAACACGCGGTCCAGCGAGTCGAGCAGGGTCTGCTGGCTGTCGGCGGCAAAGAGCTTCAGGGTGTGCTGGTTGACCCGCAGCACCTTCAGCAGCGCCATGCACTCGCTCACGCGGCGCGGGTCTTCGGACAGGTAGGCGACCAGGTCGGTGACGCCCTCGGCGCGCCAGCCGTCGAGCTTGCGCTTGAGGCCGCTGTAGTCTTCGATCCAGAGGGAGACGGGCGCCAGGTCGAACATGGCGTCGAGGTCGGATGACGGGGAAATGTCGGACGCGGCGGCGGTCAGGGCCATCGATGGGCTTTCGGAAAAGCAGCTGCAGCCGAGGCTGGCGGGCTGCCGTCAGATTGGGGACTTAATTATTACCCGGCAGGGCGAAGGGTTTAGCGGCTGTAGAGGCCCACCACGCTCTGTCCGCCCAGCGCATGGCCCTTGAGCGCGGCCAGCAGGGCGTCGCGTGCCAGGCCGGTCGGCAGGGCACCCGGCGCGAGGTCGGAAGCGATGACGGTCAGGACATAGTGGTGCGGCCGGTCGCCCACCGGCGGGCACATGCCGCGGTAGACCGGCGCGCCGGCCACGTTCGGGCCCATGGTGAAGTTGAAGTTCGTGCCCGCCTGGCCTTCGCCCGTCTTCAGCTCGCCGCGCTCGGCCGCGATGTTGTAGGCCACCCAGTGCGACACGCCCAGGCCGGCCGCGCCGTCCGGGTCGAACACCAGCACCGCGACCGACCGGGTCTTGGGCGGCAGGTTGCTCCAGGCCACCGGCGGCGAGATGTTCTTGCCGCCGCATTCGCCCGCGCCGGCGTGCTCGGCCGGGATGGTGCCGTTGTCGGCGAAGGCGCTGGAGCCGACGCGCATGCCGGTGTAGGCCTTGCCGCCGGTGCCCGAACCGCCCGACATGCCGGCGCAGCCCGCCAGCAGGCCCGCGAGGGCGAGCGCCGCCGCCGGCAATGCGAGGGAACGAGGGAGCTTGTTGTTGTCGCGCATGGTTTTCTCCTGTCTGAAGAATGTTGCTGTGTTCACCCGGCCTGGCCCGGCCAGATGCTGCCGTCGGCCTTTTCGTGCACCGTCAGCGGCGTGAGTCGCGCGCCGCGGCACGGGCCGCCGACGCACTTGCCGGTGTCGGGCTCGAAGATCGCGCCGTGCCGCGCGCACATCAGGAAGCGGCCCGAGCTTTCGATGATCTGCCCTTCGAAGTCGAGCGGTCCACCGGCATGGGGGCACTGGTTGATGTAGGCGTACACCGCGCCGTGCCAGCGCACCGCGAAGGCGGGGGCGCCGTTGGGTGCGGAGAACTTGACCGCGATGCGGTCCTCGGCAAGCGTGGTGGAAATCGGCGCGGGGGCCAGTGTTGTCGTTGTCGTGGGGTCGTCGGTCATCTGGCAGCGAGGGTAGCCAAGGTTCGAAGGGGGCGCAACGGCGTCGCGGCGCGGGAGGGGCGCTTACAAATCGCAGCCTGACAGGACGGCCGATGACTGTATATTCATACAGTAATTCCGAGGCCTCCCGTGGACATCCAACGCAAACTCGCCATCCTGGCCGACGCCGCCAAGTACGACGCCTCGTGCGCATCGAGCGGCTCGCAGCCGCGCGACTCGGTGGGCGGCCGGGGCATCGGCTCCACCGAGGGCGCGGGCATCTGCCACAGCTACGCGCCGGACGGCCGCTGCATCTCGCTGCTGAAGGTGCTGCTGACCAACCACTGCCAGTACGACTGCCTGTATTGCGTCAACCGCGCGTCGAGCAACGTGCCGCGTGCGCGCTTTCGCGTCGAAGAGGTGGTGCAGCTCACGCTCGACTTCTACCGGCGCAACTGCATCGAAGGCCTGTTCCTCTCGAGCGGCATCGTCAAGTCGCCCGACCACACCATGGAGCAGGTGGTCGAGGTGGCGCGCGTGCTGCGCGAGGAGCACGACTTTCGCGGCTACATCCACCTGAAGACCATTCCCGACGCCAGCGACGAGCTGCTGGCGCGCGCCGGCCGTTATGCCGACCGGCTCAGCATCAATGTCGAGCTGCCCACCACCGAGGGCCTGCGGGCGCTGGCGCCCGAGAAGAACGAAAGCGCCATCCGCCGTTCCATGGCGCGGCTGCGCCTGCGCATCGACGACACGCGCGAGGAAGCGCGCCGCGTGGTGCCCATCCGCGCGCTGCCCGGCGCGGCGCCCGTTGCGGCCAGACCGCCGCCCTTCGCGCCGGCCGGCCAGAGCACGCAGATGATCGTGGGCGCCGACGCCACCGACGACCGCCACATCCTCGCGTCGAGCGCCACGCTGTACGGCGCCTACAAGCTCAAGCGGGTGTACTACTCGGCCTTCAGCCCCATCCCCGATGCGGCCCGCGCGCTGCCGCTGGTGGCGCCGCCGCTGATGCGCGAGCACCGGCTCTACCAGGCCGACTGGCTCATGCGCTTCTACGGCTTCGAGCACCAGG
Source organism: Variovorax paradoxus (assembly GCF_022009635.1). Taxonomy (NCBI): domain Bacteria; kingdom Pseudomonadati; phylum Pseudomonadota; class Betaproteobacteria; order Burkholderiales; family Comamonadaceae; genus Variovorax; species Variovorax paradoxus. The sequence continues at coordinate 1,458,205 of NZ_CP091716.1, forward strand.
AGATCGTGGCCGCGCCCGACGGCCTGCTGCGGCTGGACGTCGATCCCAAACTGGCCTGGGCGCTGGCGCATGCCGAGCGTTTTCCCGTCGACCTGAACCATGCCCCGCGCGAAATGCTGCTGCGCGTGCCGGGCCTGGGCGTGAAGGCGGTCGAGCGCCTCCTGCAGGCGCGCCGCGTGCGCAGGGTGCGCGCCGACGATCTGCGCCGGCTGCATGTGCCTTCGCGCAAGGTGTTGCCCTTCGTGGTGGCCGACGGGCACCGGCCGGCGGCCGGCGCCATGGCCGCCGCCGTTCCCGTGGCAACGCCGGCGCAGGCTGCGCTGTTCTGAGCCCCATGCGCGTGCGGCTCGACAACCCGGTCGACTTCGACGCCTTTCGCCGCGAGGCGCGCCGGTTGCTGGCGAACGGCGTGCCGCCCGACCATGTCGAATGGAGCGATGGCGCGCAGGGCGAGGGCGGCGCCGGCCTGTTCGCGGACACGCCCGCCGGCGAAGGCTTGCCTGCGACCGAGCCCGCCAGCGCCGCGCGCCAGCCGGTACCCGCGTCGTTCCTCGCGCTGTGCGCTGATGTGATCCTGCATCGCGAGCCGCAGCGCCTGGCGCTCATGTACCGGCTGCTCTGGCGCCTTGCGCACGAGCCGGCCCTACGGCACGACCCGCTCGACGCCGACATGCTGCAGGCCCGGCAGATGGCCAAGGCTGTGCACCGCGACATCCACAAGATGCGCGCCTTCGTGCGCTTCACCCGCGTGGAAGGCGAGCAGGGCGAGCGCCACGTGGCATGGTTCGAGCCCGACCACCGCATCGTGGAGGCCAATGCGCCGTTCTTCGCGCGCCGCTTCGCGCAGATGCGCTGGGCCATCCTCACGCCCGAACGCTGCGTGGCATGGGACGGGCAGGCGCTGACTTTCCGCGAGGGCGCCGACCGGCGCGAGAAGCCGCCGCCGGATGCGGGCGAGCAGCTGTGGCTGGTCTATTACGAGCACATCTTCAACCCTGCGCGCCTGAAGCTCGCGATGATGCGCCGCGAGATGCCGGCTCGCTACTGGCACAACCTGCCCGAGGCCGCGCTGATCGGGCCGCTGGCCGAAGCGGCGCAGGCGCGCAGCCAGTCGATGATCGACGCGCCGGCCACACCCGCGCGCCGCATACGCGCGCCGGTGCCGCTGCACCCGCTGCCGGCCGACCGCGCGGCGCCCGCCAGCCTCGATGAACTGCGCGCCGCCGCGCATGCATGCCGCGATTGCCCGCTCGGCGCGCTCGCCACCCAGGCGGTGTGCGGCGAAGGCCCGCCGGGCGCGGCGCGCATGCTGGTCGGCGAGCAGCCCGGCGACCAGGAAGACCTGGCCGGGCGGCCCTTCGTCGGGCCGGCCGGCCAGTTGCTCGACCGCGCGATGGCGCAACTGGGCCAGCCGCGCGGCTCGGTGTACCTGGCCAACGCCGTGAAGCACTTCAAGTATGAGCTGCGCGGCAAGCGCCGCATCCACAAGACGGCGGGCCAGCGCGAAGCCGAAGCCTGCGCGCACTGGCTGGACAGCGAAATCGCGCTCGTGCGCCCGCAGGCGCTGGTGGCGCTCGGCGCGACCGCCGCGCGCGCCCTGCTGGGCCGGCCGGTGGCGGTGCAGGCGGAGCGCGGCGCGTGGCTGCACGAGCGCGCGGACGGCCGGCCCGTGTTCGTCACGCTGCATCCATCCGCGCTGCTGCGGCTGCCCGATGCCGAGCGCCCCGCCGCCTACGACCGCTGGCTGGCCGACCTGTCGGACGCATTCGCGAGTCCCCAAGGCGACAGCCGCGACATCCATTCGGCGGCTGCGCATGTACTCGCACCATGGACAGGCGTCATAGCCCGGGGCCGCTGACTACGCCATTCGGCGTGTAGACGCTCGCAGCCCCGGTTTTGACAATTCGGACGCCCGTATTCCAAAGTCCGCGATTCCAGCAAGGGGTAGAGGAAGGAAAGCATGCCGATGACCACGCTCAAACAGGGTTGGCGCGGAGCCGACGTCCGGCGTCTGCAGGAAGCGCTCAACCGCAAGCTGCAGCCCAGCCCCGCGCTCGTCACCGACGGCGACTACGGCCCGCGCACCCGCGCCGCCGTGCTGCGCCTGCAGGCCGTGCACTGGCTGGTGGAAGACGGCGAGGCCGGCCCCTGCACCCAGAACGTCGCCTTCGACGGCGAGGGCGACGCGCCCATCCTGCATCCGGTCGCGCTGATTCCGCCGCCGGCCGCGCCGCTGTGCTGGGCCGCGGGCGTCGCGATGATGACGCGCTCCAACGTGCGGGAAGTGGTCGCGCGCACCCCGGCGGAGCTGGTCGCGGCCGACGGCGGGCTGCAGGACTTCGTCGACACGCACGACGCGGGCATGGAGGGCGGCCGGCGCTTCGCGGCCGCGCACGGGCTCGAAGTGCGCCCGCCGCCGCCGTGGTCGCTGAAGGCGCTGCGTGCCGCGCTGCGGGAAGGCCCGCTCATGTTCGACATGCTCTGGGGCACCCGCGGCGGCTATGCGGATGGCGCCGGCCGGCCGGGCCACATGGTCGTCATCGCCGGCATTCGCGGCGACGCCGACCCGAGCGGGCGCGGCACCACGCTGCGCATCCTCGATTCCTGGCCGCCGAACAAGGGCGCGCGCAGCTCGGTCAACTTCTTCAAGTGGTTGCAGGGCGCCAGCTCGCGCACCTGCCGGGTGTTCAACAAATAGCAAGAGAATTCGCGATTCCCGCGAACCGTTCGGCGGGTTCGCCGCCTCCTTGTGTCCGAGGGTCTTCCTCGCACAACCAAGGATCGAAGGAATCGCCATGTTCTACGTCAAGAATGTCCCCGGCTGGGAGCGCGCGCTGCGCATCGTCATGGGGCTCGCCAGCCTCGCTTTTGCCTTCATGAATTGGGGCACGGCCTCCGTGGCGGTGGCGGCCGGCCTGATGGGCGCGGTGCTGGCCCTGACCGGCCTGTTCGGCTTCTGCCCGATGTGCGCGATGGTCGGGCGCAAGCCCGGCAAGGGGCGCTGAGCCGTGGCCGCCGGGATCGATCGCACCGATTTGATCTGCGCCGCGCAGACCGGCGACCCCGCGGCCATCGCCGGGCTGCTGGCGGTCTGCCAGGCCGACGCGCGCCGCTATGCCCGCAGGCACTGCCAGGCCAGCGACATCGACGATGCCGTGCAGGAATCGTTGATGGTGATCGTGCGCAAGGTCCGGGGCCTGAAGGCGGCCGCGGCTTTTTCGTCGTGGCTGTTCACGGTCATCAAGCGCGAATGCCTGCGGCTGCAGCGCGCGATGTTCCGGCACGACCCGCTGGACGACGAAGTGGCCGAGCGGCAGCTTGCCAGCCGCACCGACGACGCGCTGCGGCTGGACCTGACGCACGCGCTGGAGTCATTGCCCGCGCACTACCTCGAAGTGGTGCTGCTGCGCGATTTCGAGGAGCTGACCATCGCGGAGATCGCCCAGCGGCTCGGCGAGCCCGCGGGTGCCGTCAAGAGCAGGCTGCACCGCGCGCGGATGCTGGTGCGCGAATACCTGCTGGAGGGCGATGCGACAATCGTCCGGCCATGACAGACACCCTCACGATCACCCGCCCCGACGACTGGCACCTGCACGTGCGCGACGGCGCCGCCCTCGAAGCCGTCGTTCCCCACAGCGCCCGCCAGTTCGGCCGCGCGCTGATCATGCCGAACCTCCGCCCCCCCGTGACCACCGCCGCGCAGGCCGTGGCGTACCGCGACCGCATCCGCGCCGCCGTGCCCGAAGGCGTGGCCTTCGAGCCCGTGATGTCGCTCTACCTGACCGACAAGCTGCCGCCCGAGGAAATCGCACTGGCAGCCGAAGCCGGCGTGCGCGCGCTCAAGCTGTACCCGGCCGGCGCCACCACCAACAGCGATGCCGGCGTGACCGACATCCGCCACACCTACAAGACGCTCGAGGCCATGCAGAAGCACGGCCTGCTGCTGCTGGTGCACGGCGAAGTGACCGACCCCGCCATCGACCTGTTCGACCGCGAGGCCGTGTTCGTCGACCGCGTGATGATTCCGCTGCGCCGCGACTTCCCCGAACTCAAGGTGGTTTTCGAGCACCTGACCACCAAGGAAGGCGCCCACTACGTGCGCGATGCCGACCGCTTCACCGCCGCGACCATCACGGCGCACCACCTGCTCTACAACCGCAACGCCATCTTCACCGGCGGCATCCGCCCGCACTACTACTGCCTGCCCGTGCTCAAGCGCGAGACGCACCGCGTGGCGCTGGTCGAGGCCGCCACCAGCGGCAGCGACCGCTTCTTCCTGGGCACCGACAGCGCGCCGCACCCCGCGCACCTGAAGGAACACGCACTCGGCTGCGCCGGCTGCTACACCGCGCTCACCGCCATCGAGCTCTACGCAGAGGCCTTCGACAACGCGGGCGCGCTCGACAAGCTCGAAGCCTTCGCGAGCTTCAACGGCCCCGACTTCTACGACCTGCCGCGCCATGCCGACACCGTCACGCTCAAGCGCGAAAGCTGGACCGTGCCGGAGACCGTGCCCTACGGCGACGCCACGCTCAAGCCGCTGCGCGGCGGCGAAACCATCCACTGGAAGCTGGCATGACCCCCACACCGCGCGTGATGCTGCTGATCGACGCCGACAACGTGTCGGCCGACGTGATTGAGCAGGCCGTGCAGCGCACGATGGACGAGTACGGCGCCATCCACGTGCGCCGGGCTTATTGCAACGCCGAGATGGCGGTGAACCGGCAGGCCATGTTCAAGCGGCTGTCGGTGCGGCCGATGGTCAACCTCTCGACCGGCAAGAACAGCACCGACATCGCGCTCGCGGTCGACGCCATCGACCTCGTGATCGACGAGCGTCCCGACGTGGTGGTGCTGGTGTCTTCCGACTCCGACTTCGCACCGCTGGTGATCCGGTTGCGCGAAAAGGGCTGCCGCGTCTGCGGCATCGGCCAGCAGGGCAAGACGGGCGAGGAAACGGTCGGCATCTACGATTCGTTCATGGACCTGGAGCACCACGCCAGCAGCGTGAAGCCCGCGGCCCGCACCGCCGCCGCCAAGAAGACGGCCGCTGCCAAGACCGCGCCCGCCGCCAAGAAAACGGCCGCCAAGAAGGCCGCCACCAAGACGGCGGCCCGCAAGAGCACCAAGGCAGCCAAGCCCGCGCCGCCGCCGGAGCCGCAGACCTCCGAGGCGGCCGAGTTCATCCTGCAGGCCGTGCCCGCGCTTCGCAGCGGCAAGGACGTGCCGCTCAACGACGTGGCGCAGGCGCTGCGCGCAGCGGGCCTGCTGGGCAAGCACGGCAGTTCGCTCAAGCTGTTCGACAAGCTCACGGCGGAATTCGCGGTGATGCAGCACCCCGACCGCATCCGCTGGACGGACGCGCCGGCGTCTTGACCCTGCCGACGGTCGACTGGGCGCGGCCCTGGCTCGCGCCCTACCGTGCCCACGGCGAAGCGGCGGCGCAGGCCGCCTCGATGCACGGCTCGGTTGCCGCGGCGCTGCAGGGCGCCAGGCCTGCCCATGTACCCGACTTCGTGCGGCAGGAAGCGCTGCCTGCCGGCCAGGCCTACGAGGCCCACATCTTCCAGACCCGCACGGTGCCGACGCGCGACAACCTGCACGACTTCTTCAACGGACTCGTCTGGCTCGCGTTCCCGCAGGCCAAGCGCCGCCTCAACGAGCTGCAGGCGGGCGAGATCGCGCGCGACGGCGTTGCGGCTGTGCGCGGCCCCTTGCGCGACGCGCTCACGCTGTTCGACGAGAACGGCGCCGTGCTCGATGCACCGCCCGCGCTGTGGCAGGCGCTGGTTGCGCGCGACTGGCACACGTTGTTCGTCGCGCGGCGCGAGCTGTGGGCGCAGGCGCGGCTGCTGGTGTTCGGCCATGCGCTGCTCGAAAAGCTGGTCACGCCGCGCAAGCCGATCACCGCGCACGTGCTGCTGACGAGCGAAGCGGTGGGCAATGCGGCCTTCGACGACGCGCGCATGGCGCAGGCGCTGGAGCCTGCGCGACTCGCGTGCAAGCCCTTCGTGCCGCTGCCGATGCTCGGCGTGCCGGGCTGGTGGCCGGACAACGAGGCCGCGTCGTTCTATGACGATCCGCAGGTTTTCAGGCCTTTGCCGGGTCGGGGAATACACGGGCGTTAGAACTTTTACTCCTATCATGGTCCCCACCTCCATGCAGCGAACGGGTTGAAGTGAGTCCACCGGCCCTTATCTGCATGGAAGCGTTCCCCACGGAGAATTCAACTTGAAACGTATCCTTCTGTTCGTCCTGACCAATGTGATGGTCGTCGCGGTGCTCGGCGTGGTCGCCAGCCTGCTCGGCGTCAATCGCTTCCTCACGGCCAACGGGCTCAACCTCACGGCGCTGCTCGGCTTTGCGCTGGTGATGGGTTTCGGCGGCGCGATCATCTCGCTGCTCATCAGCAAGCCCATGGCCAAGTGGACCAGCGGCCTGCACATGATCGACAACCCCCAGACGCCCGACGAGGCCTGGATCGTCGGCACGGTGCGCAAGTTCGCCGACAAGGCCGGCATCGGCATGCCCGAGGTCGGCATCTTCGAAGGCGAGCCCAATGCCTTCGCCACCGGTGCCTTCAAGAACTCGTCGCTCGTGGCGGTGTCCACCGGCCTGCTGCAGAACATGACGCGCGAAGAGGTCGAGGCCGTCATCGGCCACGAGGTGGCGCACATCGCCAACGGCGACATGGTCACCATGACGCTGATCCAGGGCGTGATGAACACCTTCGTCGTGTTCCTGTCGCGCGTGATCGGCTATGCGGTCGACAGCTTCCTGCGCCGCGGCGACGACCGCAGCTCGGGCCCCGGCATCGGCTACTACGTGAGCACCATCGTGCTCGACATCGTTCTCGGCTTTGCCGCCGCGATGGTGGTGGCCTGGTTCTCGCGCCACCGCGAGTTCCGCGCAGACGCCGGCGCCGCCGCGCTCATGGGCCAGAAGCAGCCGATGATCAACGCGCTCGCGCGCCTGGGCGGCCTGCCGGCCGGCGAGCTGCCCAAGGCGGTGGAAGCCATGGGCATCACCGGCAGCATGGGCAAGCTGTTTGCCACCCACCCGCCGATCGAAGAGCGCATTGCCGCGCTGCAGAACGCGCAGCGCTGAAACCCGCTATCACTGCTTTGTAGCGCCACCTCCGGGTGGCGTTTTTTTTGGGCGCCCGGTCGTCAGTCGCTGGCGGGAGCCGGGGCTGCGGCAGGCTCCTCTGCGGCGGGTTCCGCGGGTGTCGCGGCCGCCGCTGCAGCAGCAGCTTCCGCAACCGCCTGAGCCGCCTGAGCCGCCTGAGCCGCCTTCTGGTCGTTGCGCACGCGTTGCAGCGTGCGCGTCACCTCGCCGTGCTTCATGCCGTACATGTCGGCGAACTCCTGCTCGGTGCGGCCGCTGGCTTCGAAGGCGCGCAGCAGCGCCTCGCGCTTGGCGGCCTGCTGGGCGAGTTCGGCCAGGGCTTCGTCGACCACGGCGTTGTTGTTCTGGTCGCGCGAGCGCACCAGCACCGCATAGGCCTCGCGGTCGAGGCCCGAGGCTTCCACGGCCTTGGCGATGCGCGCCACCAGTTGCGGGCGCAGGTCTTCGTTGCCGGGGTTGCGCTGCAGGCGGCGGCGGTGCAGTTCGAGGATGGCGTGGTGCACATGCTCGGGCGCGACCGGGTCGAGCGCGTTGCCGTCGAGGTCATGGCGGGCCAGGCCGGCGGCCACGGATTCGAGATAGCGGGTGGAGCGCGCATGCTGGCCCATCGCGATCTTCAGGTCTTCGGCCTTGAAGTCCTCGGGGTGGCGTGCCAGCAGTTCCTCGTACACGCCGAGCTTCAGCGGCACGAAGCGCGCGCCGAAGAGCTGCGGGTACAGCTCGAACAGGCGCTCCAGCACTGGGCTGACCTTGCGCGGTGCGCGCTGCGGCTGCGGCTGCTGTTGCTGCTCCTGGCGCGGCTGTTGCGGGCGGCGCTGGTTGTTGTTGCGGCCGCCGCCGTTCTTCTGCCGGGGCGGGCGCGCGTCCTGGCGCGGCTGCTGTTGCTGTTTCTGCTGCGCGGGCGCCTCGTCGGTGCCCGTGTCCGCGTCCGAACCGGCCTTCAGCTGCTTCAGCTGTTCGGCCATGTCCAGTTGCTGGCGCCGGGGCGGGCGTGCGTTCGTCTTCGGGGTGGCGGTGGAAGCGTCGGTCATGCGGGGGGCGCGGTGGAATGAATTGGAAAAAAGAAAGCCGGCAGCGCGCATTCAGCGCGGCCGGAACATCCTGAAGAGATTGTCGGGGCTGACTTCGAAGTAGTCGGCCGGGCCGCCGCCGCGCAGGATGGGCTGCGCAGCGGCGGTGTCGTAGATGCCGTCCTTCAGCAGGCGGCGCGCGATGTGCACGCCCACCACTTCGCCGAGGACCAGCCATGTCTGCACCGGCACGCCGTCCACGCCTTCGAGCTGCAGGATCTGCGTGAGCCGGCATTCGAAGGACACGGGGCTTTCGGCCACGCGCGGCACGGCGATGGTCCGCGAGGCGGCGGTCCGCAGGCCGGCCAGCTCGAACTCGTCGACCTCGGGCGGCACGGCGGCGCAGGAGCGGTTCATCTGCTCGGCCAGCGGGCGCGTTGCCAGGTTCCAGCCGAACTCCCGCGTCTGGCGGATGTTGTGCAGGCTGTCCTTGGCGCCGATGCTGGCGAAGCCGACGATGGGCGGCGTGTAGTTGAAGGCGTTGAAGAAACTGTAGGGCGCGAGGTTGAGCACGCCGTTTTCGTCCTGCGACGAGATCCATCCGATGGGCCGCGGCCCGACCATCGCGTTGAACGGGTCGTGCGGCAGGCCGTGGCCCTTGGCGGGCTCGTAGAAGTGGAAGTCGTCGTTGCTGCTGGACATGGCGGCTCTCAGTGGCTCAGGGCCGACGGCGACGCCTGCGCGGCCTGCCGGCCGATCAGCAGCCGGAACGGCAGCAGCATCAACACGCCGACGGCGAGCTTCACGCCCAGGTCGCCCAGCGCCCAGGTGAGCCAGGGGCCGTCGGTGCCCGCGAAGGCGATGCCCCAGAACACGATGCTGTCGAGCACGGCGGCAACCACGGTTGCCACCAGCGGCGCGCGCCACCACAGGCCCCGGCGAAGCCGGTCGAAGACGCCGATGTCCAGCAGCTGCGAGGCGATGAAGGCCAGGCCCGAGGCCGCCGCGATGCGCACCGGCGCCAGCAGCAGCGACACGCCCACGGCCACGGCGAAGCCCACCCACGCCACGCGCCGCGCCATGCCGGGACCGAAGCGCCGGTTGACCAGATCGCTCACGAGGTAGGCCACCGGATAGGTGAAGGCGCCCCAGGTCAGCCAGTCGTTGATGGCGAACTGCACCAGGATGTTGGAGGCCAGCACCACGGCTGCCATCGCCATCGTGCCGGCGATCAGGTGGCCCAGCGTGGGCCGCTCGAAGAAGGTGGCGGGCTGCTGCATCAGACGTTCGCCGTGCGTTCGCGTTCCGATTCGGCGAGCACGCTGTGCGCCACGGCCTCGGCCACCTTGATGCCGTCCACGCCGGCCGACAGGATGCCGCCCGCGTAGCTCGCGCCTTCGCCGGCGGGGTAGAGGCCGCGCACGTTCAGGCTCTGGAAGTCGTCGCCGCGCGTGATCTTGATGGGCGAGGAGGTGCGCGTTTCCACGCCGGTGAGCACCGCGTCGTGCGTGTCGAAGCCCTTGATCTTGCGGCCGAAGGCCGGGAAGGCCTCGCGCATCGCCTCGATGGCGTAGGCCGGCAGGGCCTTGTGCAGGTCGGTCGGCGTGACGCCGGGCTTGTACGACGGCGTCACGCTGCCCAGCGCGGTGGAGGGCTTGCCGGCGATGAAGTCGCCCACCAGCTGGCCGGGGGCGCGGTAGTCGCCGCCGCCGAGCACGAAGGCATTGCTCTCGAGTTCGCGCTGCAGCGCGATGCCGGCGAGCGCGTCGCCCGGGTAGTCGCGCGGGTCGATGCCCACCACGATGCCCGCGTTGGCATTGCGCTCGTTGCGCGAATACTGGCTCATGCCGTTGGTGACCACGCGGCCCGGCTCGCTGGTGGCCGCGACCACGGTGCCGCCCGGGCACATGCAGAAGCTGTAGACCGAGCGGCCGTTGCTCGCGTGGTGCACCAGCTTGTAGTCGGCCGCGCCCAGCAGCGGATGGCCGGCATGGCGGCCCCAGCGCGCGCGGTCGATCAGGCCCTGCGGATGCTCCACGCGGAAGCCGATGGAAAACGGCTTGGCCTCGATGTGCACGCCGCGCGCGTGCAGCATCTCGAAGGTGTCGCGCGAGCTGTGGCCCAGCGCCATCACGACGTGGTCGGCGCGCAGCTCGTGGCTCTGGCCGGTCGTCTGGTCGAGCACGGTGAGGCCGCGGAGGTGGCCGTTTTCGATATGCACGTCGGTCACGCGCTGCTCGAAGCGGATCTCGCCGCCCAGCGCCACGATCTGCTCGCGGATGTTCTCGACCACCTTCACCAGCTTGAAGGTGCCGATGTGCGGATGCGCGACGTAGAGGATCTCGGGCGGCGCGCCGGCCTTCACGAACTCTTCCATCACCTTGCGGCCGAGGAAGCGCGGGTCCTTGATCTGGCTGTAGAGCTTGCCGTCGGAGAAAGTGCCGGCGCCGCCTTCGCCGAACTGCACGTTCGACTCGGGGTTGAGCACGCTCTTGCGCCACAGGCCCCAGGTGTCGCGGGTGCGCTGGCGCACGGTCTTGCCGCGCTCGAGCACGATGGGCCTGAAGCCCATCTTCGCGAGCATCAGCGCCGCGAAGATGCCGCAGGGGCCGAAGCCGATGACCACCGGCCGCGCCGTGCCCTCGGGGGCATTGGCCGGCGGCGTGTAGCGCATGTCGGGCGCTTTCTGGATGTGCGGATGGCCCGTGTGCTTGGCGAGCAGCGCGGCTTCGAGCTTCGCGTCGGCCAGCTGCACGTCGCAGATGTAGACCGTGAGCAGCTCGACCTTGCGCGCGTCGAAGCTGCGCTTGTAGACATTGTGGGAAGCGATCGCGTCGAGCGGGACGTCGAGCGTCCTGGCGATCAGGGCTGCCAGCGCGTCGGGCGCGTGGTCGAGCGGAAGTTTGAGTTCGGAGATTCTCAGCATGGCGGCGTAGGGCTTGTAGTTATCAAGCAGGCCGCGCATTTTAAGCGCCCGGGGCGCTATGAAAGGGATAGCGGGTCAGGCGGGCAGGAAGCCCTCGACCGACAAGTAGCGCTCGCCCGTGTCGTAGTTGAAGCCCAGCACCACCGCATCGGGTGCCAGCGAGGGCAGCTTCTGCGCGATGGCCGCGAGCGTGGCGCCCGACGAGATGCCGACCAGAATGCCTTCCTCCTGCGCGCAGCGGCGGGCCATTTCGCGCGCCGGCTCGGCGTCGACCTGCAGCACGCCGTCGAGCAGCGAGGTGTCGAGGTTCTTCGGGATGAAGCCCGCGCCGATGCCCTGGATCGGGTGCGGCGCCGGCGCGCCGCCGGAGATGACGGGCGAGGCCACCGGCTCCACCGCGAACACCTGCAGCTTCGGCCACTTCTTCTTGAGCACCTTCGCCACGCCGGTGATGTGGCCGCCCGTGCCCACGCCGGTGATGATCACGTCGATGCCGTCGGGAAAGTCGGCCGCGATTTCCTCCGCCGTGGTGCGCACGTGCACGTCGACGTTGGCGGGGTTGTTGAACTGCTGCGGCATCCACGCGCCGGGCGTGCCGGCCACGATTTCCTCGGCGCGGGCGATGGAGCCCTTCATGCCGTTGGCGCGCGGCGTCAGGTCGAAGGTGGCGCCGTAGGCCAGCATCAGGCGGCGGCGCTCGATGGACATGCTGTCGGGCATCACCAGGATCAGCTTGTAGCCCTTGACGGCCGCCACCATGGCCAGTCCGATGCCGGTGTTGCCCGAGGTCGGCTCGACGATGGTGCCGCCCGGCTTGAGCGCGCCGCTCTTCTCGGCGTCTTCGACCATCGCGAGCGCGATGCGGTCCTTGATGGAGCCGCCGGGGTTGGCGCGCTCGGACTTGATCCAGACCTGCTGCTTCGCATTGCCGAACAGCCGGTTGATGCGGATGTGCGGCGTGTTGCCGATGGTCTGGAGGATGTTCTGGGCCTTCATGGAATCTCCTTGAGTCAATGCGTTTGTCGGACGGACATCGCGCATTGTGAGACCAGCCCGCCGTCCCCGGCTCAGCCCTGCGCCGACCCGGCCGTGAACTTCATCGCCACGCCGTTCATGCAGTAGCGCAGCCCGGTGGGCCTGGGCCCGTCGTCGAACACATGGCCCAGGTGCCCGCCGCAGCGGCTGCAGTGCACCTCGGTGCGCGTCATGCCGAAGGAGCGGTCGGTGTGCTCGCCCACGGCCTTGTCCAGCGGCTTCCAGAAGCTGGGCCAGCCGGTGTGGCTGTCGAACTTGGTCTTCGACGAGAACAGGTCGAGCGCGCAGCCCGCGCAGCTGAAGGTGCCCGCGCGGTGCTCGTCGTTGAGCGGGCTGGTGTAGGGCCGCTCGGTGCCTTCCTGGCGCAGCACCGCGAACTGGTTGGCGTCGAGCAGCTTGCGCCATTCGGCCTCGGTGCGCGTGACCTCGAACTTCTCGTTTTCCGCCGCCTGGGCGGGCCGCGAGAACCAGCCCATGGCCTGGGCAATGGCCAGCCCCAGGGTCGAGGTGCCGGCGGCAATGGCGAAGCGGCGTCCGGTGTTGTGCGTCATGACAGGCCTTTCGTGGATGGTGGGCGGGATATCGTTTTCGATATGTTCATTCAGATACAACGATGTACATTCGCCCGTTGGCTGCGAGAGGGCAGCCAGGAGCCCGACGGCAACGTTGCTTCCCCTAGTTCGAACCGGCGGCCCGCCGGGTTACAGCGAACGGAATAGAGCGCATTCGCCATGTCGGATTGAATACATCGAGGATGGAGGCTGGGGTATGGATTGGTCCAGGGGCTTGGTTTCGGGCGTCGCCGCGCTGGTGCTGGCGGGATGCGGCGGAGGCGGCGACAACAACGCCGGTGTGTTCATTCCGGTGGTGCCGGCGCCCGCGCCGGCCCCGGCACCTGCCCCGCCGCCGCCCGCGCCGCCACCGGCCGCGGCGCCGTCCTTCCAGCTCGGCGGCGCCGTCGACCGCCCGGTGCTCGTCACCGAGGCCGACCTCGCGGCGCGCACGCCCGTCACCCAGACCGTCAATTTCTCCAGCGGCAGCGGGCCGCAGACGCATACCTACACCGGCGCCGGCCTCTGGCCGCTGCTGAGCGACGCGGGCATCCAGCTCGACGCCGCGCGCAAGAACGACCTGCTCGGCCGCTACCTGCTGGCCACCGGCGCCGACGGCTACAAGGTGGTGTTCGCGCTGGGCGAGCTGAGCCCCGACTTCGGCAACAAGCCCAGCGTCGTCGCCTATGCCGAGACCACGGCCGGCGTCTCCGCGCCGCTGGGCACCACGGACGGCCCGTTCCGCGTGACGGCGCCGGGCGACGTGAAGGGCGGGCGCTATGTGTCGAACCTCACGCGGCTCGACGTGGTGGCCGCGCCCGCGACCGCGGTGGGCGTGGGTGGCGGTACTTCGGCTTCATTCGCCGTTTCGGGCAAGGTCGGCACGCCGATGAGCTTCGACGCCACCGCGCTCAAGGGACTGGTGCCCGCGCCCGACCTGACCATCGGCGCCAACGTGTACAAGGGCGTCAGCCTCTGGACGCTGCTGAACGGACTGGGACTGCCGACCACGCCGAAGAACGCCACGCTCGGCATGTACGCGGTGGTCACCGGCAGCGACGGCTACCGGGCGGCGCTGTCGCTGGGCGAGATCGATCCGAACTTCGGCGGCAAGGCCGCGATGATCGCCTACGAGGTGAACGGCGTCGACCTCGGCGCGAACGGCTTCGCGCGCCTCGTGGTGCCGGGCGAGGTGAAGCAGGGGCGCTCGGTGTCGAACGTGATCGCGATCGAGGTGTTCTCCACCCTGAGCCCCTGATCGCGTTGCCGTGTCCGCTCAGGCGGCCACGGCGCGGCTGCGCCGCAGCGGGGCCTTCCACAGCTCCGCCAGCAGCACGCCCGCCACCGTCAGCACGCCGCCGATCGCGTGGTACGCCGCCAGCGATTCGCCGATGACCACTGCAGCGATCAGCGCGGTGAACAGCGGAATCAGGTTGAAGAACATGCTCGCGCGGCTCGGGCCGATGTGCGCCACCGTGTGCATCCACACCAGCGGCGCGAGCATCGAGGCGCCCAGGCCCGCGAAGCCGATCAGCGGCAGGTTGGCGGCCGACAGCCCCATCCTCGGCGTGAGCAGGTACAGCGGCAGCAGCGCGATGACGGCGAACACGATCTGCAGGTAGAGCAGCTGCAGCGCGGGCACGCCCTTCATGCCCCAGCGCTTGAGCAGGATCACGTAGATGGCATAGGCCAGCATGGCCAGCAGCATCAGGCCGTCGCCCATGTTGGCGCCGCTTTTCAGCAGCGTGCCCAGGTCGCCCGACGACACCACCACCAGCACGCCCATGATCGACACCAGCGAGCCCGCCACCGCGCCGGCCGTGAGCCGCTGGCCCAGCAGCACGATCGACAGCGCCAGCACCATCATCGGCGTGAGCGAGCCGATGATGCCCATGTGCGTGGCCGTGGTCAGGTAGGCCGCGTAGTACGCCAGGCTCTGATAGACCACCATGCCCAGCAGCCCGAGCACCGCGATGCGGCCCAGTTGCGGCCGAATGGCCCGCCAGTTGCGCAGCACCGGCCGCAGCGCCAGCGGCGTGAAGAGCAGGGCGGCCAGCAGCCAGCGGTAGAAGCTGATCTCGGCCGGCGCGATGGTGCCGGCCGCCATCTTGCTGACGACGGTGTTGCCCGACCAGATGACCACGGCGAGCAGGGGAAAGGCGTATTGCCACATGACAGGGAGCTTTCTTCAGAGTGCGGGGCTATCATCGGCCCGTCTGTCCTGAGGCATATAGCTTGATCAGGACATTCCGTCCGCCGATCCGGACGCTTTTGTTTTTCTTGCCGAAGGAGCCGACGACATGGCCGACAGGCTGCGCCTCCTGGCCATCCAGGACGTGGAGGGCATGGAAGGCCCGTTCTACTTCCGCTACGACGACATCGGCGCCGACACGCACGCCGCCTCGCACAGCCACACCTGGGGCCACCTGAACTACGCCGCCCACGGCACCATGCAGATGGACACCGAGGGCCTGCGCTTCCTGTCGCCGCCGCAGTACGCGGTGTGGATTCCGCCGAAGGTGGTGCACAGCTGCACGCTGCGGCACGCCATCGTCTACCGCTCGATCTACATCGCGCCCGGCCTGTGCGGGCGCCTGCCGGCCGAACCCTGCACCGTGCGAATCAGCCCGATCATCAAGAGCGTGCTGGCCGACTTCGCCGCGCGCGACCTGCACGTGCCTCGAACCGAGGCCGACCTGCGCCTGGCGCACGTGGTGGTCGACCAGCTCGCGCTGGCCGAGGTGCAGCGCTGCTACCTGCCGGCCGCCGCCTCGCCCGCGCTCGTCGGCGTGCTCGAGGCGCTGCAGGCCGCGCCCGGCGACCACCGCCCGCTGGCCCAGTGGGCCGACAGCGTCCACATGACCGAACGCACGCTGGCGCGCCAGTGCCAGCGCGAGCTGGGCATGTCCTTCGGCGAATGGCGCCAGCGGCTGCGCTTCTTGCGCGCCATCGACGCGCTGGAGGCCGGGCGCACGGTGCAGGAAATCGCCTTCGACCTGGGCTACAGCACCGCGTCGGCCTTCATCGCCATGTTCCAGCGCGAGGCCGGCACCACGCCCGAGCAGTACCGCCGCGAGTTCTGCGGCATCGCCGGCTGACGGGGCGCGCACGGCGCGCGACGGATTTCCGCGCCACCGCCGTTTAATGCCAAGGAACCCCTTCCGGGGCATGACAGCAGCAGCAATGGTGGCCATTGACGACAGACCCTGAATCCGATGAAGCGCTACTCGTCCGCGTGGGACGCGGTGAGCCGCAGGCGATGCGGGAGATGGTCGCGCGCAAGCTGCCGCGGGTGCTGGCGCTGGCCGTGCGCTTTCTCGGCCGGCGCGGCGAGGCGGAAGAAGTGGCGCAGGAAGTCTTCCTGCGCGTGTGGAAGCACGCGGCCGGCTGGCGCCACGGGCAGGCCCGCTTCGACACCTGGCTGCATCGGGTGGCGATGAACCTCTGCTACGACCGGCTGCGAACCCGGCGCGACGAGGCCGCGGACGACGACGAACTCGAAGAGGCGCCCGACCCCGGGCCGGCGCCCGACGAAGCACTGCAGGCCGCGCAGCGGGGCCGCAGGCTTGCCGCCGCCCTGAAGGCGCTGCCGGTGCGCCAGCGCGAGGCGCTGGTGCTGCAGTACTACCAGGAACTGTCCAACCAGGAGGCCGCGACGGTGATGGGCCTCAGTGTCGAAGCCCTCGAAAGCCTGCTCTCGCGGGCGCGCCGGACCCTGCGCGCCGAACTGGGCGGCGACTTAAGGAATGAAAAGCCATGACACCTGAGCGATTCAACGAACTGCTCGACATCTACGGCAGCGACCCGCGCCGCTGGCCCGAGGCCGAGCGCCAGGCCGCGCTGGCGGTGGCCGAAGGCGGCCCAGCGCTGGACGCCTCCATCGAACTCGACAGCTGGCTCGACGCCCATGCCGTGCCGCCGCCGGGCGACGCGCTGGCCGCGCGCATCCTCGCCGCGGCACCCGCGCCGGCGCATGGGTCCGCCCTGGGCCGTGCCTGGCGGCGGCTGCACACGCGCTGGCATTCGCTTTGGCCGGTGGCCGGCCTGGCCAGCGTGGGGCTCGCGGGCTCGCTGGCCGGCGCGTTCGCCGTCTCGATCGCGCTGAAGAACCTCGCCCCGCCGGACGCGGGCGAGTGGCCCGAGCGCGGCTCGGCCTTCACCGAACTTTATTCAGACTGGAGCCAGGAATGAACGAACGAGCAACGCCCAGGCGCTGGCTGCTGGCATCGCTGGCGCTGAACCTGTTCCTGGTCTGCGCCATCGCGGGCGGCGGATGGCGCTGGTGGTCGAGCGAGCGCGCCGCGGCCGTGGCCGCCGCCGCGCACCAGCCGCGCGGCCTGCGCTTCGCGGCCGACGGCCTGAGCCCCGAACAGCGGCGCGCCTTCCTGGCCGGCCTGCGCAGCGCGCGGCGCGAAGTCGCGCCTTCCATCCAGGCCGCGCAGGAGGGCCGCAAGGAAGTGCTGCGACAGATTGCAGCGCCCACGCTCGACCGCGACGCGCTGGCCGCAGCGCTCGCCGCCACCCGCAGCGCCGACATCGCGGTGCGCGCGCGCGTGGAGGCCAGCGTGGTCGACTTCGCGGCCGGCCTGTCGCCCGAAGACCGCGAGACGCTGGCCAGCGGCCTGACCCGGCGCAGCGGCCTGGCGCCATCCAACCCCACGCCCAAGCCGAAAAAACAGTAGGCGGCTGAAAAACCCGCGACGGGTTTTACGGCCGGCGCCGTTCAACGCAAGGACAGGAGCGCCGACGCGCTTCGCCTCTCACAACGGAGAAGACTGCATGGCCGCATCAGAGATGTCCCAGGTTGCCGTCGCGGTGAATCGCTTCGGCCTCGGCGCACGACCCGACGAGCCGCTGCCGACGGGCGATCCGCGCCGCTGGCTGCTCGACCAGTTCGCGCGCTACGAACCCGCGCCGCCCGCCTGGGCCGCGCTGCCGCCCAGCGCCACGCTGATCGACAACTACGTCGATGCCCAGAAGGAACTGCGCCAGGCCGACGCGGGCAACGCACAAGACCTGCGCAAGAAGCTGCGCACCCAGGTGCAGGACACCTACCGCGCGGCGGTGAACGCCCGCGTGCAGGCCGCGCTGACCACGCCCGCGCCGATGGCCGAACGGCTGGTGCATTTCTGGTCGAACCACTTCGCCGTGTCGGTCGACAAGACGCCGCTCGCGGCCCTTGCTGGCGCCTATGAAGCCGAGGCGATCCGGCCACACGTCTTCGGCCGCTTCGAGGACATGCTGCTCGCGGTGGAGCGCCATCCGGCGATGCTGCTGTTCCTCGACCAGGCGCGCTCCATGGGGGCCGACAGCCCCGCCGCGATGCGCGCCGCACGGCCGCGCGGCCTCAACGAAAACCTCGCGCGCGAGATCATGGAACTGCACACGCTGGGCGTGCGCACCGGCTACGACCAGCAGGACGTGACCGAATTCGCGCGCGCGCTCACCGGCTGGAGCGTCTCGGGCGTGCCCGGCGTTCCGCGCGGCGGTGGCGGCGCGGCCGGCGCCTTCCAGTACCGGCCGGCCATGCACGAGCCCGGCGCGCGCCAGGTGCTGGGGCAGCGCTACGAGCAGGCGGGCGAGGCGCAGGCCGCCGCGGTGCTGCACCACCTGGCGGTGCAGCCCGCCACCGCGCACCACATCGCGCAGAAGCTGGCCCGGCACTTCGTCGGCGACAACCCGCCCGAAGCCGTGGTGACGCGGCTGTCGAACGCCTTCCAGCGCAGCGGCGGCGACCTGCCGACCGTGTACCGCGCGCTCATCGAATCCAGCGAAGCCTGGAACGCGCCGCCACCCAAGTTCAAGACACCGTGGGAATGGGCTGTGTCGTCGTTGCGCGGCTTGGGCTGGCGCGATCTGGGCGGCGAGCAGATGGCGCCCTTGCTCACGCAGAGCGGCCAGCAGGTCTGGCGGCCGGGCTCGCCGGCGGGCTTCGACGATGTTGCGGAAAGCTGGCTTGCGCCCGACGCGCTGATGCGCCGCGTCGAGATGGCGCAGCGCCTGGCCGCCAAGGCGGGGCCGGTCGACGCGCGCGCCCTCGGGCCTCGGCTCTTGCCCGGCGGGCTGGGCGACGCCACGGCCACCGCCGTCGCGCGCGCCGAGAGTCCCGAAGCCGCGCTGTCCCTGTTGCTGGCTTCGCCCGAATTCCTCAGGAGATGAACCGATGACTTCTTCTTCACGCATAGCCCACGGGCAGTCGCGCCGCGGTTTCCTGCAGGCCGGCGCGCTGGCCACCGCGGGGCTGCTGTTCGTGCCGCGCATGGTGCTTGCCAATGCGGCCACCGACCGCCGCTTCGTCTTCATCATCCAGCGCGGCGCGGCCGACGGCCTCGAAACCCTGGTGCCGTACGCCGACCCCGGCTATGCGCGGCTGCGCGGCGCGCTGGCGGTCGATGCCTCGGCCGCGTCGAAGCTCGACGGCACTTTCGCACTGCATCCTTCGCTGGTGCAGACGGCCGGGCTCTACGGCGCGAAGGAGGCGCTGTTCGTGCATGCCGTCGCGTCGCCGTACCGCGACCGTTCGCACTTCGACGGGCAGAACGTGCTGGAGTCGGGCGGCACGTCGCCCTACCAGCTGAAGGACGGCTGGCTCAACCGACTGGTGGCGCTGCTGCCCCGGCGCGGCCCCGAGGCCATCGCCATCAGCACCACCGTGCCGCTGGCGCTGCGCGGTCCGGCGGAGGTGAGCTCGTACGCGCCCGCCGCGCCGGCGCGCACGTCCGACGACATGCTGCAGCGCTTCCAGCAGCTCTACGCGCAGGACCCGAAGCTCGAGGCCATGTGGTCGGCGGCGATGGAGGCGCGCGGCATGGCCGGGCCGGCCACGCGGCAGAGCCCGGCGGAACTGGGGCGGCTCGCGGCGCGCTTTCTCGCGCAGCCGACGGGCCCGCGCATCGCGATGCTCGAGACCAGCGGCTGGGACACCCACAGCGCGCAGGCGCCGCGCATGAACAACCAGCTCAAGTCGCTCGACGCGCTGCTGGCCGCGCTGAAGGAAGGCATGGGCGACAACTGGTCGCAGACCGTGGTGCTGGTGGCCACCGAGTTCGGCCGCACCGCCGCCGCCAACGGCACCGGCGGCACCGACCACGGCACCGGCTCGGTCGCCATGCTGCTGGGCGGCGCGGTGCAGGGCGGCCGCGTGCTGGGCGACTGGCCGGGTCTCGCGGCCAACGCGCTGTACGAAGGGCGCGACCTGCGGCCTACCACCAGTCTGCCGGCCGTCATTTCCGCGGCGGCGGGGGAGTGCTTCGGCGTGGAGCCGGCGCGGGTCGCCAGGGCGCTGTTCCCGACGGTGCCCGGCGGCGCGTCGCCGCATGCGCTGCCGACCCTGCTGCGCGCATGAGGCGATAATCCACCCCGTGAAGCTCGCCAGACCGCCGCTGGTGCAAGTGCCGAAAGGCCGCACTGGAGGAACGTCCGGACTGCACAGGACAGCGCAGGAGTTAACGACTCTCCACCGTGAGGTGAGGATCAGAGCAACAGAGACGAGCCGATTGAGTTCGGGTGAAACGGGCAATCTCTGCGCGCAGCAACACCAAGTAGGCCAGTATTGAGGTGGTTCCGCTGAGCTGGCGGGTAGGTGGCATCGAGCCGTTTGGTGACAAACGGCCCAGAGTAATGGCGGTCACGCCGCGGGTTCCGCAAGGAGCCCGCGGTGCACAGAATCCGGCTTATCGGCGAGCTTCACACTTTTCTTTCTTCCCCCTTTTTCGTGCTTTCACGCCTTCGGCCCTGCCCAAGGCGCGCGCAAGCCTTGCCGCCAGCAGGGATTGGTAGTTACCCGTACAATCGATAGCATGCTAATTAATAGCCGGCTATCGTGAACGACCCCACCACCCCCCAACCGACGCGCGAACAGGCGCTCATGCGCCTGGGCACGTCGCTCGCGGTGCTGCAGCGCGGCTACCGCGCCGCGGCCGACAAGGCGGTGGCGCATGTCGGCGTGTCGCAGACGCTGGCCTACCCGATCGTGATGCTCGGGCGCATGAACGGCGAAGTGCGCCAGGGCGTGCTGGCCGAGGCGCTGGGCATCGAAGGGCCGTCGCTGGTGCGCTCGGTCGACCAGCTGGTGGAAGCCGGCCTCGTCGAACGCCGCGAAGACCCGGCCGACCGCCGCGCCAAGACGCTGCACCTCACCGAAGCCGGCCAGGCCGTTTGCGCGCCCATCGAGGCGGCGCTGACGCTGATGCGGGTGTCGCTGTTCGACGGCGTGTCCGACGATGACGTCGCCGCCTGCCTGCGCGTGTTCTCGGTGCTCGAGGAGCGCATGGGCGTTCGCGCCGTGCAGAACCCGCCGCCCCCGCCCGCGCCACCACAGGAAGGGCGCAAGTAAGTGGCTTCCTTCTCTCTTCCGCGCTTCAGTCGCGCGGAGCTTCTCTTTTCCGGCAAGAGCTTCGTCGCCGCCATGCTGGCGATGTACCTTGCCAGCCGCGCCGGCCTGCCGCGCCCGTTCTGGGCGCTCATGACCACCTATGTGGTGGCCCATCCGCTGGCCGGCGCGGTGCGCTCCAAGGCGGTGTACCGCTTCTGCGGCACGCTCATCGGCAGCACCGCCACCGTGCTGCTGGTGCCCGCGCTGTCCAACGCGCCCGAGCTGCTCACGCTGGTGCTCGCGCTGTGGGTCGGGCTGTGCCTTTGCATTTCGCTGTTCGACCGCACGCCGCGCTCGTACGTGTTCATGCTCGCGGGCTACACGGCGGCGCTGATCGGCTTTCCGTCGGTGCAGACGCCGCTCGCGCTGTTCGACACCGCCGTGGCGCGCGTGGAAGAAATCGGCCTGGGCATCTTCTGCGCCACGCTGATCCACAGCCTGGTGCTGCCCGCTGGCCTCGCGCCGACCGTGCTGGGCCTGCTCGACCGCACGCTGCTCGATGCGCGCAAGTGGCTGGGCGACCTGCTGCAGCCCGCCGCCCACGGCGGCGGCAATGGCGCTAATGGTGGCGAGCCCAAGCGCCTGGACGACGACCGCCGCCGCCTCGCCGGCGACATCACGCAGCTGCGCCTGCTCTCCACCCACGTGCCTTTCGACACCACGCACCTGCGCTGGACCGCCGGCGCCATCCGCGCGATGCAGGACCGCGTTGCCGCGCTCACGCCCGCGCTGTCCGCCGTCGAAGACCGGCTGCAGGCGCTGGCGCAAGCCGAAGGCCGGCTCGCCCCCGACGTGACCGCCGTGCTCGCGCAAGCCGCCCAATGGCTGCGCGAAGAAGCAGAACCCGGCGCCGATGCAGCAACCCGCGCCGAACGCCTGCAAACCCTGCGCCGCGCCATCGATGCGCTGAGTGCCACGCCCGCGAACGCGCAGCCGCAGCACACGGCCTGGGGCCGCGCCCTGCGCATCGGCCTTGCCGGTCGTCTTGAAGAACTCGTCGACGGCTGGACCGCCTGCGCCCAACTGCGCCAGGACATCGACGAAGGTCTGAAGGGCGCCGCGCCGCTGCGCCGCACGGCGGCGCTGGGCAGCCGCGTGCTGCACCGCGACTACGGCATGGCGCTGCTGTCGGCGCTGGCGGCCGTCATCGCCATCTGCCTGTGCGGTGCGTTCTGGATCCTCACCGGCTGGCCCATGGGCTCGGCCGCGACCATGATGGCCGCCGTCTTCTGCTGCTTCTTCGCCACCATGGACGACCCCGTGCCGGCCATCCACGGCTTCCTGAAGTGGACGCTGTGGTCTATCCCGATCTCGGCGCTCTACGTGCTGGTGCTCATGCCCATGGTGCAGGACTTCGGCATGCTGGTGCTCATCTGCGCGCCGCTCTTGCTGCTGCTGGGCCTGTACCTGCCGCGCCCGACGCATTTCATGGCCGCGATGGCGCTGATCTTCGGCGTGTGCGGCACGCTCGCGCTGCACGACACCGCCAGCTCCGACCTGGTGAGCTTCATCAACAGCATGATCGGCCAGGTCGTGGGCGTGGTGGTCGCGGCGCGCGTCACCCGGCTGGTGCGCTCTGTGGGCGCCGACTGGAGCGCGCGGCGCATCCAGCGCGCCACCTGGCGCGAGCTGGGCGACATGGCCGCGTCCTCGCAGCCGCAGTACGCGCAGAGCGACGCCTATGCCGTTCGCATGCTCGACCGCATCGGCCTGCTGGCGCCGCGCATCGCGCAGGCTGGCGGCACCGTCGAAGGCGTGGCCGCGAACGACGCGCTGCGCGACCTGCGCATGGGCGCCGACATCGCGGTGCTGCAGCGGGTGCGCGGGCAGTTGCCGACGAGCACGTCGGCCGCATTGCTGGGCGGCATCGCGCGCTTTTTCCGCCAGCGCGGCGAAGGCCGCATGAACCCGCGTCCGGCCGACCTGCTGCCGCAGATCGACGAGGCGCTCAACGCGGTGCTCGGCGCGCCGGCATCCGCTGCGCCCGCCGCATCGCGCTCGGCCGTCACCGCGCTGGTCGGCCTGCGCCGCAACCTCTTTCCCGACGCGCCGCCCATGCTGGCCGGCGCACCCGTTCAAGGAGCTTCCGCATGATCGGCGAAGCAAGTTTCTACGGCCTGTACCTGCCCTGGATCATGGTGCTGGCCCTCGGCGCGCTGCTGGCGCTGTGGGCGGTGCGCCGCCTGCTGGCCGCCACCGGCGCCTACCGCTGGGTGTGGCATCCGGCGCTGTTCGACATGGCGCTGTACCTGCTGCTGCTCTACGCGCTGAGCCGCGTCTCCTCCTACTTCCAATAAATAAATAACGAGATTCCAATGAAAGCCGCCCGTCCTTCATCCGACAACCCCTGGGTCCAACGCCTGGGGCGCGTTCTCTTCACCGTGCTCGTGGTGGCCGCCGCCGTGTGGGCCGGCCTGCGCCTGTGGGACCACTACGAACTCGCGCCCTGGACGCGCGACGGCCGCGTGCGCGCCAACGTCGTGCAGATCGCGCCCGACGTGTCCGGCCTCGTCACCGCCGTGCCGATCCGCGACAACCAGCCGGTGGCCGCCGGCACGCTGCTGTTCGAGGTGGACCGCGCGCGCTACGACCTCGCGGTGCGCCAGGCGCAGGCCGCGCTTTCCGCGCAGCGCGCCATGAGCGCGCAGGTGCAGCGCGAGAACGCGCGCAACGCCGGCCTGGACGACCTGGTCTCGAAGGAGTCGCGCGAGCAGACCCGCTCGCGCGTCGAGCAGATGCAGGCCGCCGTCGCGCAGGCCGAGGTGGCGCTCGATTCGGCCAAGCTCAACCTGCAGCGCGCCGAAGTGCGCGCGCCCACCAGCGGCCTCGTCACCAACCTCGACCTGCGCCAGGGCAGCTACGCCGCGGCGGGCCGGCCGGTGCTCGCGCTGGTCGATGCGCAGTCGTTCTACGTCGAAGGCTATTTCGAGGAAACCAAGCTGCCGCGCATCCATCTCGGCGACCGCGTGCGCGTCACGCCCATGGGCGGCGGCGCGGTGCTCGAAGGCGCGGTCGACAGCGTGGCCGCCGGCATTGCCGACCATGACCGCTCCACCAGCGCCAACCTGCTGCCCAGCGTGAACCCGACCTTCAACTGGGTGCGGCTCGCGCAGCGCATTCCGGTGCGCATCAAGCTCGATCCGCTGCCGCAGGGCGCGCGCCTCGTCGCGGGCCAGACGGTCACGGTGCAGGTGCTGGAGAACAAGCCGGCGCAGAAAACCGCGGCAACGGCCACGACGCCGCGGAAGGGATGAACGACATGACCAGCTTCGCATTCCGTCTCGCATCGCTGGCCGCAGCCGCCGCGCTCGCGGCCTGCGCGGCGGTCGGCCCCGACTACCGCCAGCCGCCCGAGGCGCTGGCCAGCCAGAGCGCCGCCGGCAAGCCCTTCGCCGAGGCGCCGGCCAACGCCGCGCCGCTGCCGCCGCACTGGTGGCGCCTGTACCACGACCCGCTGCTCGACAAGCTCGTCGAGCAGGCCCTGGCGCACAACACCGACCTGCGCCAGGCCGTGGCCAACCTCGAGCGCGAACGCGCCATCGAAGACGAAGTGGCCGGCGCCAAGTACCCCAGCATCGGCGTGAACGGCGGGCCTTCGTACGGCCACGTGTCGGGCCTGTCGCTGCTGCAGAAGGGCTACGAGCCGCCGAACACCTTCAACTACAGCGCGGGCGCATCCTTGTCCTACCAGGTCGACCTGTTCGGCCAGATCCGCCGCGCCATCGAGGCCTCGCAGGCCAGCACGCAGGCCGCCGAAGCCGCGCTCGACCTGGTGCGCGTGAACGTCGCGGCCGGCACCGCGCGCGCCTATGCCGAAGCCTGCTCGACCGGCCTGCGCCTGCGGATCGCGCAGAAGTCGGTGTCGCTGCAGCAGGACGCGGTGAACGTCACCGATCGCCTGCAGCGTGCCGGCCGCGCCGGCGCCATCGACGCGGGCCGCGCGCGCGCGCAGCTTCAGCAGCTCAATGCCGCGCTGCCGCCGCTGAAGGCCGAGCGCCAGGGCGCGCTCTACCGCCTTGCCACGCTGACCGGCGCGCTGCCGCAAGACTTCCCGCGCGAAGTGGCCGACTGCAGCGAGCCGCCGCGCGTGGCCGGCACGCTGCCGGTGGGCGACGGCGCCGCGCTGCTGCGCCGGCGCCCCGACATCCGCCAGGCCGAGCGCAGCCTCGCCGCATCCACTGCGCGCATCGGCGTGGCCACGGCCGACCTCTATCCGAAGATCACGCTGGGGCTCTCGGGCTCCTCCGTCGGCCATGCCGACGGCTTCGGCCGCAAGGACACCTTCGCCTGGAGCCTGGGCCCGCTGATCTCGTGGACGGTGCCCAACACCGGCGTCGTGCAGTCGCACATCGCGCAGGCCGAGGCCGGCACGCGCGCCGCGCTCGCCAAGTTCGACGGCACCGTGCTCACCGCGCTGCGCGAGACCGAGACCGCGCTGGCCACCTATGCCCGCGAGCTCGATCGCCGCGCCGCGCTGCAGGCCTCGCGCGACGAGAGCGCCAAGGTCGCCGCGCAGGCGCGCCAGCTCTACCAGAACGGCCGCACCGGCTACCTCGATTCGCTCGACGCCGAGCGCTCGCTGGCCGCCAGCGAAGCCGCGCTCGCGGCCAGCGAGGCACAGCTTTCCGACGACCAGATCGTGCTGTTCATGGCGCTGGGCGGCGGCTGGGAGCCGGCCGACACCAACCTGGCGCAGGGCGCCGCCGCAGCCACCACCGTGAAGCAATGAGCGGCGCCGCCACCCCCGAGCCGCAGCGCCGCCCGCACGCGCCGCTGTGGCTGCTCGCGCTGGTGACCTTCAGCGGCACGCTGGCCATGCACATCTTCGTGCCCGCGCTGCCGATTGCCGCCGCCAACCTCGGCGCCGGCATCGGCGCCATGCAGATGACGGTGAGCCTCTACATCTTCGGCCTCGCGGTAGGGCAGCTGGTGTACGGCCCGCTGGCCGACCGCTTCGGCAGGCGGCCCGTGCTGCTGTGCGGGCTCGCCATCTACTGCGTGGCGGGGCTTGCCGCGGCACTCGCGCCCGAGGTGCATGCGCTCATCACCGCGCGGCTGTTCCAGGCGATCGGCGGCTGCGCCGGCCTCGTGCTGGGCCGCAGCATCGTGCGCGACACGGCCGAGCCGCAGGAGGCCACACGCCGCCTCGCGCTGATGAACCTCATGGTCACCATCGGCCCCAGCCTCGCGCCGCTGATCGGCGGCGCGCTGGCCACCGCGCTGGGCTGGCGCTCGATCTTCTATGCGCTCTTCGGTCTGGGCGTGGTGGGCTTTCTCTTCACCTGGCGCATGCTGCCCGAGACCGGCGCGCCCGGCGCCGCGGTGAATGCGCGCGACCTCGCGCGCAACTACGGCAAGCTGCTGCGTTCGCCGGCGTTCCTGGGCTTTTCGGTGGGCGGCGGCTGCGCCACCACGTCGATGTACGCCTTCATCGCCTCGGCGCCCTTCATCTTCGTGGACCAGTTGCACCGGCCCGCGCACGAGGCGGGCATCTACCTCGCCATCCTGGTGTCGGGCGTGTGGCTCGGCAGCTTTCTCACCAGCCACCTGATCTCGCGCGTGCGGGTCGACCGGCTGATGATCCGCTCGAACGCGCTGAGCGTGGCCGCGGCCTTCGTGCTGCTCGGCGCGGCGCTCGGCGACCATCTGTCGGTGCCGCTCATCGTGGCCTGCATGTTCCTCTTCACGGTCGGCGCCGGCATGGCTTCGCCGGCCGCGCTCACGCAGGCGATCAGCGTCAATCCGCAGGTCATCGGCTCGGCCTCGGGCCTCTACGGCTTCACGCAGATGGCCGTGGGCGCGCTGTGCACCGCGCTCGCGGGCATGGGCCACCGCAACCCCGCGCTGGCATCGGCCATCGTGCTGGCGGGAGCGGGCATCGTGGCGCAGCTGTCGTTCGCGGTGGCGCTGCGCACGCAGCGGCGCACCGCGGCCGCCGCGACGCTCAGCGCGTGAAGAGCCAGCCGCCCTTGGGCTGGCGCATCAGCTCGTGCCGCTTCACGGTGTGCTCCTCGCCGTCGTCGCCCACGTAGACCACCTCGAAGCGCAGCAGCTTCGGCGAGACCATCTTCCAGTTCTGGATGCGCTTGACCGTCACGCAGGAGGTCTTGTCGTGGAACTGCATCTGCGTCATCGGGCCGCCCTGGAAGCCGTTGCCCTCGAACAGGCGGCCCGGCGCGGCGAAGGGGTTGAGCACCGCGCCGTTGTGGGCGGTGATGCAGCCCTCGGTCCGCACGAAGGACTCGATGGTCGGCGAGGCGCTGCGCACCACCTTGTCGACGGCGGGGCTCGGCGCCTTGCCGCCGATGGCCTCGCGGATGCGCTCGACCTGTTCCTCCGTGATGGGCGCCAGGCCGTCCTTCGAGATGATTGGCGGCGGTGGCGGGGCCGCCGGCGCGGGCGGCGGGGCGGGCGAGAAGTAACTGCAGCCCGTCACCAGTGCCAGCGGCAAGGTGAGGGCAAGGGCGGCGCTCGGTGATCCGAACTTCATGGCTGAGTCTCCTGTCGGCGGCGCTGTTAGGCCGCAGGCTGAAAATTGCAGGCCGCGAACATGCGGTGCATCGTCGGGGGTCGTCCTCTTTCGGTCGATCGTGTGTGTCTCGTGGTTGTGGTTTTTGTCGTCGTCGCCGTTCAGAAGCGTTCGTGGGGGGCAAGGTAGCGCCACTGGCCGGGCTGCAGCCCCGCCAGCGGCACGCGTCCGATGCGGATTCGCCGCATCGCCAGAATCCGCAGGCCCACGTTGTCGCAGATGTGGGCAATCTGCCCCGGCCGCGCACCCTTGAGCGCGAAGCGCAGGCCGGTCTGTTCGTCGCTCTGGCGGCCGATGCTCACGCGTGCGGGCGAGCGCTCCAGCCGCGCCAGCACCTCGGGGCTCACCGGGCCGGCCACGTCGACCATCACCTCGTGCTCGAGGATGCCGGCGTCTTCATGCAGCTTGCGTTCGATGCGGAACTCCTGCGTGTACGCGACCAACCCGCTGGCACCGGTCTCCAGCGGCGTCATGCATTGCTGCCCCTTCGCATGCGCCGGCAGGAAGCGCTGCCCGGCGCGCTCGGGCTCGTGGTGGTTGGCGGCCACCAGCAGGCTGTGCGCCCTGTCGGTCGGCATGCCCGCGGGCTTGTAGAGCAGCAGCGTGACGGGAAGGATGGGCTCCGGCTTGGCACCGGCCGCGATCTCGACCTGCTGCTGCGGCAGCACGCGCGACTGCGGCAGCATCTGCTGCACGCCGTCGACGCGCACGGCGCCGTTCTCTATCAGCAGCTCGGCTTCGCGGCGCGACACGCCGGCCATTGCCGCCACGCGCTTGGCCAGGCGGATGCCTTCGCCGTCGTCTTTTTCGGAGTGTCTTGTATTCATCGGGCCTCGGCCAGTTGCCGGATGCGCGCCACATGCGCGGCCAGCGAGCGTGCCGCCACCGGCCACATGCGTTCGGGCACGTCGTCATAGGCGATGGGCAGCCATTGCTCGGGCGTGCCGTCGGGCAGCTTGCGCATGGCGGCGGCGATCTTGGCCTCGCGCTTGAGGCGGTGCGCCTTCAGCATCGCGATGGCGGTGCGCGCGAAGCCGATCACGTAGCCGTGCGCGGGCAGGATGAATTCCACGCCGCCGGCCTCGCAGGCCGCATCGAGCTTGTCGAGCGAATCGAGGTAGGCCGTCATGTCGCCGTCGGGCGGATCGACCACCGTGGTGCTGCCGTTCAGGATGTGGTCGCCGGACAGCAGCAGGCCGTCTTCCTCGAGCAGCAGGCACAGGTGGTTGGCCGCGTGGCCGGGCGTGTGGATCACGCGCAGCGTGTGGCTGATGGCGGTGCCTTCTGGCGTGGTGCCCGAGAGCACGAGGCGCTCGCCGTCGGCCAGCTCGCGCTCGGGCGTGAAGCGCGCCGTGGCGCGCGCGGTCGGCTGCGAGGCCAGGCCGAGGATCGGCGGCCTCTTGTCCTTGCACAGCGCCTGCAGCGGCGCGGCGCCCGGCGAATGGTCGGCATGCGAATGCGTGCAGACGATCATGCGGATGTCGCCATGCGTGGCGCGCCACAGGCGGCCGATGTGGTCGAAGTCGTTCGGGCCCGGGTCGACGACGATGTAGCCGGTGGCCGCGTCGCCCACGATGTAGCTGTTGGTGCCGGGGCCGGTCATGGCGCTCGGGTTGGGCGCCGTGAGGCGCATCACGTTCTTCAGCAGCGCAACCGGGTGCTCGCTCTGCCAGTCGAGCGCATGCGCGATCTGGCCGTCGGGGCACACCAGCGCGAGTTCGCCGAAGGGCGATTCGTGCTCCATATAGCGCGCGTCCTCGCCCTTGAGCAGGCCGGCGCGCGGGCAGCTGGTCCACAGCGGGGCTTCGCCGGCGCCGAGCGGCGCGCAGGCCGCGAGCACCGCGTCGACGCTGGCGTAGGCAGCCAGGCGCTGCAGCGTGCGCACGGTCGGGAAGATCATGAAGAAGCTGCCGGCCTCGTGGCGCGCGAGCGCATCGGCGGGGCGCACCCAGCAGGGCTCGAACTGCTCGCTCTCGTCGGCCGTGGGCGTCTGGCCTTCGGGCATGCGCGCCACCAGGAAGGGCACGTCGAAGCGCTTGGGCAGGTCGCGGTCGGTGATCCAGTGCGCGAAGGTGAACACGCGGTCGGAATCGAGCACCAGGCCGCGCGCGGCGCACTGGTCGGCGAAGGCGGTGCCGGCCGTGTCGGCGCGGTCCATCGCTGCTATGTCGGCGGCGCTCACGGGGCGGCCGTCGGCATGGTGCGCGAGCAGGATGCCAAGCTCTTCGAAGGCCTCGCGGATTGCCGCGATGGCTTGCGTGCGCTGCACCCGGCTCTGCGTCGGGCGGCGGGTGGCGATTCGCTTGGCGGCTTCGTCGGCCGCGTCGATGTGGCCGCCGGGGAACACATAGGCGCCGGGCGCGAAGCTGGCGGTGGCCGAGCGGCGCGTCATCAGCACTTCGATGCCGGCGGCGGTGTCGCGCAGCAGCAGCACGGTGGCTGCCGCGCGAACGGGCGCGGGCTCGCGTGCGGGGTGGATTTGTTGGGAGGAGCGGACCATGGAGGGATTATCGGGAGCAGGCGCCGCGCGCGTGTGTCGCGCGCAAGATGGCCCATTCTCTCTTGTCACGCGGCGCACTGTTGCTGGTGGTGGCCGCTGCCTTCTTTGGTACGTGCACAGGGCACGCTGCCGGGTTGCAGCCGATCGATCAGCTCCCCGAGCAACGCTGCTTACAAAGTCTTGGTCAGAGTAACGATAAAGCGTGCCTTGTTCGGCGAATAGGTCTGCTTGCCGAACGCACCGAAGCCCAAGTCGACACCGGGATTGCTCACGGAGAGATAAGAGCTCTGCCTGTTGGCGCCTTGCACCGAACCGGCCAGCGACAGGCCGTTGCCGAAGTCGTAGCTCGCGCCCACGTTGTAGTCCACATAGCTCTTGTAGCCCAGGCGGCGGATGTCGCTGGACATGTTGGTGTAGCCCACCGCAGCCTTCAGCGTGACCTTGGGGAAGACTTCCTTGCTGTAGGCCAGGTTCAGGTAACCGGTGTTGGTGCCCTTCAGGCCCGAGCCGGCCTTGTTGCCGGCGTAGCCGAAGTAGTCCTTCGACACCGTGTGCGAATACTTCAGTGTGAACGAACCGATGGTCTCGTCGGTGTAGCCGGCGCTGCCGTAAACCTCTGTCGTATTGCCCGACGAGTTGCCCGGATAGATGTACGTGAGCGCGCCCACGTCCATGTCGAACACGCCGGCCTTGAACTTGTAGCCGCCGTAGATGTCGCTTTCGATGCTGTTGCCCTTGAGCCAGTTGACGCTCGAGTTCCAGTTGCCCACATAGAAGCCGCTGTCGCCGAAGGCGTAGTCGAAGCCGCCCTGTATGGCGGGCTTGAAGGCCTTGGTCTTGGCGTAGTCGTTCTTGCCCAGCATGTCCTGGTCTTGCCCGCGGAACTTGTAGTCGGTGGTGAATGCCACGTTGCCCGAGAGCTGCGCGTTCGCGAGCATCGGAAGGGCGGCCAGGGTGGGAAGAACGAGCACCGGCAGGGCGATGCGGATCAGATGTTTCATTGTCAAAAAAGCCAACTTATGAAGGAGCCGGCAGCGTAGAAGCCGGCATCTAAAGGCCGCGTAAAAAATGAAGGCCGCGGCGCAAAAGTTTTGCCTCCGGCATCGTCATCGCGACCACGCCGGCCACCACGCAACCCAGGCCGATCCATGCCGTGGGCGCGAGCGTTTCGCCGAGAAAGAGCACGCCTATCGCCACGCCGATGGGCACGCGCAGGTAGGCCTGCGCGGAAGTCGACATCGGCCCCAGCGTCCTGATGAGGCGGAAGTAGATCGTGAAGGCCAGCGCCGTCGACAGCACCGCCAGCGCGAGCACCGCCCCCACCGAAGCGGCCGAAGGCGCGAGCGTCCAGGGCCGGTCGATGAAAAGGCTCGCGGGCAGCAGCATCGCGGTGCCGCTCAGCATCGAGCCGGCGGCGGGCACCATCGGGTCCAGCCCCTTGAACACGCGGCCGAACATCGCGGCGCAGCCGTAGCACACGGCCGCCGCCACCAGCGCGAGTTGCGCGAGCAGCGAATGCCCGAGCCCGTTCAGCGCCTCCAGGCCGACGATCAGGCAGATGCCCGCCAGCCCCGCGCCCACGCCGAAGAAGCGCTGCAGCGTGGGCCTGCCGGCGCTGCCCATGCCCAGCCCGAGCAGGAAGATGAAGATCGGCGAGGTCGAATTGAGGATGGTCGCCAGGCCCGCGTCCACGCTGCGCTCGGCCCAGGCGATCAGCGTGAACGGCAGCACGCTGTTCAGGCAGGCCTGCACCGCGAAGCGGCCCCACATTGCAGGTTCCTTCGGCAGCCTCACGCCGCGCATGCGCAGCACAGCCAGGAGCAGCGCGCCGGCAATCAGCGTGCGCGCCGCGATCAGCGTGACCGGCGGGATCGTCGCCACGCCGATCTTGATGAAGGTGTACGAGGCGCCCCAGCAGGTGGCGAGCACCGCGAGCAGCGCCCATTCGAAGGCGGGGTTGATTGCGGGCTGGCCGGCGGAAGAGGGCGTCGATGCTTCTTGCATGGTGCGCCGATCATCCCGGCGGCGGCGCACCGGCACTTCGCCCGCGGGCGAAGCGTGGATGTCTCTCTCAGTGCGGGTGGTCGTGCGGCTTGCTGTTGCCGCTGTTGTTGCCGCCGCCGTTCAGCAGCGTCGCCAGGTCGACTTCCTGCTCGGCCGCCGCGCCGGCGATCACGCGCTGCTCCAGCTCGTCGAGATGCTCCATCGCCACGGCCAATGCCTTGTCGAGCGACTTGCCGGTGGCCAGCGCCTCGATGATCTGCTCATGCTCGCGGGGCGCGCAGCTCGCGGCCTCGGCGGAGTCGTAGAGCGCCTTGTACAGCTCGGTGTTCGAAATCAGCCGCTGGATGTATGAGAGCAGCTCCTCGCTGCCCGCCATCTGCGCCAGCAGCAGGTGGAAGTCGCCGGCCAGCCGTATCGAGTCTTCGCGGCGGCCTTCCTTGAACGCCTTCTGCTCCGCCTGCACGTGCTTGCGCAGCGCGGCCACCTGCTCGCGCGCGAGGTTGCCGAACAGCGTGGTGATCAGCCCCGCCTCCACGATGCGGCGCGCGCGGTAGATGCCGCGCATGTCGTCGATCGAGGGGTTGGGCACGAAGGCGCCGCGGTTGTGCTCCAGCACCAGCCGCTTTTCGGAGCCCAGCCGCGCCAGCACCTTGCGCACCGCGCCGCGCGTGCAGCCCAGGGCCTCGGCCAGCGCGCGTTCGCGCAATGGCGTGCCGGGGCGCAGCTTGCCGCTGAGCAGCGCCTTCGACACGGCGGCGTAGACGCGCTCGTCCACGTTCGCGTCGTCGTCGGCTTCCGTGAGTTCGGGGGAGGGGGCGGTCGCTGGGGTCTTGCGTGCGGCGGAGGGCATAGGCAGCCGGATTATTGCTTGCGCAATGCCGCCTCAGGGAAAGCCCCCGGATTGACTCGCGGGGGTGCGCTCCGTACCATTCGCGCCCATCCGTGCTGAATGGTTAACCAAAATAAATTGTATGGTTAACCAAAATCCAAGAAAATCCCAACCAGAGACAGAAACGAGGCTCTCCATGAAATCCGCCAAATGGCTTGCCGCACTGCCGGTCGCCGCCTTCTTCAGCGGGGGATGGTTGTCGTCCGTCGCGCCCACCTTCGTGCTCGGCATGCCCTTCTTGATGGTGTGGAACGTCAGCTGGCTGGTGCTGACCTCGCTGATCATGGTGGTCATCGACCGCGCCGAAGGCGACATCGACGCGCCCGCCACGGCTCCCGGAGGTTCGAAGTGAACGCCGCGCTGGCCGTCATCGCGCTCTTCGTGGTCGGCGCGCTGGGCCTGGCGGTGCTCGCGCGGCGCGGGCGCACCATGAGCCTGGAGCAATGGGCGCTCGGCGGGCGCGGGCTGGGCGCGATCATGGTGTTCCTGCTGATGGCGGGCGAGTCTTTCTCGACCTTCACCTTCCTGGGCGCGAGCGGCTGGTCTTACAGCAAGGGCACGCCGGCCTTCTACATCCTGGCCTACGGCGGGCTGGCCTACCTCATGGCCTTCTGGATGCTGCCCGCTGTGTGGCGCTACGCGACCACGCACAAGCTGGTGTCGTTCTCCGACTTCTTCGCGCACAAGTACGACAGCCGTCCGCTCGGCGTGCTGGTGTCCATCGTCGCGCTCATGGGCATGGTGGCGCTGCTGACCATCCAGCTGCGCGGCCTGGGCATCATCGTGTCGGAAGCCTCGTACGGCTCCATCGCGCCGCAGGTGGCGATCTGGATCGGCACGCTGGTCATGGTGAGCTACATCCTGTTCTCTGGCATCCACGGCTCGGCCAGCATCGCCATCGTGAAGGACGTGCTGATCCTCGCGCTCGCGGTGTTCCTCGGCATCTACCTGCCGTGGCACTACTACGGCGGCGTCACGCCCATGTTCACCGCCATCCACGCGGCCAACCCCGGCTTCTTCGAATTCCCTAAAGAGGGCCTGAACCTCACCTGGTACAACTCGACCATCCTGCTGACGGCGCTGGGCTACTACCTGTACCCGTTCAACCTCACCTCGGTGTACGCGGCCAAGAGCGCGAGCGCTGTGCGGCGCAACACCATCCTGATGCCGCTGTACCAGGTGGTCATCGCCTTCCTGTTCCTGGTCGGCTTCGCGGCCATCCTGCAGGTGCCGGGGCTCAAGGGCTCGGAGGTCGACCTGGCGCTGTTCGGCCTGGTGAAGCACACCTTCGACCCGTGGTTCGTCGGCGTGATCGGCGGCACGGGCGTGCTCACCGCGCTGGTGCCGGGCTCGATGATTCTGCTCACGGCTTCCACCGTGATCGGCAAGAACGTCTACAAGGAAGGCTTCGCGCCCCATGCCACCGACAAGCAGGTGTCGCGCGTGGCGCGCGGCGTGCTGCCGGTGTTCGCGCTGGTGGCGGTGTACTTCGTGCTGCGCGGCGGCACCACCATCGTGGCGATTGCCATCTTCGCGTCGAGCCTGCTCACGCAGCTGCTGCCCTCGCTGCTGTTCAGCCTCATGAAGAAGCCCTTCGGCAACAAGCACGCGGCCTTCGCGGGCATCCTGGCGGGCGGCGCGGTGCTGGGCTTCATGATGACCACGGGCTCCAACCTGGGTACGCTGTTCCCCGCGGCGCCGGTCGTCTTCAAGTCGCTCAACACAGGCCTCGTGGCGCTGGCGACGAATGCGCTCGTGTTCGTGCTGGTGGCGCTGTTCACGCCGCGCATCGTGCCGCGTGGCGCCGCGCCGCAGCCCGCCTGACGATTTTCAAGGAACGGACCCCCATGTCTTCGCTGCTGATTCGCAACGTGCGCCCCATGGGCGCTTCCCCGGTCGACGTGCTGGTGCAGGAAGGGCGCGTCGCGGCGCTCGGCACCGCGCTGGCGGCGCCCGCCGACACTCCCGTTGAAGAGGGCGGCGGCGCCTTGCTGCTGCCCGGCCTCGTCGAAGGCCACACCCACCTCGACAAGACCATGTGGGGCATGGACTGGTACCGCAACGAGGTCGGCACCAACCTCACCGACAAGATCGAGAACGAGCGCGCCTTCCGCCACGCGAGCGGGCACGACGCAGCCGCGCAGTCGATGGTGCTGGCCAAGGCCTTTCTCGCGCTCGGCACCACGCGGCTGCGCACGCATGTCGATGTCGACACGCAGGCCGGCCTGCGCCACCTCGAAGGCACCCTGCGCACGCGCGATGCGCTGCGCGAGGTGCAGCAGATCCAGGTCGTCGCCTTTCCGCAGTCGGGCCTGCTGGGCCGGCCGGGCACGGCGGAGTTGCTCGACCAGTCGCTGGCGCTGGGCGCCGACGTGCTGGGCGGGCTCGACCCCTGCGCCATCGACGGCGATCCGGTGAAGTCGCTCGACGTGCTGTTCGGCATAGCGCACAAGCACCAGCGCCCCGTCGACATCCACCTGCACGAGCCGGGCGCGATGGGCGCCTTTTCGCTCGACCTGATCCTGCAGCGCACCGAGGCGCTGGGCATGCAGGGCAAGGTGGCCATCAGCCACGGTTTCTGCCTCGGTGATGTAGGTGCGGGGGTGACCGAACGCGAGCGCGACGCGCTGCTCGCGCGCATGGCGAAGCTGGGCGTGGTGCTGGTCACCAGCGCGCCGCCTTCGCGCACCGTGCCGCCGCTCATGGCCTGCAGGCAGGCCGGCGTGACGGTGGTCGGCGGCAACGACGGCATACGCGACACCTGGTCGCCCTACGGCAACCCCGACATGCTGGAGCGCGCCATGATCATCGGCCTGCGCTACAACCTGCGCCGCGACGACGAGATCGAAGTGGCGCTGGACACCGTCACGCACGCCGGCGCGCGCGGCTGCGGCTTCGAGGCCTATGGCCTCGTGCCGGGCAACCGCGCCGACCTGGTGCTGGTCGATGCGCAGACGCCCGCGCATGCCGTGGTGTCGCGGCCGGTGCGCAAGCTCGTGGTTTCGGGCGGCCGCATCGTGGCGCGCAACGGCGTGCTGCAGGCCGACGTGGCCGCCTTGTGACGCAGCAGGCACGCGGCCGTGACGGAGGCGCTGCCTTCGCGTTCGTGATCGTGCTGGTCGCGCTGAACCTGCGCGCCTTTCTCACTTCCAGCAGCCCGCTGCTGGAGCCCATCCGCCTGGCCACGGGCATCGGCTTTCATGCGGTGGCGTTGCTCACCGTGCTGCCGATGTTCGCGATGGGGGCGATGTCGCTCTTTGGCGCGGCAGTGGGCCAGCGCATCGGCGCGCGGGGCGGCATCGCGCTCGGGCTGGCCGCCATCGCGCTGGCCTGTGCGAGCCGCTACGTGGCGGGCGGCGCGGCCGCGCTGCTGTGGAGCGCCGCGCTCGCGGGCGCCGGCGTGGGGCTGGTGCAGGCGCTGATGCCGGGCGTGGTCAAGCAGAGCTACCCGGCGCGCATCGGCGTGATGACGGGGCTCTACTCCGCCGCCATCATGGGCGGCGGCGGGCTCGGCGCAATGGCCAGCCCATGGGTCGCGCACGCGGCCGGCTGGCATGCGGGCCTTGCGATGTGGGCCGTGCTGGCGGCTGCCGCGCTGCTGTCGTGGCTGGCCATGCGGCCGGCGAGCCCGGTGGCGGCCGCGCCGCGACAGGATCTTTCATGGCTGCGCTGCTTCGGCAGCCGGCGCGCATGGCTGCTGGCCGTGTGCTTCGGCCTCATCAACGGCGGCTACACCAGCCTTGTCGCGTGGCTGCCGCACTTCTATGCACAGCAGGGCTGGAGCGCGCAGCAGGGCGGATCGGTGCTCGCGCTGATGACCGCCGCGCAGGTGCTCGCCGCGCTCGCCATGCCCGCGCTGGCACGCAGCCGCGGGCGCGACCTGCGGCCCTGGCTGATGCTCACGCTGGCCGCGCAGCTTGCCGGCTTCTGCGCGCTGCTGTTCGCGCTGCCCGTGCCGGCAGTCGCCATCGCGGTGGTGCTGGGCTTCGGCCTGGGCGGCGCTTTCTCGCTGTGCATGGTGCTCGCGCTCGACCACCTGCCAGACCCCGCGCAGGCCGGCGCGCTCGCCGCCTTCATGCAAGGCGTCGGCTTCATGATCGCGGCGCTCGCGCCCTTCGTTACCGGCTGGGTGCGCGAGCACACCGGCGGCTTCACGATGGCATGGGCCTACCTGGCCGCCGTGGTCGTCGCGCTGCTGCCGCTGATGCTGCGCTTCGACCCCCATCGCTATGCGGCGGCCACGGCCGGGCTGTTCGGCGCGCGCGCGCCGCGGCAACATGGCGATGCCCCTTCATTCCCCGCGCTCGACAGCGCCAGAACAGGAAAGCCCTGAACACCACCATGTACCAACACGAATTCATGCAACGGGCACTGGCCCTGTCGGCACTGGCATTGACCGAACCCGGCACCGAGCCCTTCGGCGCCGTCGTCGTGAAAGACGGCGCCATCGTCGGCGAAGGCCTCAACCACTCCGTCGCGCACTGGGACCCGACCTCGCACGGCGAAGTCGAAGCCATCCGCGATGCCTGCCGCAGGCTGGGCACCGTCGACCTCTCGGGCTGCGAGCTCTACACCTCGTGCGAGCCCTGCGCCATGTGCGCGGCGGCCATGCACATCGCGGGCATCGCCAAGCTGTACTACGCGGCGTCGCTCGCGCAGTCCGGCGATGCTTTCGCTGGCGTGACGGTGGAAGCCCGCCACCCCATCGACGTGGATGCGCTGCGCGCCGAGGCCGGTGCACCGCTGCAGCAGCGCCGGCTGCCCGCCGAGCAGAAGCAGGACGCCGAGGCGGTGAAAATTCTTTCGGAATGGGCCGCCACGCGCAAGGCCAAATAGCGCGAAGGTGCTCGGCAGGCCCCGGCCGATGCGTACCTCCTGTCTCCTGGAGCGGCCCCACGCATCGCACTACACTGCGGCCATGCAAGGAAAGAAGGAAGCTCAGCGCCGGCTCCAGCCCGTGGTGGAACTCCGCAAGGACGGCGCTTCCTACGCCTACTCGGTTCGAGCGCCGCGCTCCAAGGGCGTGATACCGCCCAGCTCATACAGCAACAGCGGCTTCTCGACACTGGCCGATTGCCTGCTCGACGTGGCACGGGCACTCGGCGGCGACTTCAAGCGCATCTACGTGCGGCTCGACACCTACTGCGTCGGCGAGCGCGACATTGCCGAGCTGAAGGCGGCGCCCGAAGAAGTCGCGGCCGAGCTGAAAACCGATTCCCTCGCGGCGCGCGCCGCCGAGGAAGCCAGCGCCCTCGTGCTGGAAACCGAACGCTTCAACGGCCGCTGAAGCCGCGTGCCCGCCTGCCGGTCGGCGCAGGTAGAGGAAATGTCCTACCCCGGCTTTGCGTGTTCAGCGGCATCCCGCGCCGGCGCGGCGCCCATAAACAGCATCATGGCTACCTATGAGTCAGTCCTGCAGGAGACCGGCCGCTTCGATGTGGTGGATGCGCGCGAACGCTCTTACACAGTCATCGAAAGCACCGAGTGCCTGCACCGCGTGAGCGTCTCCAAGTGCTACCCCGTCATCAAGGGTGCGGTCAGCTACAGGCTGCTCGACGGAACGCCCGTGCGCCGCTCCAGGCGCGGCTTCTTCGACACCATGGACGGCATGAACCGGTTCTTCGTCGTGCACGCGGTCGAGACGCCGGAAGAATCGGTTTGCCGGTGAGCCGCTTGGGCTGCTCCTAGTGTCAGTCCCATGCCGGCGACAGGCCGGCCGGGTCGGTTAGCCGCTCGCCACGCTCGAGCGCCGCGATCTGCGCCATCTCCGCGTCCGTCAGCTTCAGCTGCTGCGCACGCAGATTGCCTTCGAGGTTCGCGCGCTTGGTGGACGACGGAATCACCGCGTAGCCCAGCTGCATCGCCCAGGCCAGCACCACCTGCGCCGTGGTCGCGCCGTGCGCCTTGGCAATCGCCTCGATCACCGGGTCGTTCAGCACCTTGCCGTAGGCCAGCGTCATGTAAGACGTGATGTGGATGCCCTGGCTCTTCGCGAACTCCGCCACCTTGCGGTTCTGCAGGTAGGGGTGCAGCTCGATCTGGTTGGTGGCGATGTTCTCCGCGCCCACGGCCGCGATGGCTTCCTTCATTAGCGCGATGTTGAAGTTCGACACGCCGATGTGCTTCGTGAGCCCCTGCGCCTTGGCCTCGGCCAGCGCGCCCATGAACTCGGCCACCGGCACCGCGTTGCCGGGCGAGGGCCAGTGGATCAGCGTCAGGTCCACTTGGGTTGTGCGCAGCTTCGCGAGGCTGTCCTTCAGGCTGGGCACCAGCTTGCTCCTGGCGTAGTTGTCGGTCCAGATCTTGGTGGTGATGAAGAGGCTTTCGCGCGCCATGCCGCTTTCTGCAATGGCCTGGCCCACCTCGGCTTCATTGCCGTAGATCTGCGCCGTGTCGATGGTGCGGTAGCCCACGTCGAGGCCGTTCTTCACCGAGTCGATGACCACCTGGCCTTTCAGGCGGAAGGTGCCGAGGCCGAAGGCGGGAATGGGGTTGCTGCTGTTGTTGTTGCTCATGATGTTTTCCTTGTGCGTTGAAAAGAGAAGAAGAGGAAAGAAAAGAAAAGCAGAAATTCAGTGACCGACCGGCACCGGCCCCGAAGCGCGAACCGGAATGCCGGCACGCCGATCGAGCGAGCCGCTCCATTGCGTGAGGGCCAGCGACACCAGCACGACGAGTGCGCCAATCCACGGCGTGTGCATCAGCCCCAGGTGCGTCACGATCAGCCCACCGGCCCAGGCCGCGCCGGCAATGCCCAGGTTGAAGGCCGCGATGTTCAGGCCCGAGGCCACGTCCACCGCCTGCGGCGTGAAGCGCTCGGCCTGCTTCACCACATACACCTGCAGCCCCGGCACGTTGCCGAACGCCACCGCGCCCCACATCAGCACCGCCAGCAGCGCCAGCCACTTGTGCGGCGCCGCGAAGTTGAAGAGCAGCAGCACTGCGGCCAGCAGCGCGAAGATGATCTTCAGCGCTGGAATCGGGCCCCTGCGGTCGGCCAGCTTGCCGCCCCAGATGTTGCCCACCGCCACCGACACGCCGTACACCAGCATCACCCAGCCCACCGCGCCCGCGCTGAAGCCAGACACCTCCGTGAGGATCGGCGCCAGGAACGTGAACGGAATGAACGAGCCGCCATAGCCGATGGCCGTCTTCGCATACACCAGCAACAGGCGCGGCTCGGCCAG
This sequence comes from Variovorax paradoxus, assembly GCF_022009635.1. Taxonomy (NCBI): domain Bacteria; kingdom Pseudomonadati; phylum Pseudomonadota; class Betaproteobacteria; order Burkholderiales; family Comamonadaceae; genus Variovorax; species Variovorax paradoxus. Next base: position 1,498,338 of record NZ_CP091716.1, read on the forward strand.
CACCTTGGCCTGCTGCGCCAGCGAGGCCGGCGGCGTGTGGCGGATGTTGGAGGGCACGAAGACCCAACTGCCGATGAACGCGACAACGCCCAGCGCCGACACGGCCAGGAAAGTCTCGCGCCAGCCGAAGTGCTGCCCGATGAACGTGCCCAGCGGCACGCCCGTGACCAGCGCGACCGTGAGGCCCGTGAACATGATCGCGATGGCGCTCGCCGCCTTTTCCTTCGGCACCAGGCCGGTGGCGATCGTCGAGCCGATGGAGAAGAACACCCCGTGCGCCAGCCCCGTGAGCACGCGGGCGGCAATCAGCGACTCATAGCTCGGCGCCTGCCACGCCAGCAGATTGCCGACCGTGAACAGCGCCATCAGGCTGAGCAGCAGCGCCTTGCGCGGCAGCTTGCCCGTGAGCGCGGTGAGCACCGGCGCGCCGATGGCGACGCCCAATGCATAGAGGCTGACCAGCAGGCCGGCGGAGGGGAGGCCGATGTGGAGGTCGGCTGCGACTGTGGGGATGAGGCCAACGATGACGAACTCTGTCGTTCCGATGGCGAAGGCGCTGAGGGTTAGCGCCAGTAGGGCGATGGGCATGAGGGCACTCCTTCTTGGATGGGAGGAGTGTCTCGCGGCTATCTTTGCGGATAAACGGGTCTCAGGGCAGAAGATAGTTGTATTGCAGTCAACAGTTTTTGGTAAGTCGACTAATTTTTGAAATTCACCGACTCGGTTCTCTTGCTAAATCGAGCATACCCTTGGTTTGGTAATCGGAAATTCTTTTTAATTGTTTGAGTAGCGCAAGAACGACTTTTGCTGTTACTACAGAATTTGGCGAGGCTTGTTTTACTAGATTGATTTCCTTTGATAGATTCATCAAGATGGAAATCTCTTCAATTTGATTTTTGATTGTATTAAGGTGATTTTCGGCAATGAAAAGACCTGAATCACTCATGCGAGATAGATCCTCTTTTCGAACTCTTGCAGCACCAAGAGCGTTGTCGATAAGTTTTACTGAATGCTCAACATTGTTTGATTGCGAGATATAGCGTAAAACAAGATTGTTCACGTCCTCTCCAACGGAATCTAGTGCCTCAATTTTGATTTCACCTGGAGAGTTGTAGCGATAGCCCGCAACTCGCATGTCATGAATTGAGGGAATTTGGCGATGAAGGGCATCAAAGAAATTGACGCGACTGTAGCCTCCCTTCCAAGGGGATTTGAGATAGCGCTTTACTTTTTCAGCTAAGTTTGTGACGAAGCGAGGTTGTGTGCAATAGAGGAATGAATATATCCGTGTATAGCTTTTGGAAAATCCGGTGATGTCTTGTAAGAACCAGTTTCCGCCAATGGGAATTTCAAAGACTGCTGGGGCAATTTCCCGAGCCGTGGCTATGTCGGGGGTCAAAGATTCATCGAAAAATGAATCCTCATCTGGCCAATACTCTTCCAATTGACCAGCGGAGACCTGGATGATTTGGCGATATGTAGTAGGCTTTGTTTGGTTCTGCTCGATGACTACTCTCTTGTCTAGCGAGTAAATTGGTGTTGCGTCAATTAGTAATTCGCGTAGAGAAAGATGTTTTTTAAGATAGGCTAGTAGGTTTCCGCGCGTTATTTGAAATATCAACCAGCGATCTGTATTTTTTCCATCCGTATCGCTCCAGAGGTAAAGCCAATCACTGTGCTCATCTTTGTATAAAGACAAGAAAGGACCTTCAAAATTAATTAGATCGCAAATATATGAATGTCGATCAAATTTTGATGAAGATATTTTGTCTCCGGTGAGCTTTATCATGGCGCAATCTCTGTGTGCTCTATGATAGCGTTAATCGCGTTGAAGGTTGCGTATTCAAAGAAATCGAAGTGGCCATCATCGTTTAGAGAAGCACATCTTCCGCAGTTTTTGGTGAGGGCGAGCTTTGCATAGTGACCTCCCTTTTTTTCTTTGAACTTCTTAATTCGCTTTGCAAGTTTTGTTCGTTTTTCGAGAAGTGTTTCTAGGCTAATAAACATCGATAAAGCGTATCCTGAGCAGCAAGGGGCAGGTGCGCTGCCATCTGTTCTAGATAAATCCAAAATTGACGTTGGAAGAAAATTGCGTCGATCAGATTTGCTCTCGAAGCAGAACCTATATCCAACTTCTTGGTGGCCCGAGGATGGCGGAGGACAGTCTGTGAATTTGCTGATTTCCACGTGATACCGAAGCGCATTTCCAACAATGATGGGAGCGCCGGCCTGACCATTGCCATTGGCCTGTGGCAGCTGCGCGGTCATAGGCAGATGCGCCACTGATTGAGCCGCTGTCGATGGACTGCTGTTGGGAGTGTTGCTGGTTGTCAAGAATGTTTGTCTCCGGGCCTCATCGCTCAGGTAAGTGGCGATATCGTCCGTGATCCTAATGGGAGTGTTACCTAATGTCACGATGGAAAGCCGCATGGGACAGGCTTTCCATCGTAGTTTTGTGGGCGACGCCTCGGGCTGCGGGGGAGGCTAATGACGATGCTCTAGGTATACTCCCGCTGTCGCGCAGAAGCGCGATCAGGTTTGGAAGCCTGTAGAAACTCTGCGACGAAAGCCGCAGGCACCGCACATGGTCTGCGGCTTTTTCGTTCGCGCGTCAATTTTTGGCGGCTCGAAAGGGAGGGCGTGAGCCCTGCCGGTTTCTTGCAAGAGTTTCCCGGTCTTCCAACCCGTTCGAGCTGCCGCCCTCGTTTGGAAGCGGGTGCGGCGGTTGTAGCAAACCGAAATTCTTGGAGGCCTCTCATGGCTCAAGCTGCTCCCGCACCTGCGCAACCCCGCGCTTGCCCCGCATCCCCCAACCTCGACGACCTCGCCCTGCAAGCCTGCGACGACGCCGAAAACCTCAACGACGTGATGCGCGCCTACGCCGCGCTCAGGAAGCTCGTCGACACCAGCGCCCTGAACGACAGCGAGGTGCTCACTCCCAGCCGCACCGAACTGAGCGCCTTGCTCGGTGTGCTCAACGACGCGATGACGGTGCGCATCGACGCCATCAGCCTCGCAGCCGGCGCGGTGCGCGAGGCGCTGCAAGGACGCAAGCCGGGCCCCGCGTGAGGTAGCGGCAAAGAGTCGGTCAATCGGGCAGTCGGCTCGCCCGGTTGCCCTGTGCGCTAAGCACCGTGGATTGCCATCATGACCCAGAAGGTAATCCACATCGCGGCTATTCCTAGCAGGCACATCGTCGCCAGAAAAGCGGCCAGATAGCCGAGTCGCCGCCAGATCAGGGGTGTGCTCGGAACAAAGCGCCAGTAGATCCAGACCGCCGACGCAAAGAGGATCACCGCAGTGATTGGAGCGATGTTCTCGGTGATCGATGGAAACCTGCGCCGGTCCAATGCTCCGGCCGCCACGAACAATGCCGGCATCGCAAGAAACCATGCCAGTACGCTCAACAGCAGACGCCCGCCAACTTTCATCGAATTGCCTCACCCTTGAAAAAGTGCCCTGGCATCGGCGTTTCCCAGCCTGGAACCTGATATCGAGGAATCGAGAGCAGGGGCACGTGGCCCATGACGCTCTTCAGGAGCCCCGCGAGATACGAGCTGCTGTTGTACTCGCCCGGACGCATCTGCGATCCCCTGATATTTCTGGGAAGCGAGTATGGCGCGACGTAGCTTGAAAAATTTCGAGAGCGCTCGATCAGCCTCCGTGCAAACTCCTGCCGACTCATGCCCTCTGGAGGCTGCAGTGGTATTCGCACGACCACATTTGACGGCAGTGCATTGATATAGCTATTGGTCTTGATCAAGCCGAGATTCCTTAAGCCTGCCTCGAGCATGGTCGGCTGTCCGTCGATCACGGTGATGCCGCTGTACGCATCAGTGATGACCAGCGAGAAATGGAGGTCGGGTGGATCGGGCCAACTGACCTTTCCAGCTCCGCCTGCGGCGATGCGCCCGTACAAGGTGAAGTTCGGCTCCGAGTGCTGCGCGCGTCCCACGGAGTTTGTTTCTGTTGCCATCTGTACTCCCTTTTTCGAATCGGTATCTTTTTTTGCCGCCAGCCTAGCAGGCGTTTATTTCGAACATGGGCTGGCGCGTTAACCGAATCGAAATTTCGAGTCAGCCAGGATCGTCAGGCGGCTGAGCTGCCTAGCGGCTCTGCAACATGACCGCTTATCTCCCCCAGCATCCACTCCCTGAACGCCACAACCCGCGCGTCCTCCCCGTACCCCTGCGGATACACCAGGTGATACGCATACGTCGGCGCCATGCTCACGCCCACGTCGAACAGCCTCACCAGCCGCCCCTGCTTCAGGTCGGCCTCGATCATGTCCAGGTCGGCCAGCCCCACCGCGCCGCCTTCGAGCACGGCCTGCACCACGTAGCCCGAATCGGAAAACGCCACGCACCGGCTGTCGTCGAAGTCGTCATCCACGCCGGCCGCGGCCATCCACATGCGCCAGTTGGGCCAGGTCATGGTGTCGGTCTTCCAGTCGACATAGCAGAGCGTGTGGTTGTGGCGCACAAGGTCGCGCGGCTCGTTCAGCGGCGGCCCGGTCTCGATGAGCCGGGGGCTGCACACGGGCACGATGTCCAGCTCGAAGAGCCGGTCGGCGCGCGCGCCCTCGTACCGCCCGGTGCCGAAGCGGATGGCAACGTCGATGTCGTCGGCCTCGAAGTCGCGCAGCTCGTCGCTGATGTCGAAGCTCAGCTCCAGCCCCGGGTTGGCGGCCCTGAACTTCGGCAGCCTCGGCAGCAGCCAGTTGGTGGCAAAGCGCGCGCTCAATGACACGCGCAGGTGCGCCGCGTTGCGCGTGAGCCTGCGCGCGCGGCCGGCGGCGCGGTGCAGGGTGTCGAGTGCGTCGGCGGTGGCCTCGAACATCACGGCGCCGGCGGGCGTGAGCTGGATGCTGCGGCTGGTGCGCGTGAAGAGCACCACGCCCAGCTGGTCTTCCAGTTCCTTGATCTGGTAGCTCACGGCCGCGGGCGTGAGCCCCACCTCGTCGGCCGCGCGCGTGAAGTTCAGGTGCCGCGCGGCGGCCTCGAAGGTGCGCAGGGCGCGCGTGCCGGGGAGCATGCGGTTGGTGGTGTTGTTGTTCGTCATTGGCGTCGTGGATGCCATCGATCTTCAAGTTCCATTTGATGGTTCGTTGAGAACTACTGGTTTCCCAACGCGAGTGCGGCGCGGGACGATCGAGCCAATCAAGAAACCACGGATCGATTGGAGCAATTGAATGTCTTCTGCCAGCTTGGACCCCTGCAACCCGCACCGGGGCGGTAATGACGACGAGGGCCCTGCCGCCACGCAGGGCACCGACCCCCTGCACTGGCCCGCGCGCATGTGGATCGCGCTGCTGATCTTCAGCGGCGTGATTCTGCTCGATGGGCTCGACATCTCGATGATCGTGGTGGCAATCCCGCAGATACAGCAGGAGTTCGGCATGGGCGCGGCCACGGCGCAGTGGCTGGTCAGCGCGTACATCCTGGCATTCGGCGGCTTTCTGCTGCTGGGTGGGCGATGCGCCGACTTGTTCGGCCGCAGGCGCGTGCTGGTGGCGGGGCTGGCGGTGTTTGCGCTGGTGTCGGTGGGCGGCGCGTTTGCCACCGACGCGGGGCTGCTGATCGTTTCGCGTTTTGTCAAAGGCATGGCCGCGGGCTTCACCGGGCCGGCCGCGATGTCGCTGCTGACCACCACCTTTGCCGAAGGGCCGGCGCGCAACAAGGCCTTTGGCATCTTCAATCTGTTCGAGGCATCGGGCTACTCGTCGGGCCTGCTCATCGGCGGGCTGTTGGCGGCGCTGGACTGGCGCTACATCTTCGTGCTGCCGATTCCGGTGGCGGTGCTGCTGTTGCTGGCCGCGCTGCGCTACCTACCGCCCGACGCGCCGCGCGCCGAGCGAACGCGCCTGGATGTGGGCGGCGCCGTCACGCTGCTGGCCGGCATGCTGCTGCTGGTGTTCACCGTGGTGTCGGCGGAGGAGGCAGGCTGGGCATCGCTGCGCACGGTGGGCGGGTTCGTGGTGGCGGTGGCGTTGCTGGCGGGCTTCGTGGCCATCGAGCGCAGCGTGAAAGAGCCGCTGGTGCGCCTGGGCATCTTCCGCAACCGGGGGCTGGTGGCGGCCAACATCAGCGCGGCGCTGCTGTATGGCGGCGCGGCGGGCTTTCAGTTCTTGATTGCGCTGTACCTGCAGAACATCCAGGGATGGAAGCCGTGGCAGATGGCGCTGGTGCTGCTGCCGGCGGGGCTGATGGTGGTGGTCGTCGGCCCGAAGATCGGCGCGCTGATCAGCCGCTTCGGCGTGAGGCGCGTTCTGCTGGCCGGGCTGGCGGCCTTCGTGCCCTGCTATCTGCTGATGTTCGGCATCGGGCCCGAGCCCGACCTGTGGGGCGTGCTGCTGCCGGCTTCGGTGCTGTGGGGCGTGGGGTTTGCGCTGAGCATCTCGGCGCTGATGGTGGCCGGCACGAGCGGCGTGGCCGACGAAGAGCAGGGGCTGGCGGCGGGGCTGCTGAACAGTTCGCTGCAGGTGGGCGGGGCTTGTGGGTTGGCGGTGCTGACTGCGGCGATCGGGCCTGGGACGGAGTTGGGGATGCTCTACGCGGGGGTGGGGGTGATGTTGGGGTTTGCTGTGCTGGCGTTGGTGGTGCAGGTGCGTAGTCGCGCGGCTCGCCGGTGATGTCGAAGCTCAGTGATCGACCAGGCGCACCAGCCGTGTTCACAGTCCGTAAACCGCGACGATGGCCCAGAAAGTCAGCCAAAGGCCCAGGGCGCCCAGCAGAGTCATCATGGTGAAGAAGGCCACGAAATATCCAATGCGACGTGAGAGACCGGACGCAGCTGGAACGCACTTCACATACATGAAGACCGCCCAGAGCAGCAACGCGATCGCCCCAGTCGCCACGACTGCGCCGGACATTGTCAGGATTCGCTGCTGATCCAAGTAGCGCAGACCAAGGCTGAGCAAGGGCATCGTCAAGGTCCAGACCAACATGTTCAGCGGTAGCCACCAGCGAGACATGCCGGAACAAGAGTTGCATGCGAGGGCAATGAATTGGCGGGCTTTCATTGCGCTGGAGCCTTCGGTTCGGAGGGAGTGGGGCTCGACCCACAGGAGCATTCATGAGGGCAGGCAGGAAGAAACTCGAGTTGCACGGCCCTAACGCCCTGGCTTTTTTCCAACTGCCTGAGGTACGCGGACGCGGGCTTTTTCACATAGCCCTGGGCCGGCAGATAAATCTTCGCTCCATCGAAGCGCAGGTCTTCCCGAAGAACCCGCGCAACGTTGCGCGCCCGTTCCATCGTCAGGCTTTGGGGAGAGTGCTCGCCAGGTTCGGCGGAGGCACTGATGTCGATGGACTCGTGGTTCGGATATTTCGCGCGCAGGTCGGCCATCCAATCGGCCAGCCTCGACATTTGTGTCGCGGAGTCGCGGTCGAAGTACACGCCGATCACTTTGGCGGGCCCGCAGGCTAGCACTGCCTGTGGGCTCGACATCGCGACAGACGCCAGCAGGCCTCCGAGCACAACGTACGGCTTCTGGTTCTTCATCATGTATTGCAGATCGCGTTAAGGCTTCGAGCCAGAAATCGGAACCGGATTGCAATCAGGCAACTTCAGTCCCTCGACGTCTGGATAGAGCTGGAGCGAAGCGAAGTCATTGCTGTCGCCGAGGCCGTTAACGGGCAACCGATATCCACGAGCGACAGTCGTGATCGGAAGGTCGGTTTGCAACAACATGCGCAGCGCTCGCGCTGTGTTGGCTGCACGCTTTTTCGCTAGTGCCTTCGTCTTGCTGGTTACGGCACCAGAAGCGCCGGTTTCCACTGATGCGCCCTTGTACTGTGGAAAGGCTATGTAGGAACGGCTCAGCCATTCGGAGAGTTTGAAGATCTGCGGCCGACTCAGATCAGCCGAGTCGCGATCAAAGCCAAGCTGAGTTTGCACGATATAGCTGCATGCCGTTGCCTCTCCCGCAGCGAAGGCTGTCGCTAGAGCCCAGATGATTTGCCAGTTCATCGGCTTTCTACTCCTTGGGTTGTGCTACGAGACCGTCAATCCACTTGCAACATGAGAGCGTCTTGGCGCAGGCGGGTTGAACAGTTGCATTCAGGACATCCAGGCGCTCTGGGTGCTGTATGTCCTTGCTTTCGAACTCATCGATGTGCCCCTGCACTTCAAGCGAGGCAGTGTTGCTCGAGGCTCTCAACAGATTGACGATCTCGGCGAGCCGTAGATTCGCCTTCTCCAACGAAACGGGATCGTCCTTGATGGCTCTGGCAAAGATGTCTGCGCGGTAGATGCCGCCGGTCGCCCTTTTCGGGTTCTGCTGCTCGACAAACCAATTCCTCAGCGGCAGGACCTGCTTCGAGTCGAGATGCATGCTTGCTGCGGTGAACTGCACGTCGTGTTCGAGGCCGGCAAACGAACATGCGAATGCCCATGCGGGCGTGATGGCCCAAGTGAGGGCTAGGAGCCGGCCCTTCATTGCTTGGGAGCCCTCGGTTCGTAGAGAGGGTCACCCATCTGGCAAGGGCATTCATGCGGGCAAGCCGGTAAAAAACTGAGATCCACTCTGACGCCTTGACTCTTCTCCAGCTGTTTCAGATACGCGGAGACAGGCGCTTCGACGTAGCTTCGTTCCGGGAGCTCGATCTTTGCTGGCGCGATCTGCAGATTTTTCTGAAGGACGCGAGCAATATTGTGTGCACGATCCAATCCCAGGTGATTGGGAGCTTGCTCGCCGGGCTCGGTGGAAGCACTGACATAGAAGGCTTGATGGTTCGGATACCGGTGGCGAAGATCGATCACCCAGTTCGCCAGCCTGGAAACTTGTGATGCGGGAACTACTGAAGAGTCACGCTCGAAATACACCCCTATGACCTTGATCGGGGAGCATGCATCGGAAGACGGAGCTGCCAGCATCGCGAGGATTGCGATCAAGGCGGACAGGGTTGGTTTGTTGCTTTTCATGCGATTCCAAGGATGTAGGCGGTGATGCTGTCCGCATTTGCCAGAAGAGCAGCGTGGTTCTCGCTTCTCACATTTCGTTTTGAATCAACTACTCCGTACCAGTTGTCGTTCGCGCTGAAGGTGTCGTCGAAGTGCGTGACTTCGTGGATCAAGACGATGAGCCGCGAGGGGCCGTTGGTGGATTCGCCGGTGTCGAAGTTGAACTTGTGATCCCTGTAGCCGCAGAAGGGGAGAGCGATTGCGATGGTGTGCGTGGCGATGTCCGATTTGCAGGCTGCGCCATCGGTGCCCAGTGCGCTCCCCATGACGCAGGTCGCCAGCTTTCCACCTTCAATGAAACGGACAAAGTTCTTTGGCTCCAGACCCCTGAGAACGCGAACGCATGCGGCCAACCCTTTCTGCAGATATTCACGCGTATCTTGGTCGGCAATGGCGAACCATGCCTCCACACGTGCTTGCGCCTTTTTGTCCCAGCGCTCAAGTTCGGGCAGCCGTTTTTTCGTGATGTAGTCGATCGCCATGTCGCGCAGTTTCATTGCCAGGACGGCGAACTCCTTGTTCGTCATGTTTGGGCAAATGTTCTCGGTTTGTTCGGCCTCGGGTGGATGTGTGACGTTCTCGTCCACCGTTTTCTTGAAGGCCGCCATCTCGGGACTCGAGATCATGTTCGTTGTCGAAGCCAGCGGGTACACGCCAGTTGCATGCGCGGCGTCATCGTCGCAAACTGCTGATTGCTGCAGCACTGACAGCAATGGCTGCGGCATCGGGCAGTGACACACCACCACGTCTCCCTCCAGCGCTATCTCCGATATGAACTGCGGGCGCCGTGGTCCTCCTGTCTTGGCGATGATGCCAACGCTGTTGCATCCCTCGCAATAGGCCCTGCCGCCGATCAATGCGGCGCGATGACCAAAGAAGTCGAACATGGGGCCCTCGTATGGCAGTACCCGTCCGCCAGCGGCCGGCGGGTCGCCGACCACAAGAATCTTTCGATCCATTCAATACACCCAGAGTTGATGACCCGAGGGGTGTACGTGGCCGAAAGAGAAAACACTGTTGTCCATTGTCAAACGCCCGTTCGTATTTCACGAACCGGCGCGCATTCGTTGCAATGCCCGCTACCCCCTCTCAAAAAAATTTCACACCTACTGCATCCAAACCCGCCCCTGGCGTGTAGACCCCTCAGCAGCGAGGAGCTGCTGACCTTCTACAACCCCAGGAGAATTTCCATGCACACCTCCCGTCCCGCCCGTTCGCTCGCCGTTCTCGGCGCCGTCAGTGCCGCTGCTGCGGTGCTCACCGCCTGCGGCTCGATGTCGATGACCCCCGCCTTCAATCAGTCCAGCCTGCCGCCCACCATCCAGGTGCCGGCCGGCCACAAGGTCGCGATGGAAACCGTGGGCAAGGGCGACATCACTTATGAATGCCGCGACAAGGCCAATGCCCCGGGCCAGACCGAGTGGGTGTTCATCGGCCCCGACGCCAAGCTGTGGGACCGCGGCGGCAAGCAGGTCGGCAAGTACTACGGCCCGCCGGCCACCTGGGAATCGAACGACGGCTCCAAGCTCACGGCCACGCAGCTGGCGGTCGCGCCCTCGGGCCCGACCAGCCTGCCGTTCCAACTCGTGAAGGCCAACCCGGCCACGGGCAGCGGCGCGATGACGGGCGTGACGTACATCCAGCGCGTGGCGCTGCAAGGCGGCGTGGCGCCGGCCACCGTGCCTTGCACTTCGGCCACCAAGGGCCAGAAGCAGGTGGTGCAGTACCAGGCCGACTACATCTTCTGGAAGGCGTCCTGATCGGGGGGCGATTCGGCGGCGGGGCCGCCGGCTCCACTACCATCGGGCCGTGCAGAACCCGCCACCCACCTCGCCCTTCGACTACGACGCCGCCCTCATGGCCTGCGCACGCGGCGACCGTCAGGCCCTGCAACAGCTCTACCAGCGCGAAAGCCGCTACCTGATGGGCGTGGCGCTGCGCATCGTGCGCCAGCGCCAGCAGGCCGAAGACGTGCTGCACGACGCCTTCATCAGCATCTGGCAGCGCGCGGAAACCTTCAATCCGGCGCGCGGCGAAGGCCGCGGCTGGATCTACAGCGTGGTGCGCAATGCCGCGCTGAACATGGTGCGCAGCGGCGCGCGCCAGGTCGACGTGAGCGAAGACGCGGCCGAGGCCATCGACGACCAGGCCGCGCTCGCGGCGTATGCCTCCGCCGCCGACCCGTTCGAGCTGCGCGCCGACCTCGGCAGGCTCGAAGGCTGCCTGGGCGGCCTGGAGCCGGCGCGGCGCGACTGCATCCTCTATGCGTATGTGGAAGGCTGCTCGCATGGCGAGATCGCCGAGCGGCTGCAGACGCCGCTGGGCACGGTCAAGGCCTGGATCCAGCGCGGCATGCGCGCGCTGCGGGAGTGCATGGCATGAGCGGCGGCGCGGCTTCTTCCAGTTTCGAAGACATCGACGCGCTGGCCGGCGAGTACGTGCTGGGCACGCTGTCGGCCGATGCACGCGCGGCTGTGGAGGCCCGCATGCGCGACGAGCCCGCGCTGCGCGATGCGGTGCAGGCATGGGAGGCGCGGCTGCTGCCGCTGGCTTCGCTCGCGGCGCCAGCCGATCCATCGCCCGCGCTGTGGTCGCGCATCGAGCGTACGCTGGGCAGTGCTGCTGCTGCCTCACCGAATGCCAGGAAGGCCGAGCCGGCGCGCGCATCGGGCTTCGCGAACTGGTGGAACAACCTGCAGCTCTGGCGCGGCCTGGCTGCCGGCGGCTTTGCAGCCGCGGCGCTGATGGTGGCGGTGCTCGTCACCCGGCCGCCGCCCACGCCGCAGTACATGGTGGTGCTGGTCGCTCCGCAGGACAAATCGCCGGGCTGGGTGATCCAGACCACGTCGTCCCGCCAGCTGAGCCTGGTGCCGCTGGGCACGATCGAGGTGCCGCCGCAGAAGACGCTGCAGTTCTGGACCAAGGCCGATCAGTGGCGCGGCCCGGTGTCGCTGGGGCTGGTCAAGCAGGGCCAGACGCTGCGCATTCCCATCGACAAGCTGCCGCCGCTGGAGCCGAACCAGCTGTTCGAGCTCACGCTGGAGCCCGAGAACGGCTCGCCCATCGACCGGCCGACCGGGCCGATCCAGTTCATCGGCCGCGCGGTCAAGGTGCTGTAGCGGCCCAGGGCTGACGCTCCTGCTCGCTGTCAGCCGGCCGAGCGCGGCAGCAGCGCCGGCACCAGCGTGCGGTTCATGCGCTCGCGCCACCAGCGCAGCGCCTGCCCCTGCGCGCCGGTTTTCCAGGCGAGCCAGAAGGCCTCGGGCGGGCGCGGTTCCTCGGTGGGCAGCTCGACCAGCGTGCCGCGCTTCAGCTCGCCCAGGATGCAGGCGCGCGGCAGGAAGCCGTGGCCCAGGCCCGCCACCTGGCAGGCGATCTTCGCGGGCATCGACGGCACGGTGATGCGCGGCTGGCCGGCCAGCAGGCCGACGGTGCGCTCCGACAGCGTGCGCGCGCTGTCGCCCACCACGATGGCGTTGCATTCCAGCAAGTCGCCGCGCTGCAGCGGCCGGCCCAGCCGCGTGAGCGGGTGCGAGGGCGCCACGCAGAACGCGAAGTCGAGGCTGCCCACGGTCACGGCTTGGTAACCGCCGCCGGCCGGGCCGTCGCCGGCGGCGATGACGATGTCGGCACGCCCTTCGCGCAGCGCCTCCCAGCTGCCGGTGAGCGCCTCGCAGCCGATGCGCAGCCGTGTGCCGCAGCGCAGGTCTTCGAAGGCGCGGATGTCGTCGATGAGCGCCTGCGTGGGAATGAGCGAGTCGTGCACCAGGCGCAGTTCCGATTCATATCCGGTGGCGATCTGCCGCATGCGCGATTCGAGGTCGCTCGCGGCGCCGAGCAGCCAGCGGCCTTCCTTGAGCATTTCTTCCCCGGCGGGCGTGAGCGTGACGCGCGGCCCGTTGCGCTCGAACAGCAGCATGCCGAGCTGTTCCTCGAGCTTGCCCACGGCATACGAGATGGTGGAGGGCACCTTGTTCAGGCGCGTGGCGGCGGCGGCGAAGGAGCCGTGGCGCGCGATGGCGTCGACGACCTCGATGGCTTCCAGGCTGAGTTTGAGCACGCGTCGGTCCTTGTCGAAAAATGAATGATCGAAAAATTCGATGATTGAGGGTGAAAAGTTTCGTCGATGACGGTGGGAGAGAACCCGATGATTCAGTCCGTGCCAAGGAGATTCCCTCCGAACGCAATTGTGAATTCAATCGAACGTCAACTCAACCCCAGGAGCTTTTCTCATGTCCATCAAAGCCACCCCCACCGCCGGCGCCAAGCTGCTCACGCCCACCGACCACACGCTGGTGATGATCGACTTCCAGTCGCAGATGGCCTTTGCCACGCACTCCATCGACGCCGTGAACCTGCGCAACAACGCCGCGCTGGTGGCGCAGGCGGCGGCCGGTTTCGGCGTGTCGACCATCCTCACGACGGTGGCTGAAAAAAGCTTCTCGGGCCCGATGTTCAGCGAGATCACCGACGCCTTTCCGGGCCAGAAAATGCTCGATCGCACCTCGATGAACACCTGGGAAGACGCCGCCGTGATCGATCGCGTGAACCAGATCGGCAAGCCGCGCATCGTGCTGGCTGGCTTGTGGACCAGCGTGTGCATCGTCGGCCCGGCGCTGTCGGCCCTGGACCAGGGCTTCGAGGTGTACGTGATCGCCGACGCCTGCGGTGACGTCTCGGCCGAGGCGCACAACCGCGCGATGGAGCGCATGGTGCAGGCCGGCGCGCAGCCGATGACCTCGCTGCAATACCTGCTCGAGCTGCAGCGCGACTGGGCCCGCGGCGAAACCTACGAGCTGACCACCGGCATCGCGAAGAAGGTGGGCGGCGCCTACGGCCTGGGCGTGACCTACGCCAAGACCATGTTCGGCGCGCACGAAGGCTGAAAGCCGGGGTGAACCAGATGAAGCCCTATGTCCTGTCGCTCGCGCTCGGCCTCCTGGTCGGCGTGATCTACGCACTCTTCCAGGTGCGCTCGCCGGCGCCGCCGGTCATCGCCCTGGTGGGGCTTCTGGGGATCCTGCTCGGCGAGCAGATCCCGCCGCTCATCAAGAGCGTGATCAAGCCCGACGCGGTGGCCACCTCGTGGCTGCACCACCAGGTGAAGCCGCATGTGTTCGGCGAGCTGCCGAAGTGCGCGCAGCCCACGCCGGCGAACACCGCCGAAGCCCCGTCTTCCGGCAGGCGCGACGCATGAACCCGTCCGCAGACTCCAGCCGCCGGCGCCTCCTCGGAGCGCTCGGCGCCACCCTCGCAGCCCCCGGCCTCGCGGTCGCCTCTTTCTCCGACACCATGACCACCAACACCGCAACCCCAGACCTGATCCTGCACAACGGTCGCTTCACCACGCTGGACCGCGCCAACCCGGTGGCCGACGCCGTGGCCATCAAGGACGGCCGCTTCACCCGCGTGGGCCGCGCCGAAGACGTGCTGCCGCTGGCCGGCGGCGCCACCCGCGTGATCGACCTGCAGGGCAAGCGCGTGCTGCCGGGGCTGATCGACAACCACCTGCACATCATCCGCGGCGGGCTCAACTTCAACCTGGAGCTGCGCTGGGACGGCGTGCGCAGCCTGGCCGACGCCATGGGCATGCTCAAGCGGCAGGTGGCCATCACTCCCGCGCCGCAGTGGGTGCGCGTGGTGGGCGGCTTCACCGAGCACCAGTTCGCGGAAAAGCGCCTGCCGACCATCGAGGAACTGAACGCGGTGGCGCCCGACACGCCGGTGTTCATCCTGCACCTGTACGACCGCGCGCTGCTCAACGGCGCCGCGCTGCGCGCCGTGGGCTACACCAAGGACACGCCCGCGCCTCCCGGCGGCGAGATCGTGCGCGACAGCGCCGGCAACCCCACGGGCCTGCTGCTGGCCAAGCCCAACGCAGCCATCCTCTACGCCACGCTGGCCAAGGGCCCGAAGCTGCCCTTCGACTACCAGCTCAATTCCACGCGCCACTTCATGCGCGAGCTCAACCGCCTGGGCGTGACCGGCGCCATCGACGCGGGCGGCGGCAACCAGAACTACCCCGACGACTACGAAGTGATCCAGAAGCTCGCCGACGACGGCCAGCTCACCATCCGCCTGGCCTACAACCTGTTCACGCAGAAGCCCAAGCAGGAAAAGGAAGACTTCCTCAACTGGACCGCCAACTCCAAGTACAAGCAGGGCGACGACTACTTCCGCCACAACGGCGCCGGCGAGATGCTGGTGTTTTCCGCCGCCGACTTCGAGGACTTCCGCCAGCCGCGCCCCGAGATGGCGCCCGAGATGGAAGGCGACCTGGAGGGCGTGGTGCGCATCCTGGCGCAGAACCGCTGGCCCTGGCGCATGCATGCCACCTACGACGAGACCATCAGCCGTTCGCTCGACGTGTTCGAGAAGGTCAACAAAGATACGCCGCTGGCCGGCCTGAACTGGTTCTTCGACCATGCCGAGACCATTACCGAGAAGTCGATGGACCGCATCGCCGCGCTGGGCGGCGGCGTGGCCGTGCAGCACCGCATGGCCTACCAGGGCGAATACTTCGTGGAGCGCTACGGCGCCGCCGCGGCCGAGGCCACGCCGCCGGTCAAGCGCATGCTGGAGCACGGCCTGAAGGTCTCGGCCGGCACCGACGCGACGCGGGTGGCCTCGTACAACCCATGGGTGTCGCTGTCGTGGCTGGTCACGGGCAAGACGGTGGGCGGCCTGCAGATCACGCCGCAGCGCAACCTGCTCGACCGCGAACAGGCGCTGCGCATGTGGACCGAGAACGTCACCTGGTTCTCGAACGAGGAGGGCAAGAAGGGCCGCATCCAGGCCGGCCAGCTCGCCGACCTCGTGGTGCCCGACCGCGACTTCTTCGCCTGCCCCGAATCGGACATTGCCGACACCACGGCGCTGCTCACGATGGTGGGCGGCAAGGTGGTCTACGGCGCCGGCGCCTTCGCCTCGCACGACGAGGGCTCGGTGCCTCCTGCCATGCCCGACTGGTCGCCCGCGCGCACCTTCGGCGGCTATGCCGGCTGGGCCGACAAGAAGGAAGGCGCGCCGCTGCAGAAGGTGATGCGCAACGCTGCTGCGTCCTGCGGCTGCGCCAACAACTGCAACGTGCACGGTCACAGCCACGCCACGGCCTGGAGCAGCAAGCTGCCCGTTGGCGACCTGAAGAGCTTCTGGGGCGCCCTCGGCTGCGCCTGCTGGGCGGTGTGAGGATGACGATGCGCTGGACAACCACACCCGCACTGCGCTGGATCGCCTTGCTGCTGCTGTGCGCGGCCTACCTGCAGGGCGGCCTGAACAAGGCGATGGACTTCGACGCGGCCCTGGCCGAGATGAACCACTTCGGCATGTCGCCGGCCGGCCCGCTGGCCGTGGCGGTCATCGTGCTGGAGCTGGGCGCCTCGGCGCTGATCCTCACGGGCCGGCTGCGCTGGCTCGGCGCGCTGGCGCTCGCCGGCTTCACGCTGATGGCGACCTTCGTGGCGCTGCGCTTCTGGCAGATGCCCGTCGGGCAGGAGCGCTTCATGGCGGCCAACTCCTTCTTCGAGCACCTGGGGCTGGTCGGCGGTTTCCTGCTGGTCGCCTGGCATGACCTGAAGGAGCGCGCCCATGTCTGAACAATCCACGCGCGGTGCCTTCGCGCCGCTGCGCCAGCCGGTGTTCGCGGTGCTCTGGGCCGCCACCGTGCTGGGCAATGTCGGCAGCTTCATGCGCGACGTGGCCAGCTCCTGGCTGGTGACCGACCTGTCGGCCAGCCCGACGGCGGTGGCGCTGATCCAGACGGCGGCCACGCTGCCGGTGTTCCTGCTCGCCATTCCGGCGGGCGTGCTGTCGGACATCCTCGACCGGCGGCGCTTCCTCATCTTCGTGCAACTGGTGCTGGCGGCGGTGAGCGGCACGCTGCTGGTGCTCTCGCACACCGGTGCGCTCACGGTCGAATACCTGATCGCGCTGACTTTCGTGGGCGGCATCGGCGCGGCGCTGATGGGGCCGACCTGGCAGTCCATCGTGCCGGAGCTGGTGCCGCGTGCCGACCTGAAGGGCGCGGTGGCGCTGAACTCGCTGGGCATCAACATTGCGCGTTCCATCGGGCCGGCGGCGGGCGGGCTGATCCTTGCGAGCTTCGGCGCGGCGGCCACCTACGGCGTCGACGTGCTGAGCTATGTGTTCGTGATCGCGGCGCTGCTGTGGTGGAAGCGCCCGGCGCCGGCGGACAGCGGGCTGTCGGAAAACTTCCTCGGTGCCTTCCGCGCCGGCCTGCGCTACACGCGTGCCAGCAAGGAGCTGCATGTGGTGCTGCTGCGCGCGGCGGTGTTCTTCCTGTTCGCCAGTTCGGTGTGGGCGCTGCTGCCGCTGGTGGCGCGCCAGATGCTGGGCGGCAGCGCGGGCTTCTACGGCGTGCTGCTCGGCGCGGTGGGTGCGGGCGCCATCGGCGGCGCGCTGGTGATGCCGCGCCTGCGCGCCCGGCTCGACGCCGACGGCATGCTGCTGCTGGCCGCGTTGCTCACGGCCGCCGTCATGGGCAGCCTGGTCTTCGCGCCGCCGAAGTGGCTGGCGGTGCTGCTGCTGTTGGTGCTGGGCCTGGGCTGGATCATTGCGCTGACCACGCTCAACGGCGTAGCCCAGTCGATCCTGCCGAACTGGGTGCGCGGACGCGGGCTGGCGGTGTACCTCACGGTGTTCAACGGCGCGATGGCGGCCGGCAGCCTGGGCTGGGGCCTGGTGGCGCAGCAGATCGGCGTGCCGGCCACGCTGGTGGCGGGAGCCGTGGGGCTTGTTGTGGTCGGGCTGGTGTTTCACCGGGTGCGGCTGCCGGCCGGCGAGGCCGACCTGCAGGCATCGAACCACTGGCCCGAGCCGCTGCTCGCCGAACCGGTGGCGCACGACCGCGGGCCGGTGATGATCCAGATCGAGTACCGCATCCGCAAGGACGACCGCCCGGCCTTCCTGCAGGCGATGAAGCGCCTGTCTCTTGAACGCCGCCGCGACGGCGCCTACGCTTGGGGCCTGCACGAGCACACGGTCGACGGGGAGCGGGTGATCGAGTGGTTCCTCGTCGAATCGTGGGCGGAGCATCTGCGCCAGCACCACCGGGTGTCGCAGGCCGACGCCGACCTGCAGGGCGAAGCGCTGCGCTTTCACATCGGGCCGGGCAAGCCCGAGGTGCATCACTTTCTTGCGATCTGATTTCCCTTCGTTCCTTCCTTCGTTCATTCACTCCACTGGAAAAACCATGACCACACTCACACTGCGCGACGGCACCGAGCTCTATTACAAGGACTGGGGCTCGGGTCAGCCCATTCTCTTCAGCCACGGTTGGCCGCTCAGCGCCGACATGTGGGACGCCCAGATGCTGTTCTTCGCCGAGCGCGGCTACCGCACCATCGCATTCGACCGCCGCGGCTTCGGCCGTTCGAGCCAGCCGTGGACAGGCTACGACTACGACACCTTCGCCGACGACATTTCCGAGCTGATCGAGAAGCTCGACCTCAAGGACGTGATCCTTGCGGGCTTCTCGATGGGCGGCGGCGACGTGACGCGCTACATCGCGCGCAAGGGCAGTGCGCGCGTGGCCAGGCTGGCGCTCATCAGCGCCGTGACGCCGCTGTTCATGAAGACGGCCGACCACCCCGTGGGCCCCGACGCCTCGCTGTTCGCAGGCATCCGCGCCGGGCTGGCGGCCGATCGTCCGCAGTTTCTCGACGACTTCAGCACGGTCTTCTACGGCACCAACCGCCCCGGTGCCAAGGTGTCGCAGGGCGTCTTCAAGCAGACGCTGCAGATTGCGCTGCAGGCCTCGATCAAGGCCACCATCGACTGCGTGACCGCGTTCTCGGAAACCGACTTCCGCCCCGACATGGCGAAGATCGACGTGCCCACGCTCGTGATCCACGGCGACGACGACCAGGTCGTGCCCTTCGAGGCCACCGGCAAGCTCGCGGCAGAAATGATCAAGGGCAGCCAGCTCAAGGTCTATGCCGGTGCGCCGCACGCCACCTGCAACACCCACGCCGATCAGGTCAATGCCGACCTGCTGGCGTTCATCCAGGCCTGATCGCTCCAATCTTCATGACCACGCTTCCTTCCTCCGGCGTCCAGGACAATCCGTCGAAGCACCGTTTCGAGTTCGCATCGCAAGGCGAACGCGCGGTCGCGATCTACACCCTGGCGGGCGATGTCATCACTTTCGTCCACACCCTGGTGCCCGAGGCGCTGCAAGGGCAGGGCGTCGCCAGGCAACTCGTGCTCGCGGGCCTGGCCTCGGCGCGCGAGCGGGGCCTGCGCGTCGTTCCCCAGTGCCCCGTGTTCGCCGCCTACATGCGCGCGCACCCCGAGACGCACGACCTGCTGGCCGACGAAGGCCGCGCGCTGCTGGGCCTCTGAGGCTGCCGGCACATCGCCCCTGGCGACCGGCGGATGGGCCCGCGGTCGTCAGGGGCGGTGCCGGTGGCGATAATCCTGCAATGCGAATCCGCTTTACCAAGATGCAGGGAGCCGGCAACGATTTCGTCGTGCTGGACGAAACGCGCGGCACGCTGGGCCTCAGCGCCGCGCAATACCGCTTTCTGGCCGACCGCCATTTCGGCGTCGGCGCCGACCAGATCCTCACCGTGCGGCCTTCGCCGGCCGAGGGGGTCGATTTCCAATACGTGATCCACAACGCCGACGGCGGCGAAGTGGAGCAGTGCGGCAACGGCGCGCGCTGCTTCATGCGCTTTGTCAGCGAACACAAGCTGACCGACAAGACCGAAGTGCGCGTGCAGACGCTGGCCGGCGTGATCGCGCCGCGCATGGGCGCCGACGGCCGCGTGACCGTCGACATGGGCGCCCCGGTCTTCGAGACCGAGCGCGTGCCCTTCGACACCGCCGGGCTCGATCCGCAGCCCGAGGGGGCGTGGCAGAAATGGCACCTCGCGCTCGGCACGCGCGCCGGCAGCGCTATCGTTTCGGTAGCGGTGCTGTCGATGGGCAACCCGCACGCGGTGCAGGTGGTCGACAACGTCGATACCGCCCCCGTGGCCGAGCAGGGCCCGCAGATCGAGCACCACCCGCGTTTTCCGCAGCGGGTGAACGCGGGCTTCATGCAGGTTGTCGACCGCACGCACATCAAGCTGCGCGTGTTCGAGCGCGGCGCCGGCGAAACGCTGGCCTGCGGCACCGGCGCCTGCGCGGCGGTGGTGGCGGGCATTCGCCTGGGGCTGCTGGAGCGCCGGGTCGACGTGCAGACGCACGGCGGCGTCCTCACGATCGAATGGCAGGGCGAGGGCCAGCCGGTGCTGATGACCGGGCCGGCCACCACGGTGTTCGAGGGCGACATCGAAGTACCCGACACGGTGGATCTGCCATGACCGCTTTCACGAACAACAACGACGCCAACAACGCCATGAACCCGATCACCGAAGACGACATCGCCAACTACCTGGCGAACACGCCCGACTTCTTCGAGCGCCATGCCCAGCTGCTGGCGCAGGTGCAGCTCACCAGCCCGCACGGCAGCCGCGCCGTGAGCCTGCAGGAGCGCCAGGCCGAGATGCTGCGCGAAAAAATCAAGGCGCTGGAGCATCGCCTGATGGACATGGTGCGCCACGGCACCGAGAACGTCGTCATCGCAGACCGCCTGCAGCGCTGGACCAGCGGCCTTTTGACCACGCGCGACCCGCGCAGCCTGCCGTACCGCATCGCGGTCGACCTGCAGTCGCTGTTCCTGGTGCCGCAGACGGCCATCAAGGTGTGGGACTGCAGCAGCGAATACCTCAACGAGGCCTATGCCCAGTGGGTGAGCGACGACGTGAAGGCGCTGGCCACCTCGCTGACCTCGCCGTACTGCGGCCTGAACTCGGGCTTCGAGGCGGCGAGCTGGCTGCCGGAGCCGCAGTCGGCCATGTCGATCGCGCTGATTCCGCTGCGCCCCGACGCCGAGTCGCCGGCCTTCGGCATGCTGGTGCTGGCGTCGCCCGACGCGCAGCGCTTCAACGCCGAGATGGGCACCGACTTCCTCGAGCGCATCGCCGAGCTG
The DNA here is from genome assembly GCF_022009635.1 of Variovorax paradoxus. Taxonomy (NCBI): domain Bacteria; kingdom Pseudomonadati; phylum Pseudomonadota; class Betaproteobacteria; order Burkholderiales; family Comamonadaceae; genus Variovorax; species Variovorax paradoxus. The sequence continues at coordinate 1,519,297 of NZ_CP091716.1, forward strand.
GCGTCGGGCGGGCTGTCGCGGCTGCGTCCTTGAGCCGCCCGCGCTGGCTGCGGCGGCCCTGGCAGGTCCTGCTGTTCGGTGGGCTGCTGGCCGGTGTGCTGGCCTACGCGGCCATCGGCGCATTCATCTGGCGGCATGCCGAAGCGTTGCTGGCGAACCCGCCGCAGCATGCGGCCGATGCCGCCCTGGTGCTCGGCAGCCGCGCCTATCTGGACGGCAAGCCGCACCCCTGCCTGTCGGGGCGGGTCGACACGGCGGTGGCAATGGCCAAAACCGGCCTCGTGAAGCAGCTCGCCTTCTCGGGCGGCGTGGATTCCGAAGACGGCCGCACCGAAGCCATCGCGATGCGCGAGCGCGCCCAGGCCGATGGCTACGCCGGGCCGATGCTGCTGGAGCAGGCTTCCACTTCCACCCGGCTGAATCTTTCGCTGTCGCGCCCGCTGCTGGAAGCGGCCGGCGTGCGCAGCGTGGTCATCGTGTCGGAGCCGTTCCACATGTGGCGCATCGAGCGCCTGGTGAAGATGAGCGGCTTCGACCGCCGCTTCGACGTGCAGTACGCGGCGGCGCCCACCTCCTGCTGGAACGCGCTGGGGCCGTTTTCGAAGGGCGCGTTGCGCGAGCCGGCGGCCATCGTGAACAATGTCTTCCGTGGCTTCCTCTTCTGAGCCTTCCGGGCCCGCGACGCCGGCCGTTTCCGCAGCCTCCGGCTGGGTCGAAAAATACCTCGAGCATGTGCGCGTCGAGCGCCGGCTCGCGGCGCGCACGGTCGAGCTTTACGCTTTTCACCTGAAGTCGCTGACCGACCATGCCGCCGAGGCGAAGCTGTCGCTGGACCATGTGCAGACCGCCCACATCCGCCGCTGGATGGCGCAGCTGCACGCCGCCGGGCGCGAGCCGCGCGGCATTGCGCTGGTGCTGTCGTGCTGGCGCAGCTTCTATCGCTGGCTGGGCCATGAAGGGCTGGTCGGCTTCAACCCGGTGCAGGACGTGCATGCGCCCAAGGCCGGCAAGCCCTTGCCCAAGGCGCTGGGCGTGGACGACGCGGTGCGCCTGGCCGAGCTCTACGACCCCGAGGCCGACCCCTGGACCGAGGCGCGCGACAGCGCCATCGTCGAAATGCTCTACGGCTGCGGCCTGCGCGTGAGCGAGCTCACGGGGCTCGACGCCCAGGCGAGCAGCAGCGCGCGGGGCTGGGTCGACCTCGACGCGGGCGACGCCAACGTGCTCGGCAAGGGCAGCAAGCGCCGCATCGTGCCGATGGGCAGCAAGGCGTCCGAGGCGGTGCGCGACTGGCTCGCGGTGCGCGGCGACTGCGCCGCGCTGGCCACCTCGCACCTGCGCGACCCGCGGGCGGCGGCCGCGCTCTTCATCAGCGCCAAGGGCGTGCGGATGTCGTCGCAGGCGGTGTGGAAGCTGCTGCGCGAGCGCAGCCTCAAGGCCGGCCTCGCGGCGCCGGTGCATCCGCACATGCTGCGGCACTCCTTCGCGAGCCATGTGCTGCAGTCCAGCAGCGACCTGCGCGCGGTGCAGGAGCTGCTGGGCCACGCCAGCATCTCGACCACGCAGGTCTATACGCGGCTGGATTTCCAGCACCTGGCCAAGGTGTACGACGCGGCGCATCCGCGTGCGAAGGCCAAGCCAGAGAACGACAAATAAGTAAAGCAAGCAACCAACAATGAAAACCCTTCGCCTCAAACCCGGCAAAGAGCGCTCGATGCAGCGCCGCCACCCCTGGGTCTTCGAATCCGCCATCGCGCGCGGCGGTGCCGACTCCGGCGAAACGGTGCGCGTCGAGTCGCACGACGGGGCTTTCCTGGCATGGGCCGCCTTCAGCCCGGCCTCGAAGATCCGGGCACGGGCCTGGAGTTTTGTCGAAACGCAGCGCATCGATGCTGCGTTCCTCGCATCGGTGTGCGCCCGCGCGGTGGCCGCGCGCGGCCTGTTCGACCTGCAGAGCGACGGCGTGCGAGTGGTGCACGGCGAGGCCGACGGCCTGCCGGGGCTGATCGTCGACCGCTATGGCGACACGCTGGTGGCGCAGTTTCTTTCGGCCGGTGTCGAGCGCTGGAAAGACGTGCTGGCCGACGCGCTGCTCAAGGCCACGGGCCTCGCCAAGCTCTACGAGCGCTCCGACGCGAGCGGCCGCGAGCGCGAGGGCCTGAAGCCCGTCACCGGCTGGCTGCGTGGCGACGGGCCGACCGAAATCGTCATTCGCGAGCACGGCTGGAAGCTGTCGCTCGACATCGCGACCGGTCACAAGACCGGCTTCTACCTCGACCAACGCGACAGCCGCCAGCGCTTTGCCGAGCTGGCGCAGCACCGGCGCTTCCGGCGCGTGCTGAATTGCTTCTGCTACACGGGCGGCTTCACGGTCGCGGCGCTCGCGGGTCTGAAGGCCGCCAACGCGCTGCAGGGCGCGCAACTGGTGTCGGTCGATTCGTCGCTGCCGGCGCTGGAGCGCGCGCGCGGCCACCTGGCGCTGAACGGCTTCGAGGGGCAGGGCATAGAGGCCGAATTCCTCGACGCCAACGTGAACACGGTGCTGCGCGAGTTCATCGACCAGGGGCGCACCTTCGACGCCATCGTGCTCGATCCGCCCAAGTTCGCGCCCACGGCGGCGCATGCCGAGCGCGCGGCGCGGGCCTACAAGGACATCAACCGCCTCGCGCTCAAGCTGCTGGAGCCGGGCGGGGTGCTGCTCACTTTCTCGTGCTCGGGCGGCATCAGCGCCGACCTGTTCCACAAGATCGTGGCCTCGGCCGGGATCGACGCCGGCGTGGACGGCTACATCGCCGAGCGGCTGGGCGCGGCGCCCGACCACCCGATGACCATCGAGTTCCCGGAAGGGGAGTACCTGAAGGGCCTGGTGGTGGTCCGGAAACCGGCTTGACCCTGCCGGCAACGCAACTCAGTGGCATTGGCTAAACTGCCGGCCAAGTCTTTTTTCGCCCCTTTTTTCCTGTTTTCCGCTTCCGGAGCACTCCCCACATGGCCCTCATTCCCGCGACCATCCTCACCGGCTTTCTCGGCTCGGGCAAAACCACGCTGCTCAAGCGCATCCTGACCGAGGCCCACGGCCAGAAGATCGCGGTCATCGAGAACGAGTTCGGCGAGGAGAACATCGACAGCGACATCCTTGTCACGGAGTCGAAGGAGCAGATCGTGCAGATGAGCAACGGCTGCGTCTGCTGCACCATCCGCGAAGACCTGCGCGAGGCGCTGCAACTGCTGGCCGCCAAGAAGCGCCAGGGCCTGCTGGACTTCGACCGCGTGGTGATCGAGACCACGGGTCTTGCCGACCCGGGCCCGGTGGCGCAGACCTTCTTCATGGACGACGAGATCGCAGAGAGCTACCTGCTCGACTCGATCCTCACGCTGGTGGACGCCAAGCACGCGCCGCAGCAGCTCAACGACCGCCAGGAAGCGCGCCGCCAGGTGGGCTTTGCCGACCAGATCTTCATCAGCAAGAGCGAGCTGGTGTCGGCCGAGGAGACCGAGGCGCTGATTCACCGCCTGAAGCACATGAACCCGCGCGCGCCGCAGCAGAAGGCGCATTTCGGCGACGTGCCGCTGAAAGACATCTTCGACCTGCGCGGCTTCAACCTGAACGCCAAGCTGGACATCGACCCCGACTTCCTCAAGGAAGACGACCACGACCATCACGACCATGACCACGCGCATGGCGAGCACTGCGACCACCCCTCGCACAAGCACGAAGGCGGCCACGGCCACCATCACCACACGGACGACGACGTCAAGAGCTTCGTCTACAAGGCCGACCGCGCCTTCGACCCGGCCAAGCTGGAAGACTTCCTGGGCGCGATCGTCAACATCTACGGCCCGCGCATGCTGCGCTACAAGGGCGTGCTGAACATGAAGGGCACCGAGCGCAAGGTGATCTTCCAGGGCGTGCACCAGCTCATGGGCAGCGACCTGGGCCCGGAATGGGGCAAGGACGAAGCGCGCCAGAGCCGCATGGTGTTCATCGGCATCGAGCTGCCGCGCGAAATTCTGGAGCAGGGCCTGGAGCAGTGCCTGGTCTGAGTCCCTGACTTGCTCTTTCCCCCGCTGGGGGAAGGTCGGGATGGGGGCAGGCCTGCGAACAGGCGCCATGCTTTTCGGGAGGCCGTCGTGCCCCCACCCCGCCCTCCCCCAGCGGGGGAGGGAGACATACCCTGCTACTTGCCCAGCCCGCCCAGCGGCTTGCCGTTGACCTTCAGGTTGCCGTCGCTGAACTCGACCTGAGCGGTCACGTCGTCGCCGTCGCGCTTCACGAAGCCGCTCTGCTCGCCTTGGGTGACCAGCAGCGCCACCGTTTCGGGCGGGGGCGTCTGGCCGCTCTCGGCGCCGGTTTCGGCCAGTTTCTCGAGCCATTGCATCGGCAGGCGTGCATTGGCCTTGAGCACGCCGCGCTTGAGCAGCAGCGCGGTGCCGGGCGACTGCAGGTCTTCGTCGGTCACGCCGGCCATGCTGACCGAGTAGCTGAGTTCGGCGCGCTTGCCGTCGATCTCGACCAGCATCTTGTCGATGCCGGCTTCGGGGCCGTACTTGGCCATGGCCTTGAGGTCCGGCGCGAGCTGGTCGGCCAGGGCGCTCATGGCGGCCTGGGAGGCCTTGCTGCCGCCCTTGCCGCAGCCGTTGGCGGCGCTGGACTGGATCCAGGCGTCGGCCAGCTTCTTGTAGCCGGCGGCATGGATGCGGCGGGCGCCGCTGGTCAGCTCGAACTTGTCGATCTTGGTGGCGCCGATCTTGCCGGCGCCCTTGAGGGTGCCTTCGGACGCGTAGAGGCCGTCCTTGATGCTGGCACCGCCCACCAGGTCGATGCCCTGCAGCAGCACGGTCGGCAGCGGCTTGCGCGGCGTGTCGTCGTCGCCCGCGCTCGCGCCCAGGCCCTTGGGGGCGGCGAATTCCAGCGTGTCGAGGCGGCCTTCGGTCTTGCCAGTGGCCAGGAACCAGCCGGCGCTGCTGTCCATGTCGGCCTTGGCCGTGAGCTTGCCCATCTTCATGGTCAGGCCGGTGCGGGTGTCGTTGAGGTCGAAGCCGGGCATCGTCAGGTCGTAGCGCACCTGGGTGCGCGCGGCGTTCACGTCCATGCGCAGCTGCGCGCCCTGCCATGTCATCTGGCCCCCCGAGTTCGACACCAAACCGCCGTTTTCCGATGTTTTCGCGGACCGGTGCCATATGAATCAAGCACTTAGCTGAGGCGTTTTGATTTTTATGTAGTGGCAATGTTTTATTGCTGATGTGTTGGCAATTGCCCGTATTTTTTTGCTACACTTCTTCTATGTTCATCAAGCTCACCCGCTCAGGCGGCCACACCTACGCCCAGTTGGTGGAGTCCTTCCGAGACGAACACGGCAAACCCCGCCAGCGCACGCTGGCCACCATCGGGCGGGTGGACGAAACAGATGGACAAGTCGACTCACTGCTGGGCGGTCTGCTTCGCGCCAAGGGTCGCTCACTGAGTGAGACATCCGTTCCCCAGGTGCGTTTTGAATCCGCACTGGCCCTGGGCGATGTCTGGGCGCTGGATCAACTCTGGCACGAGTTGGGTTTCGATGGCTTGGCTGCTGTCTTTCGCCGCGCACGCTTTACCAACCCCATCGAGCATGCCCTGCGGGTGATGGTCTTTAACCGGCTGTGCGACCCCGACTCCAAGCTCGGGTGCTGCGCTGGCTGCAAACCGTCAGCATGCCGGGTATCGATGCAGAGGCACTCACCCACCAGCAACTGCTGCGCAGCATGGATGCGCTCATGGACCACCAGGACGCGGTGGATGAATGCGTGGCGGGCCTTTTGCGCCCGCTGATTGATGAGGATCTGTCGGTGGTGTTCTACGACCTGACCACCATCCGCGCCCAAGGACTGAGCCAGCAAGAGGGTGACGTGCGCCGCTATGGGATGTCCAAGGAAGGCATGGTGGTGCGCCAATTCATGCTCGGCGTGGTGCAAACAGCCGACGGCATGCCTATCTATCACGAGGTGTTTGCGGGCAACACAGCCGAGGCACCGACGTTGGAGCCGACCTTGAAGAAGGTGATGGCGCGTTACCCGCACATCCGCCGCCTGGTGGTGGTGGCTGACCGTGGGCTGCTTTCGCTGGACAACATAGAGGCCTTGTCCGAGTTGCGCTTGTCGGGTGGGGCCAGCGGATCAACCGATCAAGCGCTGGAGTTCATCCTGGCAGTGCCGGGGCGGCGCTATGGCGAGTTCGCAGACATACTGGAGCCGATCAACGCCCGAGCCCGAGCCCGCGCATCAGAGCAAGAAACGACAGAAGAGACTATCGATGAGGCGCAATGGCAGGGTCTTCGTCTGGTGGCGGCCCATAACCCGCAGCAGGCGGCCGAGCAGACTGCCAGTCGTCAGGCGCGCATTGACCAATTGCGCCAGCGCGCCGACCAGCTGGTGGGCAAGCTCGATTCGCAAGATGCAGGCAAGGCACACCGGGGTAGAAAGCTGTCTGATGCGGGTGTGACGGCACGCTTCTTCCATGAGGTGAGCGAGGCGCACCTCAAGCGCATCATCAAGGTCGATTTGCATGCCGATCTGTTCACGTATGACATCGACCAGGCAGCTCTGGCCCGCGCCCAGGCGATGGATGGCAAGCTGCTGCTGGTGACCAACGTGGCGGACTTGACACCCAAAGAGGTGGTGCAGCGCTACAAGGCACTGGCAGACATCGAACGGGGATTTCGGGTGCTGAAGTCGGAGATCGAGATTGCGCCGGTGTTCCACCGCCTGCCCGAGCGCATCAAGGCGCATGCGAGCATTTGCATGCTGGCCCTGATCCTGTACCGCGTGATGCGCCAGCGCCTGAAGATGAGTGGCAGCGATTTGTCACCGGAGGCTGCCCTGGCGGACTTGCGGCGAATTCAGCGCCACCGTGTGAGCATCAACAATGCCGCGCCCATTGCGGGCGTCTCTTCCATCGTCCAACGCCAGACCGATGTGCTGGCCGCACTGAAGATCAAAAAACCCCAGCAAGACACCCAATTGAGCCTGCTGTAGTGGCAGCCGAGAGTCTTGGCCCATACAAATCAAGCACTTAGCGCGGTTGGTGTCGAACTCGGGTGGCCCTTGCCTTCTTCGGCGAGCTTGGCGGGCGCCACCGTCAGGTCGCTGGTGAAGGCGCCGCTGAAGGCGACCTTGGTGTGGGCGGAGAGCGGCTTGGCCTCGCCGAACAGCTTCTTCGCATCGGCCTGGGTCTTGGCGTCGAGCACCAGTTCGCTGTCGATGGTGGCCGCTGCCAGGGTACCGCCGGCCAGCGGGCCGTGGTGGATGGTGTCGCGGATGGTGAAGCGCAGCGGCTTGGCGGGCGCGGCGTCGGCTTCTTCTTCCGGCTCTTCATCCGCGTCCTTGTCGGCTTCCTCCCCGGCCGCGGGTTTCTGCGCGGCGGCGGTGGCGTCGGGCGCGCAGCCGATCTCGAGCGTCACCGTGCTCACGGCGCCGAGGAAGCCGCGGTCGTAGTTGCGCTCGACCACGCGCACCAGCGCGGTCTGCTTCGGAAGTTCGTCGAATGCGGTGTCGTAACGCGACTTGACCTGCGACCCGGCCCACCAGGTGCTGCCCCCGTAGGCCACCGCGATGGCTGCGGCCAGGACGCCCAATACTGCTGCTTTCTTGCTCAAGGCTTGCTTTCTTTTGTCGAATGATCGGATGGCCCGCACCGCCAAAAGGGCAATGGCGGGCTTGCGTCACCCTCTCCAGTGACGCCGCGCGATGCTAATGGACGCGGCCGGCACCCGGACACATCGCCCGCGCTTTCGAGTTCTCTATACAATCGCGCGCCTGTTCCGGCAGCCATACCCCGTCCAAGCGGACAGGATGTGACTTCCGGCACGGGGCGCCGCACGTTTCTGGTGGGCTTTCGGGGGTATAACCCCGGGGTTCGCCGTTGGCGAGCACCCCGACAACGTGGAGCCCGCGCGGCCTGAAAGCCGCAACCGGCTCCCATGGGAGGAGACACCCAGTGAAAGCGCGTTCCAGTTCGATCAAGGAGCCAGTCACCGTGAAGAAACCCGCCGCCAAGGCCACGCCAGCAACCAAGCCCGCCGCAAAGAAGGTGGCGGCTGCGAAGCAGGCTGCACCTGCGGCAAAAAAGGTTTCCGCCGCAGTGCCGGGCCCCACGGCGAAAGAGAAAAGCGCGCCGCCCAAAAAGACCGCGGCAGCACCGGCCAAGGCCGAGACCGCTGCCAAGAAATCCGCCAAGCCTGCAACTGCCGCAACCAAGAACGCAGGCGCGGGTCCATCGTCATCCAAACCCGTCGGCCGCCCTGCTGCCGTTCCTTCTGCTTCCCCGATCCCCATGAAAAAAACGGCTGCCGCCTCCACTTCCGCCCCGGCGACACCCTCGATTCCCGCTCAAACCGCCACGCCCGCACCCGCAGCGCGTGGTGGCCGCGTGTCCCGGCTGTCGCAACTGACCGTTCCCTCGATGCCGCAATCGGTGGCATCGACCGCTGCCAAGTCCAGCTTCTCGCAGGCACCCTCCAATGCGCTGGTGCCGCCGCCGCCCCTGGCCGTGAAGAAGGACCCGAAGCTGGTCAACAACTGGAAGACCAAGACCGCCAACGAGCTGAGCGATGCCGAAGTCATCGCCATGCCCGACGACGAGTACATGAACGAAAAGCAGATGGCGTTCTTCCGCCTGAAGCTCGAAGAACTCAAGCGCGGCATCCTCGAGAACGCCGGCGAGACCACCGAGCACCTGCGTGAAGACACCGTGGTCGTGCCCGACCCGGCCGACCGCGCCACCATCGAGGAAGAACACGCCCTCGAGCTGCGCACCCGCGACCGCGAGCGCAAGCTGCTCAAGAAGATCGAGCAGTCGATCCAGCGCATCGACGCCGGCGACTACGGCTACTGCGACGAAACCGGCGAACCCATCGGCGTGGGCCGCCTGCTCGCCCGCCCGACGGCCACGCTGTCGCTCGAAGCGCAGCAGCGCCGGGAACTCAAGCAGAAGATGTTCGGGGATTGATCGGGAAGAAGGTCGCAAGAACCCCCGTCTGCAAGCTTTCGTCGAATGGCAAAGGAAGAGTCGGGCCGCCTTTTTTCCAAGGTGGCCAAGTTTGTCCGCAATCCGCTGAAGGATTGGTCGGAGCTGGATGAGCCCGCCCCGTCGGACTCCTCGCTGCCCGAGCAGGCCTACAACCGGGAAATGCTCAAGGAGATGATCGAGCGGCGCCAGCGCAACGACTTCGTGCGCCGCCGCGAGTTCGACATGCTTCGCAAGCTGCGCCAGCGCGAGGCCGCCGCCCACGCCTTCGACCCGACCGTCACGCCCTCGTCGTTCAACCTCAACAGCTCTTCGGAAAAGCTCGAAGGCCGCGCGCTCACGCTCAAGAAGATCGACGAGATCGAGCAGCAGATGTCGCAGCAGTGGTGGAAGGGGCGCGGCCCGAACGGCGAAGCGCTGGTCAATCCGCCGCCCGACGCCGGCGCCGAGACCCTGCCGCCCGTCGGTTCCGACGCGCCCGATACGCAGACCGACCGGCCTCACAGCGTGAGCCCGCCCGCCGCCGCGGCTGCCGCGGCCGGGGAAGCACCGATGGCCGCTGGCGCGACTCCGATGCCCGTGTCGCGACTGGCGCACGACGGCGCGCTCGAAGAAGCCGTCATCCGTTTCGCGCATGGCGACGACACCGGCGCCGAAGCCATCCTGCTGCAGGCCCTGGCCTCCGAGAGCGCCGCCGCGACCGAAGCCGAAGGCAGCCCCGCCGCCGAGCGCGACGACAGCCGCTGGCGTGCCCTGTTCGACCTGTATCGCGCGACCGGCGATGCCGCCAAGTTCGCGGCCGCGCGCATGCGCTATGCGCAGCGCATGCGGCGCATGGGGCCCGACTGGGTCTCGCTCGAAGAGCTGGCCCGCAGCGTCAAGGCCGTAACCGCCAGCGAGGAGGCCGGCGCGGCCTCCGAAGGCCCGTCTCAGGCCGATTGGGTCTCGCCCGCGCACCTGGCGCGCGAAGGCCTGGTGGAACTCACGCGTGCGCTGTCGAAGGCCGGCTCGGTCTGGACGCTCGACTGGCGTGCCCTGGCAGCCATCGGTGCCGACGCGGCCGCCCCGCTGCGGGTGCTGTTCACCCACTGGTCCGATTCGCCGGTGCAGCTGCGCTTCATGGGTTCGGCCCAGTTGCTGGCCGTGCTGTCCGAGGCCGCGCCCAACAACGACCGCAGCACCGAAGACGTCTGGTGGCAGCTGCACCTGGCGGCGCTGCGCATGATGCACCTGCCCGACGACTTCGAGCTGGTGGCGCTCAACTACTGCATCACCTACGAGGTGTCGCCGCCCTCGTGGCAAGACCCGCGCGGGGAGTGCACCTCGCTGGCCGCGCCGCCGGCGAGCCGTCCCAGCTCGGTGTGGTCGCTGCTGTCGGTCGGCGGCGATTCCGAGAGCTTTCCGTCCACCGACAGCGGTTTTGCCGCGCTGGCGGGCGACCTGCGGGGCGAATCCCTGTCGAGCTGGCAGCGGCTGGACAACGACCTGCGCCACACCACGGCGCCGGTCATTTCGTGCGCCGCGCTGCTGCGCATGGACCTGGCCGCCGCCGGCACGCTGCTGAGCTGGGTGCGCACGCGGGACGCCAACGGCGAGCGGGTGCAGTTCGTCGATGCGCACCGGCTGATCGGCGCGCTGTTCACGCTGGTAGGTATTACCGATCACGCCACGGTCGCGCTTAGGAAAAACTAAGGCGCCGGGCGGCCTTGCCGCGGGTTGCATTGCCCCGGGCCATCCCCAGATGGCTTCGATGGAACAGTTTCACGGCACCACCATCGTGAGCGTGCGCCGCAAGACCCCCCAAGGCGATCAGGTCGCCATCGGCGGGGACGGGCAGGTCACTCTCGGCAATATCGTCATCAAGGGCACGGCGCGCAAAGTGCGCCGGCTCTATCACGGCAAGGTGCTGGCAGGTTTTGCCGGCGCCACCGCCGACGCCTTCACGCTCTTCGAGCGCTTCGAGGCCAAGCTCGAAAAGCACCAGGGGCACCTGACCCGCGCGGCCGTCGAGCTCACCAAGGACTGGCGCACCGACCGCGTGCTGCGCAAGCTCGAGGCCATGCTGGCCGTGGCCGACGCCACCACCTCGCTCATCATCACCGGCAACGGTGACGTGCTGGAGCCCGAGGACGGCGTGATCGCCATCGGTTCCGGCGGCGCCTATGCCCAGTCGGCCGCCAAGGCGCTGATCGAGAACACCGAGCTTTCGGCCGAGCAGATCGTGCGCAAATCGCTGTCGATCGCCGGAGAAATCTGCATTTACACGAACATGAACCACACCGTGGAAGCGCTCTGACCATGTCCATGACCCCCCAGGAAATCGTCTCCGAGCTGGACAACCACATCGTCGGCCAGCCCGCCGCCAAGCGCGCCGTGGCCATTGCCCTGCGCAACCGCTGGCGCCGCCAGCAGGTCGACGACAAGCTGCGCCACGAGATCACGCCCAAGAACATCCTCATGATCGGCCCCACGGGCGTGGGCAAGACCGAGATCGCGCGCCGCCTCGCGCGGCTGGCCGACGCGCCCTTCATCAAGGTCGAGGCCACCAAGTTCACTGAGGTGGGCTACGTGGGCAAGGACGTCGATTCGATCATTCGCGACCTCGCCGAGATCGCCGTCAAGCAGACGCGCGAATCCGAAAGCGCCAAGGTGCGCGCGCGTGCCGAGGATGCCGCCGAAGAGCGAATCCTCGACGTGCTGCTGCCCCCGGCGCGCGGTGCCGACGGCGCACCTCCGGCGCTCGACGCGCCCAATCCCACGCGCCAGGCCTTCCGCAAGAAGCTGCGCGAGCATCAGCTCGACGACAAGGAAATCGAGCTCGACCTCGCCGAGACGCGCACGCCGCTGGAAATCATGGGCCCGGCCGGCATGGAGGAAATGACCGAGCAGCTGCGCGGCATGTTCGGCCAGATGGGGCAGGGCAAGCGCAAGACCCGCAAGCTCAAGATCGGCGAGGCCATGCGCCTGCTGGTCGACGAAGAGGCCGCCAAGCTGGTCAACGAGGACGAGATCCGCGCCCAGGCCATCACCAACGCCGAGCAGAACGGCATCGTCTTCATCGACGAGATCGACAAGGTCGCCACGCGCAGCGAAGCGCAGGGCTCCGACGTGTCGCGCCAGGGCGTTCAGCGCGACCTGCTGCCGCTGGTGGAAGGCACGGCCGTCACCACCAAGTACGGCGTGGTGCGCACCGACCACATGCTTTTCATCGCGAGCGGCGCGTTCCACCTGAGCAAGCCGAGCGACCTGATTCCCGAGCTGCAGGGGCGCTTTCCGATTCGCGTCGAGCTGCAGTCGCTGTCGGTGTCGGACTTCGAGAGCATCCTCACGCAGACCCGCGCGTCGCTCGTGAAGCAGTACCAGGCGCTGCTGGCCACCGAGGGCGTGACGCTCGACTTCACGCCCGAAGGCGTGAACCGGCTGGCGACCATTGCCTTCGAGGTGAACGAGCGCACCGAGAACATCGGCGCGCGCCGCCTGTCGACCGTGATGGAGCGTCTGCTGGATGAGGTAAGCTTCGACGCGACCCGCCTTGAAGGCCAATCGATCCGCATCGATGCCGCCTACGTCGACCAGCGCCTCGCGGCACTAAGTCACGACGAAGATCTTTCGCGCTTCATCCTCTGAAGCTGCCCTTTGGTTCCCCCTGTAACGGGGGAATCCTTCACGCATCACTTTCACTGCGTGAGCTAAGTACTTCATTCTCAACGAAATTCGCCGATTCCACGGATTTGGAATCGGCGCTAAGTCGTTGATTCCATTACAAAAAATACCCCGAACGGCCAGTTGCGCCCCAAGTGTTTCCTGCTACAGTGCAAAAAAGTGCAGTTAAGTGGGAAAAAGTGCGGGTAGTGCCCCCTTCGGGTGCCGCAGCACCTCCCAACACAGGGGTTTCGTGGTCGTGTTTCAAGGCGCTTCATCGCTCAGTCTGGATGCCAAGGGGCGGCTCTCCGTGCCGACCCGGCATCGCGACGTCCTGAGCGCCACGGCAGGCGGCCAGCTCACGATCACCAAGCATCCGCACGGATGCCTGATG